>CALKAJ010000185.1 GCA_937983305.1 uncultured Ignavibacteriota bacterium | reverse complement strand
CTGTCGTGACAGTCAGTCCCGACTGCTCGGGATAACCAAACTGAACTACGACTCCAATGAACACATAATTTAAAAAAATATTTCTTATTTTTCAATCCAATTTTTTTGGGTTTAAAATAGAGATTGAAAAGAAATAATCTTTATTGATTTATAAATACTTATCAGAAATGAACTTCAGATTGTGAGCATGATTTAACAATTACAGTTTTTGTAATGTTATCCTGAATTACTTTATATTCGCCTTCGGGTAATTTTACATTCGCGGGTACATCCCAGGAATTTCCGACTGCAAGGACAATTTCGTTTTTCATATTGCAAATCTGAAACGGAGCATACTCTTTCCGGTAAAATCCATCATCATATTTTTCACAGGTTTGGGTATTTACTGTTAAAACTCCGCAATTTTTATCACATTCATCATTTAAAGATTCTCCGTTACTATTTTCCTGTAATAAAACAAAAAATAGAATTATTATTGCCGAATAAATTACTGCTTTCATTTATTTTGAATATCAAATTTATTAAATTACATAAATGTAACAAACTTTTGAAAACTAATTATTACTTTATTGTTAATTTTTCGTTAACTAAAATCAGCACACCAATAAAATGATTAGAAAATTATTACTTGTACTTTTTTTATTGAGCCTTGCAGAACTTTCCTATTCTCAGGAAGTTTTAAATAAAGGAAAAATCTCAGGTTATATGTTTGGCGACTTATTTTATAATGCCATCAGGGACACAGGTATTTTAAATCTTCCAAATACAATAAATGGAGGAAAGCAAGATGTTAACGGTATTCAACTCAGGAGAATTTATTTTACTTATGATTATGATATATCGGAAAGTTTTGTAACAAGATTCAGACTTGAGGCAGATCAGGTTTCGAATTCCAGCGACGGGAAAATTGGTGTGTTTGTAAAAGATGCTTATCTAACATGGAAGAATATTTTTAAAGGCAGTGATTTAACTTTTGGTATTCAGCCCACACCTGCTTTTGAGATTTCCGAAAGCATCTGGGGAAACAGATTTCTCGAGAAAACAATTATGGATGCAAGAGGTATTGTTTCTTCAAGAGACCTTGCAATTTCACTTAAAGGGAAATTTGACAAAGAAGGTATGTTTAAATATTGGTTGATGCTTGGTGACGGCTCCGGTAATAAACCTGAAACAGATAAATACAAAAGATATTATGCTCATTTTCAGGTTAACCCTGTAAAAAATCTATCACTGACTTTTTATTTCGATTTTAGATCCAAGCCGGAAATTAACGACCCTAACAGCACATTAAACCCAAAAGCCACACTGAGTAACAGCGACTTAACTTATGCATTTTTTGCGGGTTATAAGGAAAAAGACAAATTTATGATAGGAGCCGAATCATTTATGACAACTTCGCAGAATGGAATTATTAACGGAACGACAATTAAGAATAGAAATGCTATTGGGCTATCATTTTTCGCATCATATTATTTTTTGAAGAATCTTTCTGCAGTCGGCAGATTTGATTTTTATGACCCGAATACTGATTCGGATTATAAAGGTGACAGCAGGAACCTGTTTCTTGTTAGTTTAAATTATTCACCGATAGATAAAGTTACAATCAGCCCGAATGTATTTATAGAAACTTATGAATCACTTCCTTCGGGGAGAGATATAAAACCCTCGGTAACTCCAAGGCTGACATTCTATTACATATTTTTATAAAAATATTTTTTATTGAAGTAAAAGAATATTCAATTGCAGTTAAACTTATTTTAAGTTTAAAGCTGTTTTTATCTCATTTTCTATCATAATCTCATCGCCTTGTTTATAACCTAAATGAACAGATATTAAATTTTTATCTTTTCCGAATATTAGATAATACGGCACAGCATCCTCTGTTCCGCTATAGGCTTCAAAGATTTTCTTGTCAGTGTCTAAAATTACCGGGAATGTAAATCCATTTGCTTCGACAAATGATTTTACTTTAGAAACTGTTTTCTGGTTATCAATATTAATACCTAAATATGTAAATCCCTTGTCTTTGTATTTCTCATATAATATCTGCATATTTCTTTGTTCGTCTTTACACGACGGACACCAGCTTCTCCAGAAACCTATCATAAAGGGTCCGGCTTTCGCTACATTCTCTAATTTTATTGTGTTGCCATCTAAATCATCAGCAGAAAATTCATAGTAACTTTGGCTAAACAAAACCTTTGAAAAAAGTAAAATTGATAAAAATATTATTGTTCTCATTTAACTTCAGGGTGATAATTAATTTTTAATATTATTTCCGATAAGATGATGTAATTTATAATGTAAACCGTAATCATCAATGCTGTATCAAAAACGGTATAAGAATATTTTATTATGAAAGAAAACATTTCAAGGCGGATTAGCATAAACGCTCCGGACAAAGCTATTACTATCAACAGTGTAAGCATAATTTTTGTCAATGGTTTGGATTTACCATCTTTTCTTAATTTCAAATAAGAGATGTATCCGGATAGCATCACAATTATGGCAATTATAAAATGATTAGAATCAAGCAGGAATTTATTAGGAAGCATATATTCAACCAATCCTGAAGAAAATTCTACAATCAACATCACTGCTATTAACAATACATAAATAATCGTTATGTTTTTAAATATTAAAGGACTCATATTAATAACTCTTTGTTTATTTGTTATCTCAACTATTAAATAAGCCAATAAAAATAAAGCTCCAATAAGCAAACCAATATACATTGCTGTCTTTACATATTCTTCTCTGATAAATCCGATTATTACAGAAACGAAAGATAAATCCATTCTTGAATATTGAGGTTCAAAAACCGGTTTGCCGTCTTTTCCAAATGGATACTTTACTATATCAGCATTGAAAAATTTTGATTTTGAGGAATGGCAGTCAGTGCATCCGTTTATTCCAAGAGCAGATTTTGAAGGCGAAACATCGTGGGAATACTTATAAACCGAAGCATAGGGAGATGATTCAAATTCTTCTTTCCCGAGCATAATAAATTCTTTCGAATTTTTATACATCTTGTCATTGTTAACCCATACAACTTCTTTGCCTGATAAATCGTAACCGCTTACTGTTAAATGCTCTTTCATTGAATTTATAAATGCATCAATTTCTTCATCGGTATTAACTTCCGGCACTTTATCACCGTTATCGTCTTTTATTTTTAATAATTCCGGATATTTGTTTTCATTTTTATGTGCAATCCACATTCCATAAACATCCTTCATCTTAGGTTGATTTAATCCCGGTTTTCCTTCCGTATAAATTCCGGGCCATGCAGAATGAACGGGATTAACAGGAAAATATTTTCCTTTGTATTCAGCTATTATCGGATAAGTTACATTAGTCGGCTGGTCTTTATTAGTAAACATATTTAACTCCCCGTAATGATTCCAATATTTCATATTCTGGTCATAGAATGTCCAGATATATTTTGGAGGAGGAGAAATTTTTGTTCCCGGATTATAGACATCACTTACCTGCACAAGTGCAGATTTTACTGTACGTGTGCTTATGTGACAGGTCTGACAGGATAACTCTTCCATATGAAGCGGCGGCAGCCAGTTATGCTTTGCTATCGGTGCATTTCTATATCCGGTCAGGTGACAATCTTTACAATCTCTTACTGTATTATCGAGGTCATCTCTTACAAATCCTGAAGGGTCATCCCCTTTTCCAAACTGATGTTCTTCTTTACCTCTAATTTTATCGTTAGAGGCATTTCTGCCTGCTGTATGACAATCAACACATTTTAACCCGGCGGCAATATGGACATCAGTTCTTGCAGTGTATGAAGCTCCCCGTTTTTTCCAGTCAGGCTTGGCATGACAATTCAGGCAGGTTTCGTTTCTCGGCTCTCTAACCAGATGCAATGATAATTTCCCGTCTTTATCAAATTTAGAAATATCGTAAATTACTTCCGGCGAATTATCTGTCTTAATACTGCCGCTGACCGAAGCTAATCCGGAACCTGCTGTTGCCATCCATTTAAAATTCAAGCTGTCTAAATTCGCATTTCTGACTTTGAAATTATATTCCGGTAAATGGCATAGCATACAATCTGCTTCTATGACACCTGTCTTATCCCATTTGGCTTTGTAATAATCTCCGTCAAAATTATTATCTCCGCCTGAAATCAGATTGTTGTTTTGGTCAAGCATCGTTTTATCATATTTTTTCCCATCCCTGTCAAATTCCAATGAACCTCCTCCGGGGTGGCATCCGCCGCAGGTTGCCGTTATAAAATCAAAAGAAGTCATATCTATTTCTTTTGCACTTTTATTTGTCTTCTTTGCAAGCTGTCTGTAAATTGGTGCCGGAGAGCACCAGGTACCTCCATAATTCCCGGGAGATGTTACCCATTGATATCTTGCCTTCATCAATTCATTTGGTTCTTCTCCTCTCCCCTGTTGGAAATGAAATCCCTTTGTTATTTTTTCGTAATCATGACATTTCCCGCATGTGTTGCGAGGTGAATACGGCTTGTCTTTGTTTTCACCGGAAACAGGATTTATTAAACTGTCGTTCTCATCATACAAATAAAATGGAGGACAAACATTCATCGAATTTACTGTATCCGTGAATATATTTTGCCTCTCTGCAATATTGTTTGGTTTGAAAATAATTGTGACGACAATGAATATTGCCGTCAGCAAAGCGAAAGGTAGTAAAAATTTTTTCATCTCTAAATATTTTAGATATACAAATATATCAGATATATTCCTGCTAAAATTATTAATACACCTGATATTTTTTTAATTATATTTATTACTTTTGTGTTTTCGTTCCAGTTAAGATATTTCTGAACTTTGATAAAAGACACTCCTGCCAGCGCAATTACGAGACAATGACCAAGTGCAAAGGCAAGCAAAAGCAGTATAGAATTGACAATGCTCATAGCGGACATTTTAAAAACAATCACTATTACAGGAGCCATAAATGCAAATGTACAGGGTCCTAAGCCAAGTCCGAATAAAAGCCCTAAAATCAAAGCAGAGATATATCCCGAACTTTTAGGTGAATTAATGCTCATTCCGGGTATTGGAATTTTAATAATATCCATTAAATAAAATCCAATAATAATAAAAACAACTGCAACTATTACATTACCTGTTTTACCTATATCTCCAAGTATATGTCCGGTTAGTGCGGTAATAATCCCAATAAATATAATTGTTAACAATATTCCTGTTGCAAACACAGTTGAGAGCAATATTGTTTTTTTTGTGTTTGTTTCCTGCCTTGTTGTAAGAAATCCTATAACGAGCGGTATGCTTGATAAATGGCACGGGCTTAATATTATACTTAATATTCCCCACGCAAAAGATGCAAGCAATGAGAAACCGAAGCCATAGGAAAAAGCATTAGTAAAATATTCGAATATATTATCTATCATCAGTTTACGGGATTTACACCTTTTGATTGCAGAAATCTATCAATATCCTCTTCAGGAAAAAATCCTTCGTGCCGGAACAGTTCCACGCCTTTTTCATCAAGGAAGACCTGTGTTGGAATAAGTTGTATTCCATATTTTTTACCTGCTGATTCATCTTTCCATACATCGTGAAAAGTTACTTTCACTAATCCGCCGTATCTTTTTTCAATTGATTCCATTACAGGCTGCATTTTTTTACAGGGAACGCAATTAACCGAGCCCAACTCTATGAATTCAATTTTGTGATTCACAGTTGTATCTTTAACGCCTGCTGTTTGCTTATTGCTTTCAGTATTACTCTTACCGCAGGATGCGAATATCATCACCAACATTAATGTTACTACGAAATGCTTCATATTTCTTCCTTTATAAATTTTAAGATTTCTTTTGTTTCATATTTTATGGACATAAATCCGGAGGCTTGACCTCGCCTTCTTCCGGGTTTTTAAAATATTTTTTTTGTAACCATAATGCAACGTTTACCAATGCTATCAATACCGGGACTTCAACAAGAGGTCCTATGACTGCGGCAAAAGCTTCGCCTGAATTAATTGTAAATACTGCAATCGCAACCGCTATTGCGAGTTCGAAGTTGTTACTTGCTGCGGTAAACGACAATGTTGCTGTTTTAGAATAGTCAGCTCCAACTTTTTTTCCCATAAAGAAAGAGACGAAAAACATTATTACAAAATATAAAATTAATGGTATCGCTATCCTGACAACATCAAGAGGTATTTTTACAATATATTCGCCTTTTAATGTAAACATCACAAATATTGTAAACAACAAAGCTATAAGAGTAATGGGACTGATTTTAGGTATAAACTTTGTGTGATACCATTCTTTTCCTTTAAGGTTAACCAATGTTAACCTTGTTAAAATACCTGCGATAAATGGAATTCCGAGATATATAAAAACACTTTCTGCAATCTGAGCAATAGTAACATCAACCTTGAACGATTGAAGTCCCAGCCATTCCGGCAATACAGTCAGAAATACATAGGCATAAACAGAAAAGAATAAAACCTGAAATACGGAATTAAAAGCGACTAACCCCGCCGCATATTCGGTATCTCCTTTTGCGAGTTCGTTCCAGACTATTACCATTGCAATGCACCTTGCCAATCCTATCAGAATCAATCCTGCCATATAATGCGGGTGGTCAGGAAGAAACACAATTGCAAGAATAAACATTAAAACCGGTCCGATAATCCAGTTCTGGACAAGAGACAAAATGAGTATTTTAAAATTTCTGAAGACTTTTCCAAGTTCTTCGTATTTTACTTTCGCAAGCGGAGGATACATCATAAGAATCAATCCTATTGCAATTGGAATGTTGGTTGTACCTGATTGGAATTTATTCCAGAAATTTACTATGCCGGGAGATAAATATCCTATTAGCACTGCGGATGCCATTGCGGCAAAAATCCAGAGAGTTAAATACCGGTCAAGAAAAGAAAGTTTTTTTATTGGTTTTTCCATACTAATAAATAAAATTAAAAATAAATCCTACTAAAATTATCCCCGCTCCGACTATTCCGAAAAAAATAAATATCATCGGAAGTTTTAGAACTTTTTTAAGTATAATTGCTTCCGGTAATGAGAGCCCTATTACCGACATCATAAAAGCAAGGGCAGTTCCTAAAGATGCTCCCTTTGAAAGTAAAACTTCAACAACCGGAATTATTCCTGCCGCATTTGAATATAACGGAATTCCTATTAAGACTGAAAGAGGAACCGACCACCATGTTGACTTTCCCATTATTGATGCCATAAAATCTTCGGGAACATATCCGTGTGCGAATGACCCTATTGCTACACCTGCTATTATATACAGCCAAACTTTACTGACAATATCATTTACCGCAACATAGCCGCTTTGAATTCTTTCCTGAAATTTTATCTTTTCTTCCTGCGAACTTTTTTGTCCGGTCTTGATTTCATAAACCCATTCTTCTACGAATCTTTCAAGTTTTAATTTTCCGATTATATATCCGGAGATTATGGCAATTACTAATCCTGTTGTGATGTATATAATTGCTACTTCCCAGCCGAATAATCCAAAGAGCAGAACTATTGCTATCTCGTTAATCATTGGTGCCGCAATCAGAAATGAAAGAGTTACTCCAAGCGGAACACCTGCCTCTACAAACCCTATAAATAAAGGTACTGCAGAGCATGAGCAAAACGGCGTGAATATTCCCAAAATTGATGCGAGAACGTTTCCTGCAAACAGGGATTTCTTTTCGAGTATGGCTCGTGTTCTTTCCGGAGAAAAATAAGTTCTGACTATGCCCATTATGAAAACAATTAATGTCAGCAGCATTAGAACCTTTGGTACTTCGTAAATAAAGAATTCTATTGCCCTAGCATATCCATCTTTAATTCCGGCTAATCCTGTTATGGTATTAATTTGAGAAAATATCCTGTCGAGGTTGAGATATATTAAGAACCAAATCGCAATCCAGCCTATGACAAACCATATTCTGATATGGATTTTATTTATTGCCATTTCAGGAATTTTCTTTCATCCAGTTAAGAAGGGTTGATTTTGTTGGAAGTTTTCCCGAGAGCAAAACTTTTCCGTTCATAACAAGTCCGGGGGTTTGCATTATGCCGTATGACATTATGTCTTTAAGGTCGGTTACTTTTTGTATGTCGGCAGTTATATTATTTTCAGCTGCAACATCAAAGCACATTCTTTCCAGTTCTTTGCATCGTGCACATCCTGTGCCAAGTACTTTTATTTCTAACATTTTTTTTCCTTTCGGTTTTATTCTTTATTTCTAAAAACGTTCAACTCCTACGGAGTTGGGATTTGTGTTCGTTCTTTTCTACAATCGTTTGACCCCTACGGGGTCATCTTCATTTTCTTTCTTTTCTACAAACGTTCAACTCCTACGGAGTTGGGATTTGTGTTCGTGCTTTTCTAAAATCGTTTGACCCCTACGGGGTCATCTTCATTTTCTTTCTTTTCTACAAACGTTCAACTCCTACGGAGTCGCTATTTACCTTTTATGGATTCCGGCCTTCGCCGGAATGACAGATAACGCTTAATAGATTTCCGACAAGCCGGAATGCAAAAAGACACTCTTTCGTCGGAATGACAGTGTTAGCTATTACAAAATTTATCAATACTGTTTTTTATCTCATCCCGAATTATTGCAATCCTGCTCAATTTTTCTTCATCAGTTCCCACAAGAGCGGAAGGGTCATCGAAAGAAAGATTAATAGTCTTTGTAGCTCCCGGAAATACGGGACATCTTTGACCAGATGCCTCATCGCACACAGTAATCACATAATCATATTTTCTTCCTTCCTTAAAGAAATCAAAAACATCATTCGTTTCATTCTTAGAGATATCTATTCCAATCTCAGCCATTGATTTCACCACAAGCGGATTTAATTTCCCGGGCTCAAGACCGGCACTTTCAGCAATATATTTATCACTGTAAAACCTGTTAACAAAAGCTTCAGCCATCTGGCTTCTTGCACTATTGTGAACACACACAAATAAGATTTTTATTTTATCCATATAATAAATTAAATTTTTTAATTAACAACATTCCGAACCGAAGCCGCAGCAGGGTTCAGGTTTATCCGCATATACATTAATGCTTATAAGATTAACGCCTGATTCTTTAAACTTCTTTAGTTCTTCTTCGGAAATATATTTCAGATAAATATCATCCGGTATATCAATAACTCTTTCTTTCTGAACTGTTATGTTTTCGAAGCCCGAATCTTCAATTATACCCAGATACTTATCTTTTTCAATCGCGCCGGATACACATCCAGCATAAAGCTCGGCACCGGCTTGTATTGAAGGAGGTAATTCCCCTGAAGCAACAATATCAGAAACTGAAAAGTGTCCGCCGGGTTTTAACACTCTGAATATTTCCCGGAATGCTTTAGATTTATCCGGAACAAGATTTAAGACACAGTTGCTGATAATGACATCTGCCTTGTTTGAGGTTACGGGCATTTTTTCAATGTCGCCAAATCTGAACTCAACATTGTTAAAACCGAGTTTATCCGAATTTTCTCTTGCTTTATTAATCATCTCATCGGTAAAATCAATTCCAATCACTTTTCCATTATCACCTGCTATAGCTCTTGCAACAAAGGCATCATTTCCGGCACCTGAACCGAGGTCAATAACAACATCACCTTCTTTTATAAGTGCAAACTCAGTCGGCAATCCGCATCCAAGTCCAAGGTCAGCATCAGGATTGTATCCCTTTAGTTTGGAATAATCTTCTGAAAATATTGTATAATCTACTCCCGAGCAGTTCCCAACACCGCAGCAGGATGTTTCATTTTCGGATTTCGATTGATTTGCTATTTCCGCATATTTTTCTTTGACGATAATTTTTATATCTTTATAGTTCTCCATTATTGAATAATATTTAATTTACAATTAGTTAACATTTTCTTATTTAACGAAATATACATTCAGGTACAGCATAATTTATTTCTATCAACACAGCACGTTAGTTTTCTGTCATTTTTCACTGTTTCGTCGTCTTCAATCTGTAATTGAATATAAAGCAGTGCATTGGAAACCAGAGCATCAGGCTCGGGATTTATCTTGTAATTAATCCACTTGCCGTCTTTCCAATCCACTATGAGCCCCGCTTCGCGGAGGATACTAAGATGTTTTGAAACTGTAGATGTTGCGAGCTTCAGAATATCTTTTATTTCACAAACACATAAAGATTTTTTCTGGAGCATTTTTATGATTCTGATTCTATTGCTATCCGAGAGAGCTTTAAATATTTTTTCCTGTTTCTCTAACATTTATTATTTTCATTTCGTTAAAAATAGAAATGATATTTTTAAAATTCAACAGAAAAAATATATTCAAGTTTATTTTATCAAGTCATTAGCCGTTAAGATTTCCGGGTTTCGGATTCTTGTGGATTTTAATCGGCATACTTCCTATCTTTGAATAAATAATTTTTGAAAAGTTGGAATCTATAACTGAAATATTTAAAATTGGTCACGGTCCGTCAAGCAGTCATACAATGGGACCGAGAAAAGCAGCCGAAACTTTCCGATATAAAAATGCAAATGCAAAATCTTACAGGGTTACTTTGTATGGAAGTCTTGCGGCAACAGGCAAAGGACATCTTACTGACGCTGCTATTGCGGACGCTCTAAAGCCTTTTCCCGTTGATTTTATATGGAAGCCGGAAGTTTTTAAACCGATTCATCCAAACTCTATGACTTTTGAATCCATTGATTCCGATGGGAAAGTCATTGAGGAATGGACTGTCTATAGTGTTGGAGGCGGAAAAATTACCGATGACATTAAGAAAGATGAAATTTCGAGAATTTATAATATGACAAAGATTTCCGCCATACTGAACTGGACAAAAGAAACAGGAAAATCTTTTTGGGAATATGTTGAAATGATTGAGGGCAAAGGAATTTACGACCATTTAAAAATGGTTTGGGAAGTAATGCAGGCAACTATTAAACGCGGGCTTGAAGCTGAAGGAGTATTACCGGGGGGACTTCATCTGAGTAGAAAAGCTGCAAGCTATTATATCAAATCAAAAGGTTTTAGCGGCTCATTGAAGAAAAAGACTTTAACTTTTGCTTATGCACTTGCTGTATCCGAGGAGAATGCAATCGGAGGTGTAGTAGTAACCGCTCCGACGTGCGGCTCTTGCGGAGTAGTTCCTGCAGTGCTTATGAGACTTCAGGAAAGTATGGATTTTTCAGAGGCAAAAATTTTAAGAGCACTTGCAACTGCGGGACTTTTCGGAAATATTGTTAAAGAAAATGCATCAATATCAGGAGCTGAGGTTGGATGTCAGGGCGAAGTAGGAACTGCCTGTGCAATGGCAGCAGCGGCGGCGGCACAATTGCTTGGCGGAACTCCGCAGCAAATTGAATATGCCGCAGAAATGGGAATCGAACATCACCTCGGATTAACATGTGACCCAATCGGCGGCCTTGTTCAGGCACCCTGTATTGAGAGAAATGCATTTGCAGCAGAGAAAGCGCTTAATTGTGCTACCTATGCTTTGCTGAGTGACGGCAGACATCTTGTTAGTTTCGATAAAATTGTAAAGACAATGAACCAAACAGGCCACGACCTCCCGAATATTTACAAAGAAACATCCGAAGGCGGAATGGCAATATTTGGTCTGTAATTATTTACCCTGAAATACGGGTTTCCGTTTTTCTTTAAATGCCTGAATTCCTTCTTTATAATCATCGCTTTGATAGACCTGAGTTCTTAATTCCTGAATCTGTTCAAATACAGTGGGAGTAACGGGGTCTGCATCCGAAAGAATCCTAAGTTGTTCTTTAATTACAGAAACAGCTAAGGGGGCTTTTTCCGCAATCTTTCCGGCAAATTTATAAGTGAACTCTTCGAGATTTGATGAAGGGACGAGGTGATTTAAAATTCCCCAGTTTTTTGCCTGTTCGGCATTAAAAGCCGAGGCAGTAAAAAACATTTCTTTAATAAAATTTAAAGGCAGCCTTCTCATAAATTGAAGTAATCCGGAAGTATTATATGCTAAGCCAAGATTAACGGGAGTTATTGCGAAAGTAGATGTTTCATCACCTATAACCATATCACAGCTTAGTACAAGGTCAGTAGCTCCGCCCCATACTCCTCCGGAAACCATTGCAATAATAGGAGTTTGAAATTCTTTCACTGCTCTCAGCATTTTTTCAAGTGAATCGGAATACAGAAGAGGGTCTTCACCCGTTGGGAGCTCCTCTATATCGTGCCCTGCAGACCATACCTTTGTCCCGTTGGAAGATTTCAAAATTATGACACGTGCTTTTTTATTCTTAAACTCATCAAGTGCTTCAAGAAATTCCTTCACAAACTGGTTGTTGATTGCATTTCTTTTCGCGGGATTGTTAAATGTGATTGTCCCGATAAAATCCTTATAATCTTTTAATATTAGCATAAAATTATTTTTTTATTAAATTATAAATTTTAATTTCAAAAATCAGCGAAATTCAAGGTGTGAAGTTTATAAAAATTTTTAGTATCTTAAAAGGTTAATAAACAAAAAATGATTTTATAAACTTAAAATAAAAATAATTATGCAGCACAAAATTTTATTTCAACCATCGGAATCACTTATTCACGTATCCCTTGCCGAAAACGAAGAGATTCAGGCAGAATCCGGAGCAATGGTATTTATGAGCTGGAATATGGAAATTGAAACCGCAACAAAGGGCGGCGTTTTCGGAGCCCTTAAGAAATCCGTTCTTGGCAGTGAATCTTTTTTCACGAATAAATTCATTGCGAGAAAGGGAGCAGGCGAAATCGGATTTACCGCTCCGTTCCCCGGTGATATAAAGCATTTCAACTTACAAAACCAGAATATGTTCATACAGTCAGGCTCTTATGTTGCAAGTTCAACTACTGTAAACCTTGATACTTCCTGGGGCGGCGCAAAAGGACTTTTCGGCGGTCCGGGACTTATTCTGCTAAAAGCCTCAGGCAGCGGAGATATTTTTGTTAATTCATTCGGAGCAATGTTTGAGAGACAACTTACAAATGACAAGTTTATAGTTGATACCGGTCATATAGTTGCGTTCACGGATGGTTTAAGTTATGAAGTGAAAAAAGTTGGAAGTATGAAATCAACTTTATTCAGCGGCGAAGGTCTTGTTGCGGAATTCAGCGGAACAGGAACACTTTGGGTTTAAACAAGAATTTCTTCAACCTTTATTAGCTGGATTGCTTCAAAGCTGCCGAAGTCGTAAGAAAAAACTATTTTTCGTATTTATTCTACAAACGTGTGACCCCTGACGGGGTCATTTTTTTTTCTCCCAATTTTTCTACAAACGTTCGACTCTCCCGATGAATCGGGATTTTCAACTACGGAGTCGGAAATTAAATTTTTATTTGTTGATATTTATCAAAGTATTTGGACACTTGATGCCCTTATTTTTGTAATATACATACAAACAAATTTAAAGGAGAAAAATATTATGTTTTGCTTTCAATGTCAGGAAGCTTTTAAAGGTCAGGGATGCGTAACAGTAGGTGTTTGCGGTAAAAACGAAACCGTAGCAAATCTTCAGGACCTGTTAATTTATGTAACAAAAGGGATATCAGTAATTTCGTCCGCTTTGAGGGAAAAGAATCAGTATAATGGAACGGCAGATAGATTTATTTTTGATAATCTGTTTATGACGATTACAAATGTAAATTTTGATGAAAATACTTTTATTGAAAGAATAAAAGAAGCGCTTGATTTAAGGGATTCGCTTAGAGATGAAGCCGTGAAAAATGGAATTCTCATTGACGAAAAATTCGGTGATGCTGTTAACTGGAAAGGCAAAACAATCTCTGAATTTCTTGCGAAAGCTGTAAAAATCGGAATTCGTCAGAATGAAGAAGCAGATAAAATTTCGTTAAAGGAATTGTTAATATACGGAATTAAAGGAATTGCCGCTTATGCAGTACATTCATTAAATCTTGGTTTTAAGAATGACGAAATTATTGCTTTTGTAGAGAAAGGATTGAAATCCACAATTGATTCATCACTTGAAATAAGCGACTTACTTAACTTAGTTATTGAATGCGGTAAATATGGAGTTGATGTTTTAGCATTACTTGATAAAGCGAATACAACAGCTTACGGGAATCCTGAAGTTACAAAAGTAACAACAAGGGTTGGAAAAAATCCGGGAATATTAGTAACCGGACATGACCTGAAAGATATGGAAGACCTTTTAAAACAAACCGAAGGTACAGGTATAGATGTTTACACTCACAGCGAAATGCTTCCAACACATTACTATCCCGGGTTCAAGAAGTATAAACACTTAGTCGGTAATTACGGCGGTGCATGGTGGCAGCAAACCGAAGACTTTGAAAGCTTCAACGGACCTGTATTATTTACAACCAATTGCCTTGTACCTCCGCTTGATTCATACAAAGACAGGTTATTCACAACAGGTGCAGTCGGTTACCCCGGAATGAAACATATACCTGAGAGCGAAGAAGGAAAGTCAAAAGATTTTTCAGCAATGATTGAATTAGCGAAACAATGCAAACCGCCTGTTCAGACCGAAGATATTGAAATCATTGGAGGCTTTGCTCATCAGCAGGTTATGAATCTTGCAGATAAAGTTATTGAAGCGGTAAAGGCAGGTTCGATTAAGAAATTTGTTGTTATGGCAGGTTGTGACGGAAGATCCATTGCAAGAGACTATTACACAGAATTTGCAAACAATATTCCGGATGACAGCGTAATATTAACGGCAGGATGTGCTAAATACAGATACAACAAACTTCCGTTAGGAGATATTAACGGAATACCAAGAGTTCTTGATGCCGGGCAATGTAACGACTCTTATTCACTTGCACTAACTGCGATTAAACTAAAAGAAGTATTTGGTTTAAACGATATAAATGATTTGCCGATAATCTATAATATAAGCTGGTACGAACAAAAGGCAGTGATAGTATTGCTTGCACTGTTATATCTCGGAGTAAAGAATATTCACCTTGGACCTACATTGCCCGCATTTTTATCTCCGGGAGTGGCAAAGGTTCTTGTTGAAAACTTCGGAATAGCGGGAATTACGAATGTCGAAAACGACATAAATATATTTTACAATTAAACTTTTTAAAGAAGACCGGTGAATAAGCCGGTCTTTTTTTTAATAAAAGAAATGTGTTTCCACTTCCCCCGTTTCGGAAATAGTAATAAAGTTGCTTGGTTTATCAACCCAGCAACCGGTATTAAAATATTCAATCTTTTCGTTTTTTTTATGATAAACATCGTGAGAATGTCCGCAGATAACTGCATCAACATTTTTAGGATAGGCGTATTCCATTGACCTGTCGGCAAGTTTTCGGGAAATGTTTCTCCACATATTACTTTTCTTTTTTATAAAAGTAATAATTACCCTGTTCTTCGTATCCAATTTTCTAAGTGTATGATAAACAAAAGAAACAAAAGAAAGCACAACCTTATTTTTAGGGAAAAGAGTATCAAACTGATGACCGTGCATCGCAAAGAATTTTTTATTATTTACCTCCCATTCATACTCTTCGATGATATTTATTCCAAGAAACAGGGAGGATATTTTATCAAGTAAGTGGTCATGATTCCCTCTTAGCCAGTAAAGTTCGATGTTTTTATCTTTAATTATATCGCTTATATATTTCAAGAGGTCCCAATGAATATCCTGAAGTTTTTTAAAATCAACATCATCAAAAATATCACCGAGAAGGATTAATCGTTTGAATTCAAATTTTTTAATATTGTTGAGCAATAAATCAGCTCTGGAAAGCTCTGTTCCCAAATGCACATCCGAAAAAATCAGAGTATTTACTGATTGTTTGCTCATAATTGTTTTTTTAATAACATAACATTTACGTTTATATAATTCAACAGAATTTTTAGCATTTACGGAATTAGTTTTTAAAATATTTATGTCTGATTTTTAGAAAATTATTTTGGTATTTTTGATGTTAGAAATAATGAGAATAAGATAAATTTTTTGAAACTGTTTGCACAATAAACAACTACTTATAATATACGGAATATCACTCATGGCTATACTCGGATTGACTTCAGTTAATCCGGCTTTTCCTATGATTGCAAGAGACTTAAACATAACTCCGGAGAAAACAGGTCTTTTGCTTGCATTTTTCACTCTTCCCGGAATTCTGCTTACACCTGTTTTTGGTTTACTGGCGGATAAATTTGGCAGAAAAAAAGTACTGATATTCTCACTTTTCCTTATGGGAATTGCAGGATTATTCTGCGGTTTTACCAAAGATTTTAATATTCTTCTTTCCCTTAGAGTTTTACAAGGTGTCGGGAGTTCATCTCTTGGAGCTTTAAACATTGCATTAATAGGTGATATTTATAAAGAAGAACTGATGCCAAAGGTACTCGGCTATAATAATGCAGTGCTTAATATCGGAACAGGTGTATTCCCTATTATAGGCGGTGCTCTTGCACAATTTAACTGGCAATATGTTTTTTATCTCAACGGTTTAGCAATTGTTTTTGCATTTGTATTACTTTTTTATTTGAAAGAACCGGAAAGAAAAACAAACCAAAAAGAAAATTACTTAGCCGCTCTGGTAACTAACCTCAGGCAAAAGAATATTTTATTTATTTTCGGATTAAGCATATTTGTTTATATTATTTTATTTGGTTCTTACCTGACTTATTTACCGTTTATTGCAGATATAAATTTTTCCGTTGAGCCGGTTTATATAGGTTTACTTTTTTCAGGTATGTCTTTTACAAACGCTTTTGTATCTATATTTTTTGGAAAAATATTAAAGAAATATCCGGCTAAATCTTTATTCCTATACTCTTTCTCTCTTTACGCCGTTGCATTATTTATGATTCCGTTAGTCCCTTCGTGGCAGTTGCTCTTTATACCGACAATATTATTCGGACTTGCACACGGAGTTAATTTACCAAATATTCAAACAAGACTTATTCAACATTCTAATCCGGCTCAACGCGGGATTTTAATTTCTTTAAACAGAACCTTTTCTCAAACCGGGCAGACGCTTGGTCCGGTAATAGGCGGTGCAATTTTAGCCGCACCATTTTTAGGAGGGCTTCCGTCAGTTTTTTATTTTTCAGCAGGGCTTTCCGGAATAATTTTTATAATCTTTTTATTAAACAAATCTTATTAATTTGAAATTTTTATTCGCATTACTGATTTTATTAACATCCTTCTCATCTGCTTTTACGCAAGGCAAAATTTCAGGGAAGGTTAATGACATCTCTACAAATCTTAATCTCTCAAACATTACCGTTTCACTTGATAACGGAAAATATTCCGTGCAAACAGATATGAACGGAGAATTTTCTTTTAGTAACCTTAAAGAAGGAAATTATTCCATCTCAATTTTAAGCACTCTATACGAAGATTATGCAAAAGATATTTCATTATCCTCAGGCGAAAATAAATTTGTTTACATATCACTTAAGCAAAAGCCTTTTAAACTTAATGACATTCTCGTTTATGGTGTGAGCAAGAATTTCGAAAAAATCACCGAATCACCATCTGCCGTAAACGTGATTTACTCAGAAAAACTAAAAATTCAATCGAGAGGAAATCAGATTGCCGGAGCTTTACAAGGGCTTACAGGGATTGACGTATTAAAAAACGGAGCTACGGATTTTATAGTAAATACAAGAGGGTTTAACTCAGGCTTGAACAGAAGGATACTTGTATTACAGGATGGAAGAGATGTTTCGATGCCTTTACTTGGGGCTATTGAATGGAATGCATTTTCATTTCCCATTGATGACTATTCGAGAATAGAATTTATCAGAGGTCCTTCCGCATCCTTATACGGTGCAAATGCATTCAACGGAGTTTTGAATATGACTTCATACTCTCCGAAGGAAATCCTCGGAACGAAGGCATCTCTGATAGGAGGTGAATTCAACACTTTCAGAGCAGACGTAAGACACGCAGGTTTAATAACAAATAATTTATCATATAAAGTAACTCTTGGCCGTTCACAATCCAGAAACCTTTCCAACAGAAGAGATTCAGTTAAGTTTCTTGAATATCCGGGCTTACCGCTTGAAAGCAAACCGCTGACTGAAGATGACAGGCATACATATTCAAACTACGGTACTCTCAGGTTTGATTACGACCTCAATGAAAAAAGTAAATTGAGACTGGAAGGTGGTTATTCAAACAATGCGAATGAAGTATTTGTATTTGGACTTGGAAGAACCTTTGTTAAGAACACAGAAAGACCTTACGTATTGGCGAGTTATAATTCAAGCAATCTTAATATTCAGGCATCTTATATGAAGAGACACACACTTGATACGATGTGGCTTTTAGTTCCGAGACAGGGAAGCAGGCTTGGTGCTCCGCTTCTGGATAACAGCGATGATATACTTCTGGATGCTCAGTATAATTTCTCCCTTAAAAAGCAGATGCAATTCGTATTGGGAGTTTCTCAGCAATTTCAGAACATAAACACTTACGGGACTTCAATCCCCTTTGAAGTAAAGGCAAATTATACGGGAATGTACGGTCAGTTAACATATAGTTTTAACGATAAATTAAAATTTGTTGGAACACTTAGATTTGACAGAACCAACATTCACGAAAGTCAGCTTTCACCAAGAGGTGCAATTGTTTACTCTCCGGGAGATAATCATCAAGTAAGATTTTCAGTAAGTAAATCGTTTCAGCGACCAAATTACTCTGAACTATACAGATTAACTCCGGATGCACCGGCATTTAAGCAGGGTGTGCAAGGACCGCCTCAAATTGCATTATCAGGAATTGATAAAATAATTTCAGATACTTTAAAAGCTTTAACCGGCCAGACTTATAATATAAAAACAAATCTTGACGGAACGAGGTCTTATGCTGTTGGGAATGAGAACCTTTCGGTAGAAAAAAACATTGGCATAGAGCTTGGATATAACGGTTCATATTATGACAAACTATTTATCACGACGGATATATATTATAATTTCTTAAATGATTTTGTTACAACATTCTTACCCGGAGTGAACAAAAATATTCCGCAGTGGAAAGCAGACCTGGGGCAGGGACTTGAGCAATATAATAATCTTGCAACGTCAATAGTTTACAATCAGCTTTCACCGAGGGACAGGACAAGACTTTCGGTATTTAACGGACTTCCGTCATTTGTGGTTTCAAATGCAAACGTAGGAAAAGTAGAGCAATATGGAATTGAATTCGGAGTTAATTATTTATTGACGGCAAAGTTAATGCTGGGCGGAAATTATTCATACTATGGCTTTAATGTCAGTAAATCCACAACAGATCCTGATTTACTCCCGAATACAAGCCCGCATAAATTTACTCTTTCTGCATCTTATATTGAGCCGCAGAAGTTCGACGTAAATATTTCTTTAATTCATTCTCAGGAATTTGACTGGCTTGCAGGCACTTACGTTGGAGTTGTTCCGACATATAACATAGTAAACCTTAACGCAGGTTACTATATAGCTCAAAATTTAAATGTTGGATTGAATGTTTACAATTTATTTAACGAAGAGCATTATGAAATTTTCGGAGGTACCTATATGCCGAGATATACAACGGCAAGAATTTCTTATAATTTCTAAATCAGGAGAAAACTGATACTGTTTAAAACTCCGTACAGGACGAGCAACTGACCGGTACCCGAAAGGACTTTGTTCAATTCTTTTCCGGAATACTTTATCAGAGATAAAGTCAGATAAAAAGAGAATGGAATACAAATAACGGGTAACAATATCAGATAATTCTTAATAAAAAGAGTTAAAATAAATGGAGTGATAAAAGCGAAAACTGAGAAGATAATATAAAGTGCAATAGCATTTTTTCTTCCTATTCTAACCGCGAGTGTAATTTTCCCGGCTTTGAAATCTGTTTGAATATCTCTTATGTTATTAACTCCCAATATATTCATTGAAATAAATCCGGGACCAAAACCTGTTATCAAAGATTCAATCGTAAGATTCCCTGTTTGCAAATAATATGTTCCCGAAACGGCAAATAATCCAAAAAACAAAAATACAAATATTTCACTAAGCCCTTTATAGGCAAGCGGAAAAGGACCTGCAGTATAACCATAAGCAAAAATTAATGAAAGTAAACCGATTGCAAGGATATAAAATCCGCCGCCTTTAAAAAGAACCAGCCATAGACCGAGCAACAAAGTAATTAAAGTAAGTATGGCGGAAACTGTTTTCATTGACTTAGGTGATATTTTCCCGGAAGCAACTGCTCTTTCAGGTCCGAGTCTTTCCGAAGTATCTGCACCGCGTTTGAAATCATAAATTTCATTGACAAAATTTGTAATGACCTGAATTAATAATGATGACAATAGGGTTACTATTAAAACGCTTAAATCAAATTTCCCTTCTGAAAATGCAAGAGCTGTTCCTGTCATAACCGGAATAAAACTTGCGGGCAGTGTTTTTGGTCTTGTAGCATGAAACCAGAGTCCGAATTTTTCTTTCATTAAATATCTTTTTACAGTTACTTACAAAAATAACCCCATTAAAATTCATAAAAAACCCATCCGGAAAGGAAAATTTATTTCAATTTTTCCCTTATGGTTTTTCTGTCGAGGTTCAATATTTTTGCGGCTTTGCTTTTATTGTTATTTACAGATTTCAAGACACCCTTAACATATTCCTGTTCAATTTCGAGTAATGTCTTATTATATACACGGTTTTCACTGATGCTTGATTTTATTATGGCAGGCAAATCGGGAGCATCAATTATTTTTCCCGGGAAGGAAAGCGTTAAAAACTTAATAAGAGACTTAATCTCGCGGTAATTATTAGTCCATTCGTATTCGGTCAATAGGTTTATTGCATAATCGGAAAAAGATATTTTTGGTTTATAATATTTTTCCGAAAAATAGTTTATGAGTTGATGAATAATTACGGTAATATCTTCTTTTCTTTCCTTTAAAGCAGGTATTTCAATTCGATACTTTGAAATAAGAAAATATAAATCTTCATTAAATTTATCCGCTTTAATCAACTCCTGAAGGTCAACTTCAGAGCTAAACAATAACTTACGGGCATAATTACCTTTCGTTTCCGGCTTCGCCTGTTTTCGGCTTTCGGATTTAATCAGTTTCAGCAGATATTTTTGGCAACCTTCATCAGCAAATTCAATATTTTTCAGATACAAAGTCCCGCCTGAGGTCAAATCCAAAAATCCCGGTTGAAAACTTTTGTCCGGTTTTTTCCTTTCATAACCGTCTAACTCTCTAATTGCATTTTTTCCGTTAACAGTTTCGAAATCAATCGTAAGAAATCTTTTACTGCTTCTGTTAGATAATCTGTGAATGCTAATTGCAGTCTCGTCTGTCTCAGTTCCCTGAGAACCTGTAATCAACAAGGGCTCCGAATTTTTTGAAGCCGTTTTGATTTCTTTTTTTAGTTTTTGTGCTTTTCTGCCCGAGCCCCATATTCCTTCGAATTTTTCATCTTCATTAAAATCTTTAGTAGCAGAAAGCCTTAATTCCAGTTTATGAAAAGCTCTTTCAACTGCCTTATATAATTCTTCATCAGTAAATGGTTTTGACAGGTACTCCTCTGCCCCTGACTTCACTGCGTTAACGGCTCCTTCAATAGTGGCATATCCGGTTATCATCATAATTTCGGTTTCCTTGTAATTCTCTTTGACGTGACGGATAAGTTCAAATCCCGTTGCTCCGGGCATTTTATAATCGGTAATCACCAGATCAACGGCTACCTTTTTCAATACTTTTATTGCTTCCTGAACACTGTATGAAGTAAAGACAATATTACCTTTGCTTTCGAGATTTCTCTTTAAAACTTCAATAGTATCCGGAGCATCATCAACCAATAATATTTTTTTACTTTCTGAATCTGTCATATAAGATTATTTTTTCTTAACGGGAAATGTTACAAAAAATTTAGAACCTTTGCCAATTTCGCTCTGTACAGATATGGTTCCTCTGTGAGCTTCAACAATTCCGTGAACTACCGAAAGTCCAAGCCCTGTTCCCTGTCCAACATCTTTTGTAGTAAAAAAAGGAAGATATATTTGTTTCCTGACGTCCTCGCTCATACCTGCTCCGCTGTCCTCAACCGATAAGATTAAGTTTCCTTTTTCGTAATTGGTTTTTATATTAATTGTTCCACCGCCGGGCATTGCATCAATTGCATTCACTATCAGGTTAACGAGGATTTGCGTTATCTGCGACGGGTCAGCTTCAAAATCAGGCAAATCCTTGCTGAAATGCTTTCTGACTTTAATGCCTTCTTTATTGCACCTTGCTTCGAGGAAAGAAAAGGCATCGTTTACTATTTTATTCATATTTACAAGTACCATTTTAGAAGGCATCATTCTTGCAAATATTAAGAGCTGTCTGATAATATCCCTTGAATATAAAGAAGCATTTACAATTTTATTTAAATCTTTAACTACCTGATGCCCGAGTCCCTCGCTGCGTTTAATAAGCTGAGCAAATCCGAGTATATTTCCTATCGGCTCATTTAATTCGTGTGCAATACCTGCCGCAAGTTTACCAATAGTTGCAAGCCTGTCTGCATGCCGCAACTGTTCCTGCAGTCTGCTTTTCTCCTGAAGTGATATTTTTCTTTCTATAATAAAAGTTAACTCTTTTGCTATCGCTTCAATTAAATCTCTTTCTTCATTTAAAAATGGACCAATATCATTTTCCGGCATTTTTCTTATATAGACAAGTTCAACGACTCCTTTTTTTTCTCCTCTAATTATTATATCGGAAGATTGTACCTGCTTTGATTTTTTATATCCCTTTGTTTTATAATCTATTCCGTCAAATTCTATTCTTGCTTCAGCCGCTTCCGGATATAACCACCCGGGCGGGAGCAATTCAACTATTTCACTCAGAGTTTCATCAATGGACAAATTTTCATTAACCGCAATCTTTGAAATTCCGTATAAACACACAAGTTCTTTTACTCTCTCTCTTGCGTCAACCTGAACACGCCTGTGTGCAAGTGCAATTCCGAGTGTTTTTGCAATATCGCCATAGAAATCCCTGTCATCCTTTTTAAAAAAGCCCGCATCCTTACTTTCAAGTTTTAAGTAACCGATTTTATCACCGCCAACTTCTATGGGAATATTTAAAACGGATAAAAAAGATTTATCTTTATTGATTTTTATTTCAGAACCCGATAAAAAGAAAAAGCTTATGTTTTTTTTCTTAGTAATATTGCAATAATATTTTTTCCCTTTTTCGGAAAGACTGATTTCTATTCTGCTACTTTTGGAAATATTTATTAAGCTTTCAAGTACTTTTCTCAAAAAATCTTTTATGGAAACACCTTGATTTGCATACAGTAATAATAAATGCGATATTGAATTTTTGTTTTTAATAATATTATTATAAATTTCTTTCTTCAATATACCGTTAAAATTATTTTTTTAAAATTCATGAAAAAAGTACATAAACTAAACAGCTTCCACACTTTACAGAGTGGAAGCTGTTAATTATCTCATACAGGGTAATAAAAAATTAATATTCAAAGCCCATAGTCAGAATTGCTTCGCCTCTTGTATGGTTTCCGTTATAAAATATTTTTTGTTTTGCATCTGCATTAAGTATTCTTGTTTCAAATCTGAGATATGCAGCATCAACAGGTTTATATTCTACGCCTAAAGTTGCGCCGTAGATTTTTAATCCTGTTTGCTTTCCGTCAGAATCTGTTATTACACCGGTTAAAAATCCTTCCGGATCTGAAATTATTTCAAATCTTCCGCTTACGCTGAATTTTTTATTAATTTTATATCTGATTGCCGCAAGCCCTGAAAACATTGAAGCGCCTTCATCGGCATTCGTAATTTTTGATTTTTCCTGATAGCCGAAATCAAATCCGCCAAGAACATCAAATTTCTCATTAGGAGTATAATTAATAACGAGATTATTATAAATCCTTGTCTTTCCGTCTGTTCCCGTTGGCATTTCATTTCCTGTGATATTATTATATGTCAATTTCAGACATTCAGTCGGAACATAGGCAAATTGAAATCCGAATGATTTATTTTTATTGTTATCCTGAAAAACATTGTAGCCGTTGAGCAGATGAAAAGATGCGGAGAATTTCGGGTCAAACTCATACGATACTTTTAAACCGCTTTGGTAAAACGGCTCGTAATATGTTCCAAGTGCCAATGAGCTGAAAATATTGCTTTTCGGCAGAAGTGATTCTGCGCCAATATGTGTCAACTGATATCCGAAATCGAACCACAGGTTTTTAACAGGTGAGAATCCGACATTTGCTTCCTGAATGTACTGTTGATTCGAGGGCCAGTTCAGGGTTGGAATATCGCCAAACTGCAGAGTTACTATTCCTCTTACCATATCAGAATTATACTTCATTGAAGCCTGTGCAA
Source organism: uncultured Ignavibacteriota bacterium (assembly GCA_937983305.1). Taxonomy (GTDB): domain Bacteria; phylum Bacteroidota; class Ignavibacteria; order Tepidaquicellales; family Tepidaquicellaceae; genus DSSM01. The sequence goes on along the minus strand of CALKAJ010000185.1, from coordinate 8,830 downwards.
TATTAATTTTAAATTCGTCTCTGTAAGGAGAAATTGCAGAGAATTGTCTCGGAGTAGAGTTTTTATCATTATCCCAGGCATAATATCCGTCAGCATATACTTTAATTGAAAAATTTTTAAAGTAATCCGCCAAGCCATTATCCTGAGCTTTTAAAAACAGGGGAAACAAGAAAAGTGAAATTAATACCAATAAAATATTTTTCTTCATTTTGAATTTTTTAATTTTATAAATAAGCACTTTCACCGTGTAATACTTCGTCAAGACCTTTTTCTTCTTCTTCCTGAGTAAGTTTCACGGGTGTAATTTTGTTAATAATTACAAGCATTATATAGGTGAATACGAAAGCATAGATAGAGCTGATTAATATTGCAAGAAGCTGAATTCCGAAAAATCCTGCACCGCCGAAAAGTAATCCGTCTGAACCGGTTGAATTAATTGCTTTAGAGCCAAATATTCCAAGAAATATTACGCCTATCATTCCGCCTACTCCGTGAACGCCCCATACATCGAGAGCATCATCCCACTGGAGTTTATTTTTAAGTGAAACTGCAAAATAGCAAATAATTCCTGCAAGAATACCAATAGCCACTGCGGAACTCAACGAGACATAGCCTGCAGCGGGAGTGATAGTTGCAAGACCTGCAACAGCACCTGTCAGCAACCCTACAAACTTAGGTTTCTTTTCAAGCCACCATGCGAGAAGCATCCATACTGTTGCGGCAAATGATGCGGCAACGTCAGTATTAATAAAAGCAATAGCCGTAATCTGGTCAACACCAAATTCACTTCCTGCATTAAATCCGTACCAACCGAACCAGAGTAATCCTGTTCCAAGAGCGATAAGCGGGATGCTGTGCAAACCGGGGTCGGCAATTTTTCTTTTACCCACATAGAACACCGATGCAAGAGCAGCCATACCCGCAATGTTATGAACTACAATACCGCCTGCAAAATCTTTCACTCCCCAAACTGCAAAAAGTCCGCCGCCCCATACGAGGTGAACAAACGGGAAATAAACTAAAAGCAGCCAGAAGACAAGAAATAAAAGATAAGCTCCAAACTTAATTCTGTTTGTAAATGCACCGGTAATAAGTGCAGGTGTAATTATGGCAAACATCATCTGATAAGCCACAAAAACAAATGCCGGAATTCCGGGATTGATTGGCGAGGGAGTATTCATATCTATTCCCTGTAAAAATGCCATTTTGAAATTTCCAATTATTCCAAGAATATCCGTTCCGCTTGTGTAATCACCGCTGAAACACATTGTGTATCCCACTGCCCACCATAATATTGTTGTTACACCCATTGATACAAAACTTTGTATCATAATTGCCAAAACATTTTTTCTTCCTACTAATCCGCCGTAGAAGAAAGCTAAGCCGGGAGTCATTAGCATTACTAAGCTCGTTGCAAGGAGCATAAACCCGGTGTTACCGGTATCCCATTGAGGCATAAATATTTCTCCGATTAAGTTTATTAATTATTTTGTTTAAGTAATGGTTCAATTTCTTTCAGGATGCAGATATGATTTTAATATTTCATTGATACAAAATTAGAAGTAATATTTTATATTTTCAATACATTTTTTTATAATTTGAGTATTTTTACCCCGATTTATTTTTATTTAGCGGTACTTATCTCCTCACTACTTTTACCGCATAAAAAAAGGCTGTCTTTTTTGGACAGCCTTATATTGGAAAAATATTTTATATAATCTTAGATGAACAAAGGTGCAAGCACAAGTGTTACCGTTGACAATAATTTTATTAATACGTGGAGTGAAGGTCCGGCAGTATCTTTGAACGGATCTCCGACAGTATCTCCAACTACACCTGCTTTATGTCTTTCGGAACCCTTACCCTTATTATTAGCGATGTCAACATCTTCAAGCTCAATGAATTTTTTCGCATTATCCCAGGCACCTCCTGAGTTGTTAAGAAATAATGCTGTCAACACTCCAACTATAGTTCCAACAAGGAGCATTGCCGCAACCACTTCAGCACCTGAAGCAGAGGATAATTTTGCATTAAACAAGAATTTGAATATCACACCTATCATTATCGGCATAACAACTACAAGTAATCCGGGTTTAACCATTTCTCTCAAAGCTGATTTTGTTACTATGTCAACACATTCGCCGTAATTTGGTTTTGATGTGCCTTCCAGAATTCCCGGGTCTCTTTTAAACTGTTCGCGTACATTTTGAATTATTGCTTGCGCTGATTTTCCGACTGCTTTAATTGCCCATGCCGAGAACAGGAACACCATCATAGCACCCATCAAAGCACCTATAAATACAGGCGGTTTAGAAACATCAACTCCCGTAAATACGAAGGTACTGCTATATTGTTTTATTTCAACAATGAATGCCTGGAACAATAAAAATGCCGCTAAGGCAGCAGAGCCAACCGCATAACCTTTGGTTAATGCTTTTGTAGTATTTCCAACTGCATCAAGTCTGTCTGTTTTTCTTCTAATTTCTTCGGGCTGTTGCGACATTTCGACTATACCGCCGGCATTATCCGTAATCGGTCCGAAAGTATCCATTGCAAGAACATAAGCTGCAGGTCCGAGCATACCCATAGTTGCTACTGCCGTGCTGAAAAATCCTGCATCAGTTAATCCGCTTGAAATACCAAGTTGATAGGAGGAATAAATTGCAAGAGAAATAACAATTGAAGGATAAGCTACGGATTCAAATCCAACAGAAATACCTGAAATAATATTCGTTGCAGGTCCTGTTTTAGAAGCTTCCGCAATTGATTGAACCGGACCATAAGCATACTCTGTATAGTATTGTGTAATCCAGAGGAACAACACTGAGGTGATAACTCCGATAATACCACTTAAGAAGAAATGCCACCAGGCATTAGGTGCATTAAGTGCAACCTGACCGGTACCAAAAGTCCAGTAAGCTGCGACACCAAATCCAATCATTGCAAACAGGGCTGTTACATAATAGCCTCTGTTAAGTGCTTTCATAGGGTCGGCATCTTCTTTCGTTTTAACAACCATAATACCAATTATGGAAGAAATCAGTCCAAATGCTCTCGCAACCATCGGGAACAAAATCACTCCCAGAAGGGCTTCGGGATTATTCCCAAAAAACGTAATATTAGTACTATAGAGCATTGCAGCAAGAATCATAGCACCGATATTTTCGGCAGCAGTTGATTCAAAAAGGTCAGCACCACGACCGGCACAATCACCTACGTTATCTCCGACCAAATCGGCAATAACTGCAGGATTACGAGGGTCATCTTCAGGGATTCCGGCTTCAACCTTACCAACAAGGTCTGCACCAACGTCAGCTGCCTTAGTATAGATACCGCCGCCAAGCTGAGCAAAGAGTGCTACAAAACTCGCACCAAATCCGTAACCGGCAATGTAAAGGGGAATTTTTGATGCTTCAAGTCCGCCTAAATATTTGGCGATTGTAAAAAGTCCGACAACTCCAAGAAGCGACAAAGCAACAATAAACAGACCTGAGACACCACCTGCTCTTAAAGCTGTTTGAAGAGCTCCGTTAAGAGATTTCATTGCCTCAGATGCAGTTCTTATATTTGCCCTGATTGAAATCCACATACCAATATAACCGGAGACGACCGAAGAAAGAGCACCGAAAATAAAGGAAACAGAAGCCCAGACTGAGAGCTCGGGTTTTTGAATCTGGTAAAGTAAAAAAACTAAAGCTGCCACCAGGATGGCAAGATAGATGATTGTTTTGTTTTGGCGGCGAAGAAAAGCTTCCGCACCTTCTTTGATTGCATTTGAAATTTCCCTCATCTTTTCCGTGCCTGTGTCTCTCTTCATTACATTTTTAATAAGATAGACAGCAAAGAGCAACGCAAAGATACTGACTGCAAAGATTAGAATTAGTTCCATAATGAATTATTTAGTTATTGTTTATCAGAATTCTCAGATAGTTGGAGCGTCATTTAAATCTTGTTGTTCTTCCTCTTGAGGAACTTGAATAAAGTTCTTATTATATTTATTCATTGTAATGAGAATACCTTCTTCTATGAAACATAAAATGCAATCCTTATAAATGGGAGTCATTATTTTTAATTTTTCCGCTTCTTCATTGGAAAACCGGGAAAGTACAAAATCAACATACTCATTGGTATTGACAGGGTTCTCCTGACCAATTCCAATTCTCATTCTCGGAAATTCCAATGTCTCAAGCGAATAAATAATACTTGATATTCCGTTGTGACCTCCGTCACTTCCGTTTGCCCGGACTCTAATAGTACCTAAAGGCAGCTGAAAATCATCATAAATCACAAGAACATCGCTAAGTGGAATTTTCTTTTCTTTAAGAAAATCATAGACAGCATTTCCACTTGCGTTCATAAAGGTCGAAGGCTTCATCAGATAGAACCTCTGATTATTAATTTCCGATTCCACTCCCCACCAATCTCCCTTGGCGGGCTTAAAATCGAGACCAAAAGACTTCGCAAGTTCATCTATAGCCATAAAACCTGCGTTATGCCTTGTGAACTCGTATTTAGAACCGGGATTGCCCAGACCTACTATGAGCTTCATATTATTTTGTTTCTTCTTCTTTCTTACCTTTGTTTATTACTTCGGGTTCTGCAGCAGTTGGTTCTTCTGCTTCTGCAGGTGCCGCTTCTTTATCTACCGTCGGAGGTACTACAGATACTATAACCGCACTATCATCTGCTTTAAATTCAACACCTTCGATTTTTATATCACTTAACCTGAGTGCATCTCCAATTTTCAGATTCGATATATCAAGCTCTATATGAGAAGGTATATCTTCAGGCAAGCATTCGATTTGAAGTTTATGCAATGAGTGTTGAATAACACCGCCGTCTTTAACGCCAATTGCGGAGCCCTTTAATATTATACTTACATCGAGTGTGAGTTTTTCACCTTCTCTTAATGCAAGGAAATCAAAATGAATTGGTTTCTCTTTTAAGGGGTCAAATTGTGCATCCTTTAATATGCATTTGTATGATTTTTCTTCACCTTCCAACGAAAGACTAATAATATTCGCTTCGGATGTGTAAATAACCGGACGGAGTGCTAACTCATTGATAGCAATAGAAATGTTTTCTTCACCTGCTCCATAAAAAATTCCGGGAACAAAACCGCTGTTTCTTAAAGAAGTTGTAGCGGCATTACTTAGTTCTGTTCTTCTTTTCGCTTTAATTGATATTTCTGCCATATTGTTTCGTAAAAAATTATAAAAAACATAAATATATTATTTTTCATATCTTTTATCAATTGCATTTGCTGTTACCTAAATGAACTGACCTAATATAAAAATATTACCTTTATGTATGTTAATTAATAAATATTTTTAAATCAATTACTAAATTGATTCATTTTTAATAAATAAAAATCCGTTACTGTAAATTTCTGCAGTAACGGATTTAAACTGTATGTTCCGCTAAATTAATTCTTTAGCTTTTTTCTTTCTCTTAAACATATTGAAAAAGTCGTCTGTAAATGCAAATATTGTAGGTATTACGATAAGAGTTAAAAATGTTGAAACAAGTAATCCAAAAATTATTGCAACTCCCATCGGTCTCCAGAATGCTGTGTTTTGACCTCCAATTACCCAGCTTAATGAGCGCCAGTCAAAATCTACACCTGTTGAGAGCGGAACTATTCCAAGTATTGTTGTTGCAGCAGTCAGGAATATTGGTCTCATACGAATTAAACCTGCCTGAACTAACGCTTCATCTCTGCTTAATCCGCGTTTTTCCAGTTCTTTATGAAAATCGAGAAGTACAATTGCGTTTCTTACAACGATACCAGAAAGCGCTATAAATCCAATTCCCGTCATTACAATTCCGAAAGGAAGTCCGACTATAAGCAATCCTACCAAAACGCCAATCAGTGAAAGTACAACACTGAACATAACAATAATAGGAACTCTTATGGAATTGAATTCAATAACTATGAGGAAGAAAATCATTAACAGCGAAATAATAAGTGCCTTGCCAAGAAAATCAGATGTTTCTTTCTGGTCTTCCTGTTCACCTGTATAATTAATGGAATATCCGGTTGGTAAATCAAAGCCGATAAGTTTTGTCTGAACGTCTTTTAATACATCGTTCCCAAGCCGTCCGTCTGCATTCGCGGAAATTGTTACAACTCTTTTTAAATCTTTTCTGTTTATTGCTCCGATTCCTCCCGTAAATTCAACCTTAGCAACGGATGTAATCGGTATTTTTATACCGTCTTTGTTTGAAATATAGAGATTTGAAAGATATTCAAGGTTATCTCTTTGTTCTTTTGCCAGTCTAACCGTTACATCATATTCATTTTCTCCGACTCTGAATTTACTTGCCTTAGTTCCTTTTATTGCTGTTCTGATGAAACCGCCAATCGCTGCAGTACTAAGCTTATATTCAGCCGCTTTTTCCCTGTCAACGGTAATCTGTATCTCAGGTCTTTCCGAATCAAAATCATCTTTCAGGTCAGTAAGTCCGGGTATATCTTTTATTTCTCTTTTAACTTTATCAGCAAGTTCACCAAGTTTTTTAAAATCGTCTCCTGCTATTTCAATATTAACCGGAGGTCCGGTAGGGGGACCTGCCTCATCATTTTGTATTTCAATAGTTGCACCCGAAACACCGGAGATAGCTTCCCTGATTTTTTCTACGTCTTCAAATGTTTCATTTTCTCTGAATTCTTTATCGAAAAAATTAACTGTAACTGTTCCTTTGTTAGGGATACCGTCTCCGCTGAAATCCAGCGGATTATTAGAAGAGCCGACATTTGTAATTGTAATTTCGAGATTGTCGAGCTTGGGAATTTTACTCTCAATATTTTTTGCAATTTCATTTGTTGTGTAAATGCTTGTTCCAACCGGGGCTATTATATTTATATTAGATTGCTGAGGTTCAACTTTCGGAAAAAACTCAACTCCGTTATTAAACATTCCGTAAATGATAAATACAAATATCAGAATTCCAATTGTAATTCCTATGGTTGTTTTTTTCTTTCTCAAAGAAAGTCTTAATGCTTTCTCGTATATTTTTAATGTGAACCCAAAAAACTTTTCATCAAATACTTCGAGAAACTTTCCAATAGGTCTGAATTTTTTCTTTTTTGATTTCTCTTTATCTTTTTTATAATTAAGAAATATTGATGCCTGTACCGGACTAATTACCATTGCCACGAAAAGCGAAGAGAGCAAACATACAATCATTGTAATCGGCATATACTTCATAAAGTCTCCGACTATACCCGGGAAAAACAATAACGGGAAAAACGAAGAGATAATTGTCAACGTTGCAATAACAACAGGAAATACAACTTCCTTTGGTCCTTCAATTGCCGAATCATGCTGATTGTATCCTTCGGTTTCCTGAAGTCTGAAAATATTTTCCATTACAACTATAGCATCATCAACAATAATTCCGAGAACAATAATCAGAGTAAAAAGTACAATCATATTCAAAGTAATACCCATCATACTCAGAACTGCGAATGAAATCATAAATGACAAAGGTATGGAGGTTGCAACAAGAAATGAATTCTTAAAGCCCATAAAAAAGAACAAGACCATTCCTACAAGCAAAACTCCCGTAATAATACCGTTTTCGAGCTCGTGAACAGTATTAAGTATGAATTTGGAATTATCGCCGGTATAACTGATGTTAACTCCGGCGGGTATTAACTCTTTGTTATCGTTCAGCAGAGCTTTTACTTTATCTGCTATTTCAATAATATTGGCTCCGCTTCTTTTCTTAACAATTACCGTTACACTTTCTTTGCCGTCTTCCCTTGAAAAAGTTTTTCTGTCGGCATATCCGTATGTTACTTCAGCAACATCTCTGATATAGATATTATTGTCGCCGATATTTTTAACAACAAGATCTCTTATATTTTCCGGGTCTTTATATTCACCGGGAACCCTTACCAGATAGCTCGATTTTCCTATGTCAACTGAGCCGCCGGGTACATTTAAGTTTTCGGCAGAGATTACACTACTTATATCGTTAAAGCTCAGACCGTAATGAAATAATTTATCTGCATTAACATCAATTTTAACTTCTCTGTCAACACCTCCTACCACATCCGCAGAAAGTACACCGGGAAACTCTTCAATTTTATCACTGATTCTGTCTCCTGTTTCTTTCAGTTTCCACAGTCCAATATTACCTGTTACATTAACATAAAGCATTGGAAGTTCGGAAAAGTTTATTTCCGTTATTGAAGGTTCCTCAATATCAGTCGGCATTTTTGTTTTTGCAACAGAAACTTTATCTCTGACTTTCTGAAGTGCATCTTCTATTATTATATCGCTTGTAAACTCAACAGATATTGAACTGAAACTTTCCCTCGAAACCGAAGAAATCTTCTTTACTCCGCTGATACCTTTTATTTCTTTTTCAATTTCCTGTGTTACAAGATTTTAAATATCCTGAGGTGATACTCCGGGATATACAGTCGCTATAAATCCATATGGATTTTTAATTGATGGCGAAGCCTCTCTCGGAAGTGAAACGTAAGAAGTTATTCCGATTACAACAATAATCAGAGTGAGAATATATACCGTAATTTTATTATTTACTACCGCTTCAAAAAATTTCATATTATTTAAACTCTTTTATTTTCGTAACTTTTTTAATTTAGTTAACAACCTGTACTTTGTCTCCGTCGGCAAGGAACTGGAAACCTTCGCTGATAAATTTCTCTCCTGACATTAATCCATCATCTATTAAAACATTATTGTCGTGTCTGCCGCCTAATTTTCTTATTCTTTTCATTGCAATATTACCTCCCAGTACAAAAACAAATTGCTCTGCAACTGTATCAATAATCATATGCTGACTAAATAAAACA
>CALKAJ010000184.1 GCA_937983305.1 uncultured Ignavibacteriota bacterium | reverse complement strand
TTAGTGAAACCACGACGTCATAATTTCGATACGCGTATTCAGGAGCCGCTCCAACACAGGCATAAGAGGCGTAAGCATCCTACAGGACGACAATCCGGAATCAGAACCTGACGGTCAAACCAGAAGTGAAGCAATTGACGTCAATGCACTGGGAAGCATAGAAAGTGTAAAAGGAAATTCATCTTCACTTTACACTAATGCTCCCGGTGGAGTTGTTAACTTTAAGTCCGACCTTGGATTCGGTAAAACATTTCTGACTCTTCACAATGAATTCGGATCTTACGGTTTAAGGCAAAACGGACTTAAAACAGGTATTATCACGAACGATATGAGATTTCTTCTTTCATACAGCTACAGAAATTATGACGGCTATAGAGTTCATAGTCAGGAATATCAAAATATTGTTAACTCTGCACTGCAGACATATCTGTCAAATAATACAACCGTTACAATATTGCTGAATTCTGCAATTGGTCTGATAAAATTACCGGGCTCACTAAAAAAATCCGAATATGAACTTGACCCTGATATGGCAAATGCCTCAGATGTTTCAAGGGATTCCAAAAGATTCTCAAGAAAAGGAAGACTTGCTGTAAGGGTGAATTCTTTTTTTGGCTCTCATAATACAAACGAGATAGAAATTACAGGTTACGGAGCCATTAAGGATTTTGACAGGACTGCAAGAACGTACAGACTATTTTCAAGATATGGAATCGGCGGCTCAGCAAGATATATTAACCGTTCTGAAATTGGCTCATTGCAAAATGAATTTTCACTTGGAACGGATGTCTATTACCAAACAGGTCCCATTAGCGAATATAATAACATTAACGGCACTAAAGGAGACCAGTTGCTGGCACAATCCGATGAAACTATATCAAATTATGGTGCATACATTCAAGACCAGATTTCAATAATTAAAAATAAGCTTGATTTGTTAGTAACAGGAAGATACGATAATGTTACTTTTGATTCCAAAGATTTATTGTTATCTGTTAAAAATTCAAATCGTAATTTTGATAAATTCACTCCTAAGTTTGCAGTGAACTATAAATTTACGAATATGCTTGCCGCTTATGCTTCATTCGGACTTGGTTTCGATACACCTGCAGGAAATGAAATGGATAACTTCCCGTTCTCAGCTGACGGCGGACAGGGACTTCTCAATCCCGATTTAAAACCGCAGACTTCAAAGAATTTTGAAATCGGTTTTAAAGGGAATATCCTTAACGACAAAAGAAAATATTTTACAAATATTTTCATTGAGCTTACGGGATATAATTTATTAATTGAAGATGAAATAGTTCCGTTTGTAGTTGATAACACAGTCTATTACAGAAATGCAGCAAAGACAAACAGAAAAGGTATTGAATTTGGATTGAAAACCGAGATTGTAAAAGGTCTCACATTCAAATCGGCATATACATTCAATGACTTTAAATACGATACTTATAACGCATTAACTATTGACCAGAACGGGAATCAAACTTCGAAGATGTATGACGGTAATATAGTTCCATCTGTACCAAAACATAACATATCTGTTGATTTAATGTATGACTATAATTTCAATAGTTATGTCAGAGCATTTGTAAAAGGAAACTATTCCTACATTGATAAGATGTACGTCAATGATGCAAATACTGAAAACGCCGAATCATATATCCTTCTGAATTCATTGATTGGCATTGACCTTTCATACAAAGGTTTCAGCCTGCTTGCAAATATTGGCATTAATAACATAACGGACAAACAATATGTTGCGTTCATTAATATCAACGATGCAAACGGAAGATACTATGAATCAGGTCCAAAGAGAAACTTTTTTGGAACTTTAAATTTAGGATATAACTTTTAAAAAATATAAGGGGCTGATATTTTCAGCCCCTGTACTTTCTTAATTAAAATAAAAACCGTGAAAAAAATATTTTTAATTATTCTGCTGTTAACTTCTGCCATTGCAGGAGCAAATGACTTAAAGACCTATACTTCAGTGCTTGCAATCGGACCGAGTTACAGAATCAATCCGTCCGGGACTATGGTACAATACGAAACTGATATTTGCAGACATCCCGTTAATCAATCATTTATTTTTGCTACTGCAAGTACAATTAATTCGCTTACAAGTTTCAGAAGCGAAGGAATTTATCTTTCATCTAACGGCGGATTAAACTGGTTCAACAGAGATACTATGTTTGGCTCGCCTGTTCAGAATCATGGCAGCGACCCCGGACCTGCAGTGGATAATAACGGAAGACTTCTCTTCATCCATCACGGTTCATTTATAACCGGAATCTTTTCTCATTATTCCACGGATTTCGGCTCAAACTGGTCGTCGGCATATTTGATATCATCGGGTGATATGGATAAAGGTAATGACATTTATTTTGACGCTTCACCTTCAAGCCCTTACTTCGGAAGATTTTATGCGAGTTATATTTTCTTAACTCCTCCTTTTAAAGTATTTTTTTCATATACTTCAAACGGAGGTGAAAACTGGAGTACGAGTACTTCCATAAATAATCCTCCTCAAAGATGTCAGGGCGCCGAAATCAGAACCAACTTAAACGGAGATGTTTTCGTTTCTTGGGGTTCCGTCATAAACACATCCCCATTCACAGAGGACTATATTGGATTTGCAAAGTCAACAAATGGAGGAAACAACTGGTCTGTAAACGAAACCGCAGCAAATATTAACGGAGTTGCAGGCAGAATTGTTCAGAAGGGTAATATTGCAATAAATGGCTTACCAAGAATGGATATTGATAACACAGGCGGAGTAAGAAACGGCTGGATTTATATTATCACAACCGAAAAAAACTTATCACCTGCAGGTAGTGACCCCGATGTCATCTTGAGAAAATCAACAGACGGAGGTCAGACTTTCACGCCGGCAGTACGGGTTAATCAGGATGCTTTGAATAACGGTAAAACTCAATTTTTCCCGGTAATCAGAGTTGACGAAGAAGGCGGCGTTAACATAGTATATTACGATGATAGAAATACAGCCAATGATTCCACGGAAGTTTATTTATCCCGTTCAACTGACGGCGGAAATACTTTCGCAGATTATGTTGTCAGTGACCACAGGTTTGCCCCTAAATCAATAGTTGGAGCAGGAGCCGGAAATATGGGCGATAAAATCGGGCTAACTTCCGGTAACGGAAAACTTTATGCTGTTTGGATGAGTGACAAATCAGGAATTTTTCAGGCGTGGATGACTCCAATAGATTTATCCTCAGTTGGAATTAAAAAGATATCCGGTATTACTCCTTCCGGTTTTTCATTAGAGCAAAATTATCCAAACCCTTTTAATCAATCTTCAATAATAAAATTTCAATCTCCTGTTGAAGGTTTAACGCAATTAAAGATTTACGATATACTCGGAAAAGAAGTCTCTACTTTATTGAACGAGAATCTCCTTCCCGGAACCTATGAATTGCGATTTGATGCGAAAGATTTGCCGAGCGGAATTTATTTTTACAAATTGACAACCGGAAATTTCACTGATACTAAGCGTATGATTTTTCTCAAATAAGATAATTGTATTTTAAATTAATTAAACTTAAATTTATTTATATTTCTGTAATTAAAATAAGGAAAAAAAAATGAAAACATTTTTTACATCATTAGTAATTTTATTTGTAACTGTTTTCTCGGTTAATTCTCAACCGGTCTCAGTTGCAAACGGAATTCCAAATGGTATCCACGCAGTACAAAGTCCGACTTATGGTGTGGATTATCTCGTAAATGCATTTGAACCTGCAGGTATGATGTCATCTGCTCAAAGGTCAAATGGAGATTTATATCTTTCGGTAAACGATACCTCAACAACAACCAATCTTGGAGTAATTGTTTTCCGTTCAACTAATAACGGTTATACATGGACAAGGCTGGCTAACGGAATTCAACCTAAAGCTATTTTCCCGAATATGAAAATGGTAAGCTCAGGAAATGACTCACTTTATTTATTTTTCCTCTATGGTTCGGATGCCTACAGGTGGAACATAGTAAATAACTCTTTCGGCAAAGTTACAGGAGATTCGCTCATCAGAAGTTTTGATGTTTGTGCTTCCTCAACAGGAGCATTATATTTCTTTTATGACAGAAATTTTAATGTTAACGTCAGAAGATTTGGAAGCGTTGACGGCGGATTCACCTGGACAGGTGCAGGAAGCGTCTCATCAGCAGCATCCCGTCCAAAGATTTATATGTCCGGCAGCGGCGATACATTAATCTTAAACTATTATGGACCTGTATTATCTGATACTGCTACTTCTTACATTCGAGCCGCAA
>CALKAJ010000183.1 GCA_937983305.1 uncultured Ignavibacteriota bacterium | reverse complement strand
GGAATAATAGACCCATCAAAAACAAGAGAAATCATCTCTGATAGCATAAGATATTGTAATTATAACAGTGATATTAAGAAATTCAATACCGGAGTTATTCAAGTTTAAAAAGAAATAATTATGAAATCACAAGAAATTAGAAAATCATTTCTCGATTTTTTCGAGAAAAAAATGCATAGAATAGTTCCCTCCTCTTCTGTAGTACCTTATGAAGACCCAACATTACTTTTTGCTAATGCAGGAATGAATCAGTTTAAAGATGTTTTTTTGGGAATAGGAACAAGAGAATATAAAAGAGCTGTTAACACACAAAAATGTATTAGAGCCGGTGGGAAACATAATGACCTCGAAGAAGTTGGTATGGACGGTTATCATCATACATTTTTTGAAATGTTAGGGAACTGGTCTTTCGGAGATTATTATAAAAAAGAAGCGATACAATGGGCTTGGGAATTACTGACTGAAGTATGGAAACTTCCAAAGGAAAGACTATGGGCATCAGTTTACAGAACTGACGATGAAGCAATGGAATTTTGGAAAACTGAAACAGATATAAATCCCGAACATATATTAAGATTTGATGAGAAAGATAATTTTTGGGAGATGGGTGAAACCGGACCTTGCGGTCCGTGCTCGGAAATTCATATAGATTTAACGGAAACAGGTTGTAAACCTGAAGATATCAATGCCGGACTTGAAGATGTTATTGAAATATGGAATCTTGTATTTATACAATACAATCGTGATGAGAAAGGAACATTGCATCCGTTACCAATGAAACATGTAGATACAGGAATGGGTTTAGAAAGAGTTGTAAGAGCAATGAACAGAAAAAAATCAAATTACGATACCGATCTATTTTCGCCGATAATAAATAGCATTTGCAAAATAACAGATATAAAATATGAAGGTGAATTTATCTCTCCAATTAATGCTATTGCAGACCATATAAGGGCGCTAACTTTCGCAATAAGTGACAGTGCTATGCCATCAAATGAAGGTAGAGGTTATGTTTTACGCAGAATATTAAGAAGGGCTTTAAGGCTTGCGAGAAAACTCGAATATAAAGAACCATTTATGTATCAATTAGTTGATTCTGTAATCGAGATATTTGGAAATACATTCCCAGAAATTATTGAAAAAAGTGAATATATAAAAAGCGTAATAATGGGTGAAGAAATTAGTTTTAACCTTACGCTTGACAGAGGTATTGAACACTTTAAAGAAGTTTATGAAACGATAAAGAATAATAATGAAAAAGTTTTTCCCGGAGAAGCAGCATTTAAATTATACGACACTTATGGCTTCCCTCTTGATTTAACACAAGTAATTGCCAAGGAATACGGTTTCGAAGTTGATACCGTTATTTTTAACATAGAGATGAATAAACAGAAGGAACGTGCACGAGCAGCAAGAAAAGATAACATTATTCTTACAGAGACGAAACTATTTGAAATCAACGATAAAATACTTTCGGCAAATCCGGTTTATAACCCATATAAAATGAAAAAGGGTGGAGTTAAAACCTCTTTACTCGATGCTAAAAGAATAGCCGGATCGGACATTGAAGTATTAGTTCTCAAAGAAAACCCTTTTTACTCAGAGTCAGGCGGTCAGATTAGCGATACAGGAAAAATAGTTTTTTCAGACGGATATGAACTTGAAGTAATAGACAGTAAGAATAACCATTTTGTTTATGTAAAAAATGATGATCACAAAAATTTATTTCATAAAGATATAACTGCCGTTGTCAATTACAATAAGAGAAGAGCAATACAACGCAATCACTCTGCCACTCATTTAGTTCATGAAGCATTAAGACAAGTTCTTGGACCACACGTTAAACAAATGGGTTCATTAGTATCAGATGAGCATTTAAGATTCGATTTTCCGCATTTTCAAAAAGTAAAACCCGATGAAATACAAGAAATTGAAGATTTGGTTAATTCTAAAATCAGTGAAAACATCGGAGTATTAACATTAGAAGATGTCCCAACTGAAGAGGCAAACCGAATTCCTAATGTTAAGAAGTTCTTTGGTGATAAATATGGAAGTAAAGTCAGAATTGTAATGATAGATGAAAAATTCAGTGTTGAATTCTGCGGAGGTACCCATGTTGACAGTACAAATGATATTGGATTATTTAAAATTGTAAAAGAAGAAAGTATTTCATCCGGAGTAAGAAGAATTTTTGCAAGAACCGGCGAAGGAATAATTAAGTTACTCGAAAACAAGATTACGGATATTGAAAATATAATCAATGAATTACCCGAGAAATATACCTCCAATTTTGTGGCAGGCCTTAAATCATTTCAGGAAGGGTTCAGAAATATGGACTATAAAGACACTGCGATGATGAAATTGCTGCTGAAACAACAAGATAATAATATAAAATCATTATACGAACTTCGTGAGAAATACATTGAAGATAAGAAGCAGCAACAAAAGAAATTGATAAAGCAGAATCTTGAAAAACATATAAGTGGATTGAAGTTAAAAATTCAAAACACCGAAAAAATAAATGGAAGCGTTATAATTGCAGAGAAACTTGAAATCGATAATTCCGATGAGTTTAAGGAATTGGGTGATGAAATCAGAAATATACTTAGCAATGGAGTAATTCTTGTTGCATCTGTAATTGAAGGAAAAATTTCCTTAATATGCGCCGTGAGCGATAATCTTATTAAGGAAAAAAAACTTTCCGCAGGAAAGATAATTTCCGAAACAGCAAAAATGCTCGGAGGAGGAGGAGGAGGCAGACCTCAACTCGCAACTGCAGGAGGCAGATTTATAGAATTACTTCCTGAAGCGCTCATTAAATTCCCGGAAAAAATTAAATTTGAAATATTATGAAAGCAATAATACCGGTCGCCGGATTCGGAACAAGATTGAGACCTCACACTCTTACAAAACCAAAGGTTTTAATGAGTGTTGCCGGAAAACCAATGATACATCATATTATTGAACAATTAATTTCAGAAAAACTTGTTGATTCAATCATTCTTGTTACCGGTTTTATGGGCAATAAAATTGAAAAATATCTGAATCATAATTTCAATTTTAAATTCGAAAATGCAATTCAAGAAGAAGCAAAGGGTTTAGGACATGCAATCTATTGTTCTAAACACCTGTTTGATAATAATAAGCCGGAAGATGTAATTATTATACTTGGTGATACGCTTTTTGATGTTAACTTATCCGAAATGTGCAAGAATGACAACTCGGTGATAGGAGTTAAGAAAGTTGAAGATCCAAGAAGATTTGGTGTCGTTGAAAAAGATTCTGAAGGTTTTGTTAATAAATTTATTGAAAAACCCTCCGGTCCTGACGTATCCCTATCAAACGAAGCAATAGTGGGGTTGTATTATTTAAAAAATTCGAATTTGTTGTTTGAATCATTAAAAAGTATTATAGAAAAAAATATAAGGACGAAAAATGAATTTCAATTAACGGACGCATTAAGCGAGATGCTCATTAAAAAAGATAAAATTGTAACGTATCCTGTTGACGGATGGCTTGACTGTGGAAAACCTGAAACAATACTTGAAACTAATCAATATTTATTAAAAAAGATTCAGGGTAAAGGAAATTCAAATTTTCAGCACAAATATTCTTTTGTAGGTGATGACTGTGAAATAAACAATTCTATTATAGGTGAATTCACATCAGTTGGCAATAATTGCATAATTATAAATAGTATTATTACTAATTCAATAATTGAACCGGGTTCTCATATCGAGAATGCTATTATTAAAGATTCAATAATCGGAGAAAAAGTCACGGTAAAAAATAAAGCACAAATTTTAAATCTTGGTGACTATTCAGAATGTTAACATTCTGAAAATTATCTCAATAGTATCTTTTTGATTCTCCGGTATTTTTGAAAATTCATTTAATATTATCATGAGAAGGGCAGGAAATACTAAGGTAACAATAATTAAAAAAATAATCACGCCAACACTGATTATTACATTTACAATTCCAAGCCACATACCAATTGATGCAATAGCTTTCCCGCTATCTGAAGAGACCCCCCTTTTTATTCTGTTCAATTCAATACTTCCCAATATCCATGAAACGATACCAAAAATAAAAAAACAAATAAAATAGGATAGAATTCCAAATACCAGAGACAAAACGGCGTTTGCTCCTATTCCCTGTTGTAATTTAGGTTGACCGATTTCTATATTATTTTCCATTTTGAAATTTTTATACTATTAATTTTTTATAAGTTTTAATTTTTGCATTATTCTTCTTGAATAAATCATTTCTGTCAATAAAGTAAAAAACAAAATTT
>CALKAJ010000182.1 GCA_937983305.1 uncultured Ignavibacteriota bacterium | reverse complement strand
CTCTTGTCATATAAATTTCAGTTGATACTGCAGGATAGTGGCTTGAGCCTTTCAGTACAGGGTCTCCGAAAGTTGTATTATAACTTTTATTAAAGCCGAAAGTTTTTATAGAATCAATTCTCCATCCGTCAAGAGCAAAAGTAGAATCAATCTTAGAATTTTCACTGTCTGCCATAAACACAAGCGTATTAGCATCGTTGAGAGTGTGTTCAACGTGAATTCTTAAAAGCTGCTTATCGAAAGGAAAGTGAGTTACATCCCATTCTTTATTAATCACGGCTTTACATTTTACCTGCGCCCAATTCTTGCCGCCCTTTTTCTCACTTGAGAAGTTGCTGAACTCAACTGATTTGGCATCAGGAATTTCAATAGCATCCTGAATTTTCAAGCTGTCGTTGTCATAAACAAACCAAATCCAGAAATCTGCTTTGAAACTCTGGTCGTCTATTTTAAAATCTGTTAGTGACAATATATACATTCCAACGTAGCAGGTATCTTTTTGAACCGAAGATTTTACAGAGGTTGAGAAAGCAGCGATAAATAGTATAAGTAAAATTAATTTTTTCATTCAAATATTATTTTGGAAGTCTGAAAGAAAATCCTCCGTTAATAAAAAAATCAGGTGCATTATCGGTAAGTCGCAGACCTGCCGACGCATCTAATGCAAGGTTGTTTAAAGCTAAAACGCTAAGACCAAAATCAAACCTGTGGTCAGCCCTTGTTTTTTCAGGCATAAAGCCATACACTTCCACAAAGCCGGAAACGCGTTCTAATAATTCATGACTAAGCGAAAGAGAGTAGAAGAAAGTCGGCTCGGGAGTATTTCCGTCCCATGAAGCACCAAGGTTATATCCTGCAGAGAATTTATCCGTTATGCTGTTTGCGAGAGCAAGATTTATACTTGTACCTACAAAATCATTTTTAAAATCTTTTGAAGCAAAATTCGGAAGTGAGAAGTTTACGACAAAACCGATTGCAGGTCTTAGCCCTTTTTCCTCAGCGGCATTTATTTTAAAACCCAAAGATACAGGATTAAATCCGGTTTTGCTCAGACTTTGTCCGTTTTCTTCTGTAGTTTCTTTAACATTTTCAATTTCCATCCGAAGTTCCAAGTTATTAAAAAGACCATACCTAAAAAGCACAGACGGATATGAAAAATTATTTGTTGTAGAGCCGTCTCTCACAGTTTTTTCATATACAACTCCGGCTTCAAACTGAAAGCTGTTCAACGGTACAACGTATGGACTTTCGGTCTGGTCAGGTCTGTCCGGAGAAATTGGTTCAACCTGAGAAAATGCATAGTTCATAAGCATTTAAAAAATAACAAATGTAAATATTATATAACGAAGTTCTTTCATTGTGCATTATTTGTTGGTTACTAAATATATGATAACACAAAGTTATGTTCATTTGTTCCTGTGGAAATATTTATCAAATCTTTTTTGAACTAAAATGCTAAATATTTGTTTTACAAACTAAGATTTTCTTTTAACTAAATAAAACATAAAAACAAAAATGAAAAAACTATTATTTCTTTTCGTTATACTTGCAGGAATCTCATTATTTTCCGCAAGTAATGCTTCGGCACAGGCTTTAACTTTTGATGTTGTAAACAACACCGGCGTTACTTTGGTTGATGTATTCGTGACTCCTGCTGAAACAGCAGATTGGGGTAATGATATTTTACCGCAAAGTGTTTTTGAAGACGGTTCGACAATAACAGTTACAATTCCTGCCAGCTATGGCGAAACCTGTATGTTTGATATGAAAATTACAGACGGTGCCGGCGGAAGTATAACATTCTCAGGTATTGATGCTTGCAGATTGATTACTCTTCAGATTAACGGCGACGGAACATTTGAGTATGCGGCGTTAAAGTAAATTTTTCCATCATTTCTTAAAAAAGTTTGAACCAATTAAGTCCCGAAACCCGGGACTTTTTTGTTTATAAGGGTTTAATCATTTCATCATTTTAATTAATTTGAATTTTAAATTCAAATACCATATTTTTCAAAAAATCATATAAGTTTCTATTTTTATAGAGTTACAGATTTTAATAATATAAAAATATCCTAAATTCTTTTTTATAAAATATTGGAGGTTCAATGATTCATAAAAACACTGTTTCTGTTGAAAAGGATAATTCCATAAAAGTGAAAGCTAAACTCGGAATTATTCTTTTTTTTGTGTATTTAATTATTTATGCGGGTTTTGTTTTTATTGGCACCGTATATCCTCAGGTGCTTGGTTTCAAAGTTATCAGCGGATTAAATCTTGCCTACGTCTATGGAATGGGCCTGATAGTTCTTGCCGGAGTAATGGGATTAATATACAACTTTTTCTGTACAAGATTTGAAAACAAGATGAATAAGGAGGAAGAGCTATGATTTATGATGTTTCTATAATTGCAATTTTAATTTTTATCTTTTTTGTAGTTGCAGTAATTGGCTTATCTTTTTACTTTGGAAAAAAGACAACATCTGCAAGCGGATATTATGCGGCCGGCGGTCAGATTAACTGGGCGGTAAACGGAATTGCTTTTGCAGGTGATTATCTTTCTGCGGCATCTTTTCTTGGTATTTGCGGAATGATTGCCTTCTTTGGATATGACGGCTATTTGTATTCGGTCGGATATCTTGCCGGCTGGGTTGTGGCTTTGTTTTTAGTAGCCGAGCCATTAAGAAGACTCGGTAAATATACTTTTACCGATGCTCTTGATGCAAAATTTGATTCAAGAGGAATTAAACTTGCGGCTTCCATCAGCACTCTTGTTGTCTCGGTTTTTTATTTGATTCCTCAAATGGTCGGTGCCGGAGCTCTTGTAACTCCGCTATTAGGACTTCCACATTGGGTAGGCGTAGTGATGGTCGGCTCTGTTGTAATATTCATTGTTGCAACTGCCGGTATGACGTCAACAACATACGTTCAATTTATTAAAGGCGGTTTGCTTATTATCTTTTCTGTATTGCTTACGGTTTTTGTATTGGTAAAAGGCATAAACACAAATCCGGGCGAAGATTACCATAAATTTATTTCTATAAATGCTTCAATAGAAAACGGCAAAGTAACAGGTATTTCCGATGCAAGTTATAAACTGCTCGGTCAACATAATGAAAAAGATCAGACATTTGTAAAGCTTGAAAAAGAAGGAATTAATTCCTGGTGGAAATTAAATACAACAGGAGCAGCTCCCGTTCTCGAAGAGGCATTATCAATTGTTGATACCAAAGACGGAAAGAAATTATACAATGGAGCGCCAAAGGATGCAAGAAAATTCTTTCAGGTAGGTCATACTAAAAAGATTGTAGTTGACGGAAAAGAAGTCGAGAGTACGGGTCCTGTTGGTCCGTTTGAATTTATCAGAAATATTGAGTCGTCGGTTATTGTAAGGTTTGCCAAAAAATCATTCACATTTAACGACGAGAAAGTAACCGTGTTTTATCAGAATCCGACATCAGGTACGGATTTAATGAAGCCGGGAATGTATTATAAAATAGATAAAGGTGCTACATTCTGGTCAAGACTTGATTTTATTTCTCTTATGCTGGCGCTTTTCCTGGGAACTTCCGCATTACCTCACATATTGATAAGGTATTACACGGTTCCAAGCCAGAGAGCGGCAAGGAAATCAACTATAGTCGCAATTTTTGCAATCGGATTTTTCTATATACTTACTCTTTATATGGGAACAGGTGCAATGATTAACGGCGGCCTTGATGTTGAAAGCTCGAATATGTCCGCACCATTACTTGCAAAAACTTTTGGCATAACTTTATTTTCAATAATTTCGGCATTGGCATTTGCAACAATACTTGGAACAGTAAGCGGATTAATTGTTGCCGCATCCGGAGCAGTTGCACACGATTTAATGGATAAATATATGAAGATTCAAATGACGGAATCTCAGAAAGTAAGAAACGGCAGAATAGCGGCAGTAGTTGTCGGGATTGTTGCAATCATACTCGGAATTTTATTCCAGAGTCAGAATGTCAGTTTTCTTGTCGGACTTGCATTTGCAATTGCGGCATCAGCAAATTTACCTGCAATATTGATGCTGCTTTTCTGGAAGAAAACAACTGCAAAGGGAATTTCCTGGGCAATCGGAGTTGGAATGTTATCATCTTTGCTTATTATTCTTTTCTCTCCGACAATGTATGATATTATGGGACTTCCTCCCGATTCGGCTCCAATTCCTTTACAGAATCCGGGAATAATTTCGATACCGCTTGGATTTATAACGCTGGTTGCAGTTTCGCTTATTACAAAGAATAAAAGAGTACAGGAAAGCAAATAAGTTTTATCAAACGTCAGAATGAAAATTGGAATTATAAGTGATATTCACGAGGATATTCATTCATTAAATAAAGCACTTGAAATTTTAGAGAAAAACAAGTGTGATGAAGTTTTGTGTCTCGGTGATATAGTCGGATATGATAAGGTATATAGTATCAGAATTAAAGATCCGAATGCTTCCGAATGTGTAGAGGCTGTAAGAAAAAACTGCAAGTATGCAGTTATAGGAAATCATGATTTGAATTCTATCAGAAAGCTTCCCGAGAAATTTAAAGGCTTTGATTATCCTCCGAACTGGTACGAACTAAGTTTACAGGAAAGAATAAAATCAGGGGAAGGTAAAGTTTGGTTATATGAAAACGAAACTCCTTCCCCGACTTTAAAAGATAAAGATATTGAATATCTCAATTCACTTCCCGAATATCTGACTTTAAAATACCGCGGTAAAAATGTTTTATTCTCACATTCAATTTTTCCTGATTTAACCGGCTCTCTTGTATTCAGACCTTATAATCCCTGGGATATGAAGGAACATCTGAGTCTTTGCAGATTTCATAAAAGTCAGTTCAGTTTTTCGGGACATATGCATCCATACGGAATGATTAGGGCTAATATAAATCATTTTAAATCATTATCTTTCAGAAATTATAAACTGAAAGAGATGAACAGTCATTACTTCTGCCCGTGCATAGCCAACAATGCCGGCAAAAGCGGATTGGTGATAATTGATTTCAAGGAAATGCTGATTAGTGTTATAAAATTAAATAAAAATAATAATCTTTCTATGCTTTATGAGTGGTTCCAGCCATAAAATAAATTTCAAGAAATTTTTTTTCACGATAATACTTCCCACGCTTATAACAATCGGGCTGTTTGTTTTTCTAATTTTTATTTTTATCATACCATATTTTGAGCAGTCATTGCTCAACGGAAAAAAAGAAATGCTCAGAGAGCTTGTGAATTCATCCGTAAGCATCGCATCGAAATATCAGGAGGAAGCGGCTAAAGGTACTATCAGCACTGAAGATGCAAAGAGGCAGGCAATTACGCGGATTGAAAATCTGAGGTACGGCATTGATGATAAAGATTATTTCTGGATAACTGATATGCAGCCGAATATGGTGATGCATCCATACAGGAAAGACCTCAACGGAAAAGACCTTTCGGATTTCAGCGACCCAAACGGCAAAAGGTTATTCGTAGAGATGGTAAACTCAATAAAAAATAAAGAAGACGGATATGTTTATTATATGTGGCAATGGATGGATGACTCAACAA
Source organism: uncultured Ignavibacteriota bacterium (assembly GCA_937983305.1). Classification (GTDB taxonomy): domain Bacteria; phylum Bacteroidota; class Ignavibacteria; order Tepidaquicellales; family Tepidaquicellaceae; genus DSSM01. The sequence goes on along the minus strand of CALKAJ010000182.1, from coordinate 20,650 downwards.
AGATTGTTCCGAAAATCTCATATGTGAAAGAATTTAAGCAATGGGGCTGGATAATAGGGACAGGAATTTATATAGAAGATGTAAGAAAAGAAATTTCTGAGATAAAACAGAATTTAACAATCGTATTGCTTCTGATAACAGGCTTAATGGCGGCATTGCTAACTTTAATAGTCAGGCAGAATTTAAAGGCAGAAATAAAAAGAAATACTGCGGAAAATGAGCTAAAGATTTCGAGAGAAAAATATAAAGCACTGGTAGATTTTTCAACAGAGGGAACGGGTATGATACTGGAAGGGAAATGGGTATATCACAATAAAAAGCTCGAAGATATACTGGAAACTGAGAGAATCGAAAATATCAGCGGCAATCCTGATGAATTTATAGAAATAAAAAACGATAAAGATTTAAATACTATAAAAGAGTTTTATAAAAGCGAAAGTAATTTCCTTCAGCTCGAAACAGTATTGAGAAACGGAAGCGGAAAATCTGCGGACATTATACTTTCACTTTCCAAAATCACATTGGGCGATAGCAATGGATTTATAGTTGTAATAAAAGAACTAAGCGAAGATGAATTAAAAGCTAAGGAGAGAGAAAAATTCTTTGAATCAATGCAGAGTTCAAACCTTGAATTCCAAAAAGATTTATCGGCGATAAGGGAGAAAACATCGGATTATTTAACAGGAGAAATCAGAGCCGCAAATCAAACCGGTGATTTAAAAAGAGTATTTAGCAAGATACCATTTTATGTTAACTCGTTAATCGAAAGCGGTGCAAAGACATTAAATATCACAAACACAATTTCGGGATTTACCGATGAAATCACCGTAAAGCTTGCGGAAATAATTATCGGAGAATTTGGAAAACCTCCCTGCGGATTTGCATTTGTTGCACTGGGAAGCGAAGGCAGGAAAGAGCAGACACTATTGACAGATCAGGATAATGCGATAATATTTGAAGATGTTCAGGAACAGGATTTTGAAAAAGTTCAAAGCTATTTCACAGAATTTGGAAAAAGGATGAGCGACGAATTAAACGAGATTGGATATCAATATTGCAAAGGTGAAGTAATGGCGAAGAATCCAAAGTGGTGCCGTCCGTTATCTGTATGGAAAAAATATTTTTCAAACTGGATATCAAAATCAGAGCCTCAGGATTTGCTTGATACTGCGATATTTTTTGATTTGAGATGTATCTATGGAGATGAAAAATTCACATCGGAATTAACGGAACATATTCATAATGAAATCGAACAAAACCCTGTATTTATCAGTCAAGCCGCCCGCGTCTGTATGAATTATAAAACTCCGCTGAATATGTTTGGCAAGATTCAAACAAAAACTTCCGAAGACCATTCAAGGAAAATAAATATAAAAAATCCCATCAGGGTTATAGTAAATCTTGCAAGACTTTATGCAATGCAGAACAGGATTCCGGAAACCAATACTACAGCCAGATTGAATTTATTAAGAGAAATGAAATATATTTCCACATCGCTTTATAATGATTTGATATACTCGTTCGATTTTATGGAGCTGCTTCAATTCAAAACTCAGGTCAGGGCAATAATGTCAGGCAGGGAAATGGAGAACAATATTGATTTATCGGAGCTTTCGGGTATTGAAACCAACACGCTGAAAGATGTATTCTCTGAAATATCCACGTTTCAATCAAAAGTGAAATTCGATTTCGGAATAAAAGAATAAGCTGAACCAAAGCCAACCGGGCAGGAAATTTGTATTAACAACTTAATTTTCGAGGAACAGAGTTATTTATATTTTTTAAAACGATATTTTTATTTAAATTCTATGCGTACTGAGGATAGCGTTAAATTGTAAGTTTTCATACTTATAATAAATTAAAAAATGACAGAAGATAAAAATGAAATCGGCGGGAAAATGACGAGCATACGGAATATATTAGATTCAAGCTCGGAAGGAATTGTGCTTTGCAACAGCAAGGGCGAGATAACATATTTCAACCCAAAAGGTTCGGAAATGATAAAAAAACTAACCGGTTATACAATCAGTTCAGGCGACTTGTTTAATTATATAGTACCCGAATTCGCAAGAGAATCTTTTAATATTTATTTCCAAAATGCAGTCGAAGGCAAACCGTGCGAAACCGAAAGAATTGTAAAAACCGGTAATGATGAGTCAATCCGTTATTTAGTGAAATATTTCCCTGTCCTCGACGGTGAAGGAAAAAATTCTTATGTATGCATTTCCGCAAAAGATATCACTGAAGAAAAGCATTTAAAAGATGTTGTAAATTTACACCGTGAAATTTCGGAAAAACTTCCCGGATTTAATACGATTGAATCCGCATTGAAATTTATACTCGATTTAGCGATTGATAAAACCGGTATGGATAGCGGCGGCATTTATCTCAGAAATGAAGATACGGATTCTTTCGAGTTAAAAGTAATTCAGGGAGTCAGCGAAAATTTTGCCGGCAATACGAAAGTAGTAAAAAAAGGTGATAAAAAATGGGATTCAATTATGAATGGGGAGCAGATTATAAAACAGCACTGGGAATATGAATCAAATCCCGATGATATTTTACTGAAAGAAAATTTAAAACTTGTAGTAGCAACTCCCATTAAATTCAGAGATGAAGTTTTATTGTCAATAAATATTGCATCACATACATTGGATTATTTCCCGGAAAAGAGCAATGACCTGCTTGGAATAATCAAACTTGAATCTATAACAGCAATACAAAATCTCTTAACCGAAGAAAAACTAAAGCAGGCACTTAAAAAAATTTCCGAATCAGAAAATAGTAAATAAGATGAAATATTATTTCGTTATATTTTTGCTGTTCCTCTCTGCCACGGCGGGCTCTCAGACTTTCACCGGCGAACTCACATCAATACAAACGGTTTTCTCCGGAAGCGATGCATTCAGAGACTGGAACATCAACATAAAAGGGGAAAGCGGATATCTGGAAACAATTTTTTCCGGAAGCGATGCCTGGAAAAGCTGGCGCTTTGGAGTGGGACAAAACAGCGGCGATATAAGCACGGTATTCAGCGGAGACGATGCCTGGAAACGCTGGAAATTCAGCTATCCCGGTGTCAGCGGCGATATAAGCACGATATTCAGCGGCGACGATGCCTGGAAGCAATGGACAGTAAGCAACGGCAAAAGCACGCTGAGAGTATCAACCGTATTCAGCGGCGACGATGCCTGGCTTTATTGGTCAATAGACGGACCCAAAGGCAGTATCAGAATAAACACAACCTTTTCTGGAACGGGTGCCTGGAAAAGCTGGAGCATAACCGATAATATGCCAAATGAAGACTTGTTCCTGAAAATAGCCGCAATATTTCCCTGCGTATTTTCGGGATATTATTTCTCGCCAAAAGAATAAATCAGAAAGACCGCAAGTTTTTTCCCGTTTATACGTCTAACCTGATGAAATTAAAATTTAAAGGAGAAAATAATGCGATTTAAAAATGTAATCCCCGCACTCACGGCATTCGCAATAATGCTATTGCTTACAGGCAATATATTTGCCCAGATAGAAGAAAAAGATATTATCGTAAAAATCGGACCCGGCGAAGAAATGATGCACGGACCAATGCTACCCGGCTTAACCGAAACGCAAAAAAGCGATATGAAAAACATTCACATCAATGCACAAAAAGAAATACTCCCTCTCAACAACGAAATCGGCGAAAAGGAAGCAAAGCTCCGCACACTCACAACTGTTGACAGCCCCGATATAACCGAAATAAATAAATACATAGAGGAAATCGGCGACATCAGAACAAAGATTAAGAAAATCGAAATGGCAGCACACCTGAACACAAGAAAACTTCTCAACGAAGAGCAAAGACTGATTTTTGACACAATGCCGCCCCCGATGATGCATCCTCATCCGCCAATGATTCACAAAGAAATCAAAAAAATAGAAAAAATCGAAAAATAAACCGATTGCAAACTGAAGTCCCGGATAAAACCGAAAGCAAAGAATTCATAGCAGAGCTGAAAAGCAATTCCGCAGATACATTTAAGATACTTGTGGAAACGAGCAGAGATATGGTATATAACGTATGCTTAAACTATCTTCAAAGCAGGGAAGAAGCGGAAGATACGATGCAGGAAATATATGTAACAATTTATAAAACGATAAAAGACTTCAAAGAAGAATCATCGCTAAAGACTTACATTTACAGAATTACGATTAATAAATGTCTCGATACAATCCGGAAAAAGAAAGCAAAAAGAAGGTTCGCAATATTTTCGACTTACGATGAAGAGCAGCATACTGATTTCAACCATCCGGGCATCATCCGGGAAAATAAAGAGAGGGCAGAGATACTCTACAGATTTTTAAACAAACTGCCCTCCTCGCAAAAAACAGCATTACTGCTTTTCGAAACCGAATCAATGACGTATAAAGAAATATCGGCAATAATGGAAACCACAACCGGAGCGGTAGAATCGCTGATATTCAGAGCGAAAGAAAACTTAAGAAAAATGTTAACAAAATATTATAAAAATCAATAAAAGAAAATTTTCAAAATGGAAAAGAAATCACGCGGTAAATATTCAGAGGAAGCAGAAAAAACCCTTTCAATACTAAGCGGCATTCAAAGGCAGGAAAGCAATCCCTTCACATACGAAAAAGTGATGATGAAGCTCGGCAGAAACGGCATTCAGCCCGCCGTAAAAAAATATCCCGCAATATTGAAATACTCATTATTGGTTCTTGTATTGATAATAAATTTAATAACGGTAATAAAATTCACCGCCGGAGAAAGCCCGTCAAACGAAAGCTCAGGCAGGGAAAACGAAAAAGTAAAAACCCTTGAAAGCATAGCAACCGAATATAATTTATTCATAAATTATTAGTAACGAAAAATGGAAAAAAGAAATAACATATTGCTCATATCGCTCATAGTTATGGTAATAATAAATGCAGTAACCATATCAAGCATCTGGCTTCGCCCGGGCAGGGAAATCAAAGAAGATATCCGCATAGAAAAAATGCTCGTAGGAGAGCCGCCGCCTCCCGGAGATAAACTTGCGGAGCTTGTCGGATTTCGCAAAGAGCAGATGGAAAAATTCGACTTACTCAAAAGGGAACATCACCGCGATGCGGAAAAGCTCCTTATCGAAATGCGAAAAGAGAAGCAGGAACTGATGCAGATGGTATCAAAAGAGCCGTCAAACTCCGAAAAAGTAATCGGAGCGGCGGAAGAAATCGGCAGAAAGCAAAAAGAGCTTGAACTCATAACCTTCAACCACTTCAAAGCAATAAGAGAGCTTTGCGAAGGAGAGCAAAAGCAGAAATTCGACACCGTAATAATAGACTTAAAAGACATAATCAGAATAAAACCCCTCATAAATCACGAGGAATAGACTTCCTGTGTAAGATGTGTTTCTCTTTCCTTTTGAAATTTTAAACCCAAAATCAGCTTATAACTACCAGGAATCGTAGTCTATAATTTCGATTTTGCGGTATGCTGTTACATACTGTTTTTTTAACTTCAATTCTCAATAATAATTATTATATTCGGATAAACTAACAGAGGATTGTATGCAAAACAAAGAACAAATTTTAGCGAAGCTAAAGGATAAGCCGGCAGAGAATGTTAACATCAAAAATTTTATTAATAACTATGGCGTTGATTCTTCCGCCTTTGTTAATGATTCTTTGTTTATAAGGGGTACAAGCGATAAGCAATGGGTTTATTTCAGCTGTTTTAATGAGAGCGATTTCAGAGTGCTTGAGAATATGCTTGCTCCCGATGATAATTATTTCGCAGTTATTGAGGACTGGCAGTTGAATATTCTGCTCGAGAAAAGAAAGCTTATATGGAAACTTTCTACGCTCAGGTTGATTTATCCCGATAAGGAGCCGGAAGAAAAAATTTCTCCGGAATATGTTTGCAGACCTCTTTCCACTATTGATGCGGGCTATATCTATGATAATTCACGTTATAAGAAATATACTTCGCTTAGCTATATCAAACAGAGAATTAAAACGGGTCCTTCCATCGGGCTGTTTCAGAAAAATGCTTTGCTTGGATGGATTTTAACTCACGATGACGGGGCTATGGGCTTTCTTCACGTGCATGATGATTACAGGAGAAAAGGGCTCGGCACTCAGATTACCGTTGCTATGATTAAACATTTGAAAAGCAAGGGCGAGATTCCTTTTGTGCATATTGAGGAGGATAATATTAATTCGCTGCAACTTGCCTGGAAACTTGGCTTTGAAAAAGACAGAACTATTCACTGGATAAAATCCGAAGTTAAATCCGAAGTTAATCCTGAACTTAAACCTGAACTTAAAACCGAACTTAAAGGAGATAAATAAATGTCACTTGTTAAAGAATTCAAGGAATTCGCTTTAAAGGGAAATGTTGTTGATTTGGCTGTGGGTGTGATTATAGGAGGTGCTTTCGGAAAAATTGTTTCGTCTCTGGTTTCCGATGTGATTATGCCTCCGCTTGGTGTTTTGCTGGGCGGCGTGAACTTTTCCGATATTAAAATTATGCTGAAAGATGCGGCGGTTGATATGTCGGGTAAGGCAATTCCGGCGGTCTCAATAAATATTGGTGCTTTTATTCAAACTGTTATTGATTTTGCGATTATCGCAGGTGCTATTTTTATTATGATAAAGATGATGAACTCTCTCAGACGCAAAAAGGAAGAAGAGCCCGCAGCTCCTCCCGAAAAGCCCGAAGATGTGAAACTGCTTGAAGAAATACGCGATTTGCTGAAAAATAAATAAACTATTTTCTAAAACCATTATATTATTTCTATGAAAAAATATTTTTTATTGCTTTCGTTCTTTGCTTTGATTCTTTCTCTTAATTCGTGCTCCAATACGGATTGCTCTTCTTTTGATATTGATTCTTACTATCTGCAGGAAGAGGGCAATTACAGGTTGACTCTGAGCGGTAATACGGGCAATTCTCTCGCCGAAATTCTTTTAACCGTAAAGAACAGGGAAAAAGCGAATATCTCAGGGACTTATTTAGTCTCCAAATTTTATGTTGATACTATTCCGGGTTTCAGTACGCTTAAGGGAGTTTTCTCCGCAAAGGAAAGTGAAACCGATAACCGCGTGATAATGAATATGAATCCTTCAATTGCGGATAATAATATTTTCATTGAATTTGCTCTTGATAAAAATAATATCTCAGGCGTCTGGTACACCGGAGGAATGCTGGGGAAAACTTCTCAGGGTTCCGTTAAAGGTTACAAGGTGCTTTATTTAAAGAAATAGTTTAATCTGCTTCTATATATTTTGTAAATTTATAGATTCCGTTTACTTTATCAAAGTTATATGTTATTTCAAATGAATATTCGTCTTCTTTTGAAATAAATTCGTATGCAAGATAATATGCTTCCGGCTTGGAGCGGTCTTCAATCAGAGAGAGTAAATATCTCCCGTCTTCATCTTCAGAAAATAAAATCTCCTTTCCAAATTCTGCTTTTGTAAATATATCTTTATAGCCGAACATCCTTTCGAAGTTTACAAGAAAATCTTCTTCATTCCATTTCACAAATTCATTGATAAAATATATCATCGGGAAATCGCTCAGCTGAATAAGTTTGGCAGTGTCATCTTTTATTGCCGCAGTTTTGAATTCATCCCAGAATTTTATAAAATCTTCTTCGTCTGATTGGGCTTTCAATGAGCCGGAAAATATGCTCAGCAATATTACAGGTAAAAAAATCTTTAAAAATAATTTCATTAGAATTGAATAGTTTTTTATTAAAATTATAAGCAATTTTCATAAAATTAGACATTAAAGAAATGAAAAAAATTCTATTTATTTTTTTGTTTGTTGGGTTAGCGGGAAATATTTTTGCACAATATACAAATATTATGATTAGCAATACCGGAAGTCCGGAAGAGGTATCCATCATAATGAATCCTAAGAATCCTAATTATATGGTTGCCGGTGCTAATATTAACAAGTATTACTATTCAAGCAATAAGGGTTTAAACTGGACTGCCGGAACTCTTACAAGTTCGCTTTATGGCGTTTGGGGGGACCCTGTTATAATTGTTGATACGCTCGGGCATTTTTATTTTTTCCATCTTTCTAATCCTACCTCAGGCGGGCATTGGATTGACAGGATTGTTTGTCAGAAGTCAACTAACAACGGAGTGAGCTGGAGCAATCCGGGTACTTATACCTTCTACGATCCGAATAAAGATCAGGATAAGGAATGGGCAGTTGTGGATAGAAGTAATAATCATATCTATTGCACGTGGACCCAGTTCGATAACTATGGAAGTTCAAGTCAGCTTGATTCTTCAAATATTTTATTTGCGAAATCAACCGATGCAGGAAATACCTGGATTGGTGTGAAAAGAATTAACAAACTTGGCGGCGATTGCTATGATGAAGATAATACGGTTGAAGGTGCCGTGCCGTGTGTCGGACCAAACGGCGAAGTATATGTTTCCTGGAGCGGACCGAAAATCAGGAATTCACAGTTTGGGATTTTCTTTAACAAGTCAACTAACGGCGGGACTACCTGGCTAAATGAGCCGCTTTATGTTACTGACCAGCCCGGCGGATGGGATATTTCCATTGCAGGAATTCAGAGAGCTAACGGTTTCCCGATAACCTGCTGCGATTTATCTAACAGTCCGTATAGAGGAACTGTTTATATTAATTATGTTGATGAGGCATCTTCCGCAGACCACGATGTAAAAATAATAAAATCAACTAACGGCGGATTAAACTGGAGTGCACCAATTAAAGTTAATAATGACCCTGCCGGAAAAGAGCAGTTCTTTACGTGGATGTCGGTTGACCCCGTTACGGGACATCTTTATATTGTATTTTATGACAGAAGGAATTATACGAATTTTCAAACTGATGTTTATCTCGCAAGGTCAACAGACGGCGGTACAACTTTCCAGAATATGAAAATCAGTTCAACACCTTTCACACCGACTTCCTCAGTATTCTTTGGAGATTACAGCTGCATTGATGCATATAACAACATTGTAAGACCAATCTGGACTCGCCTTGATAATACTGTGCTTAGTATCTGGACTGCAAATATAGATTTCACAACTCCCGTATATACCGGAATTCAGAATTTACCAAAAGATTATATTCTCGAACAAAACTATCCGAATCCGTTTAATCCCGTAACAAAGATTAAATATTCGGTTCCGCCTTCGAAAAACGGCGACTTTTCTACTGTTCAAATTGTTGTATATGACATTAACGGTAAAGAAGTTACAAAATTAGTTGACGGAATTGTATCGGCAGGCATTTATGAAACCGAATGGAATGCAACAGGATATTCAAGCGGAGTGTATTTTTATAAGCTGATTAGCGGTAATTTCAGCGAAACTAAAAAGATGATTTTGGTCAGATAATATTTTTAAATAAATTTTTCTAAGCCGTTCGTAATTAAAGTACATTTGACTTTTAAACAGAGCGGCTTTTTTTTATCTTTAACCTATGGCTAAGAGAACAAAAAAAACAGACATTACAGATTTTGATTTATACCTTCTCGGAGAAGGAAATCATTTTGAGAGTTATGAAAAATTCGGAGCAAAATTAAGAACTCGCAACGGAGTTGACGGAGTTCAGTTTGCCGTTTGGGCACCTAATGCAAAAAGCGTAAGTGTCGTAGGAAATTTCAACGAATGGAATCCGGAATCCAACTATATGGATAACCTTAACAGTTCAGGTATTTGGGCAACATTTATTCCGGAATTGAAAGAGGGCGAGTTATATAAATATGCAATAAAATCTCACGACCACGATTATATTTCATTTAAAACCGACCCTTACGCATTCAAAGCAGAACTCAGACCGAGAACAGCTTCGGTTGTTGCAGATATTGATAAATATAGCTGGAACGATTCAGAGTGGCTTAAGAAACGTGATGATTATAATTTTCTGAAAGCTCCGATTTCGATTTATGAAGTTCATCTCGGTTCGTGGAAAAAAGATTTTGAAAATGAAGATTTTAAAAATCCATGGGGCTATAAAAATTACAGGCAATATGCTTATGAACTGATTGAATGGGTTAAGAAAATGGGTTATACGCATATCGAATTGCTTCCGATTATGGAGCATCCTCTCGATGCAAGCTGGGGTTATCAGGTAATTAATTATTTCGCTCCGACAAGCAGATATGGGAGCCCCGAGGACTTTATGTTCTTTGTTGATTTATGTCACCAAAATGATATTGGTGTTATACTCGATTGGGTACCTGCACATTTTCCAACCGATGATTACGGACTGGCAAATTATGACCATACTCAGCTGTATGCATATAAAAGCTGGCGGAAAGGATATCATAAAGACTGGGGTACACTGATATTCGATTATGGAAGAAATGAAGTTATTAACTTTCTTTTATCAAATGCGCTGTTCTGGCTTGATAAATATCACATTGACGGATTAAGAGTTGATGCTGTTGCAAGTATGCTCTATCTTGATTATTCAAGGAAAGACGGTGAATGGGAAGCAAATATTTTTGGAGGCAGGGAAAATCTTGAAGCAATTGCTTTCATAAAAAAGATGAATGAAGTTGTGCATTTATATCATAAAAATATTCTGATGTTTGCCGAAGAATCAACTTCTTATCGCGGAGTCTCGCATCCGACATATCTCGGCGGACTTGGATTTGATATGAAATGGAATATGGGCTGGATGAACGATATTTTGTATTATATTTCCAAAGAGCCGGTGCATAGGAAGTTTCATCATAACCAGATTACTTTTTCTTTATGGTATGCATTCAATGAAAATTTTGTTTTGCCCGTATCTCACGATGAAGTGGTTCACGGCAAAGGTTCATTGTTAAGAAAAATGCCGGGAGATTTGTGGCAGATGTTTGCAAATATGAAGGCATTTTACGGATTTATGTTTGGTCATCCCGGAAAGAAATTAAATTTTATGGGTAATGATATAGCACAGCACAACGAATGGAATCACGATTCTTCGCTGGATTGGTTCGTGCTTGACTATGACTATAATTCAAAATTCAATGCTTTCTTCAGGGATTTAAACTTTCTGTACCAAAATGAAAAAGCTATGCACGAACTTGATTTTGAAGCAAACGGATTTCAATGGGTTGATTTTTCCGATGCGGATAACAGCATAGTAAGTTTTCTCAGACGCTCTGCGGACGGAAAAGAGATTTTGCTTTTTGCTTTTAATTTTACTCCCGTTCCAAGATATAATTATCAGTTTGGAGTTCCTTATCAGGGATTCTATAAGGAAATTCTTAACAGCGATGCCGCTGAATATGGCGGCGGCGGAGTTGGGAATTTGGGCGGAGTAAACTCATTACCGCATAACAGATTCCTTTGCACGGATTCAATTTATGTAGCGTTACCGCCGCTTTCTGTAGTAATATTTAAATTGGAATTATGACAAAAAAAAGTAAGATAAATAAATTTGTTTGCATACACGGACATTTCTATCAGCCGCCGAGAGAAAATCCATATACGGGTGAAATACCGGTTGAAGAATCTGCCGCACCTTTCCACGATTGGAATGAAAGAATTTTTCAGGAATGTTATAAGCCGAATACCGAAGCTGTAATTGTTGATGCGAAAGGGAAAGTAAAAGAGCGGGTCAATAACTATGAATACATAAATTTTAATTTCGGACCAACTCTTGCGGAATGGATTATAAAGGAGCATAAAACCACCTTTGATAAAATTGTTGAAGCCGATAAGAAAAGCATTAAACATTATAACGGACACGGAAATGCAATAGCACAGGTTTTTAATCACATTATTATGCCTCTTGCAAACCGCAGAGATAAAATAACACAGGTTAAATGGGGAGTAAGGTTTTTTGAAAAATATTTTGAAAGAAAGCCCGAGTCAATCTGGCTTGCGGAAACAGGCTGTAACTATGAAACAATTGAAGTATTGATTGAAGAAGGGATTAAATATGTTATTTTAGACCCTTCGCAGTCTTTAAAAATGAGTAAAATCGGCGGCAAAGAATGGATAGATGTATCTGATAACAGTATTAACACAAGGCATCCATACAGATGCTTTTTGAAAAATTCCAAAAAATATATTGATATTTTTTTCTATGACGGACCGATTTCAAAATCAATTGCTTTTGATGATATTGCATTCAGTTCCGAAAAATTGATGAACAGGATTGAGCAGGCAACCGGAATGGAAACCGAAAAACCGCAACTGATAAGTCTGGCTGTTGACGGTGAAACTTTCGGGCATCATAAAAAATTCAGTGACAGAACGATTTCATATTTGTTAAAGTATCTTGTGAAAATCAGAGGTTTTAAGATTACAAATTTTGGAGAGTATCTGGAAATGTTTCCTCCGGAATTCGAAGTGGTATTAAAACCGGGTGAATTTGATGAAGGAACTTCTTGGAGCTGCGTTCACGGAGTCGGAAGATGGAAGCGGGATTGCGGATGTTCAACCGGCGGTGAATTCGGATGGAGCCAGAAATGGCGGGAACCCTTACGAAACTCATTAAACAGTTTGCGTGATAAACTCTCTGCCATATATGAAATTTACGGCAGGGAATTATTGAAAGATGTATGGAGTGCCAGAAATGATTATATTGAATTAATGCTTGATAAAAGCGACGAATCACAATGGAAATATTTCGAAAGAAATGCATCGAAAGTTCTAACAAAGGAAGAAAAAGAATTATGCATAAATTTACTTGAGATGGAAAAACTCGCTTTGTATATGTTCACAAGCTGCGGCTGGTTCTTTAATGATTTAAACGGACTTGAAACGAAAAAAATTCTTCAGTATGCCAAGAGGGCATTGGATATCGGAGAAAAAATATCAGGATTGGATTTACAAACTGATTTCCTTGAAGAGCTTTCAAAGGCAAAAAGCAACGAGAAACCTTTGGCAACAGGAGAAGCTTTAAACGGGAAAGAAATTTTTCTTAATTTGAATAATGAATAGTATAAATAATAATATGGAAGCAGAAAATTTTTTCAAAAACTCCAAATCCGGAGAGAAATGGGAGAAAATTGGTACGGAAAGAAGAGCCGGAGTTGTTGTTCCGCTTTTTTCTGTTTATTCAAAAAACAGTGTAGGTATTGGAGAAATTCCTGATATAAAAGGATTAATAAAATGGTCAAAGCAATCAGGGTTTTCGATTATAATGCTGCTACCGTTGAACGATATGGGCTATGATAATTCGCCTTATAATGCTTTGAGTTCATTTGCTTTAGATCCGGTTTATATTTCGCTGAAAGAATTAAGAGAAGTAAACCTTGAACCGTTTAAAAAAGAAATCAGTGCATTAAAGAGAAAATATAAAGCCGGTTCAAGTTTGGTTAATTTCGAAGTAAAAAATGCGAAACTTAAAATTCTTTTTAACATTTACAATAAAACCTATGTTGGCGGAATTCCAAAGTTTCTTGACTTCAAAAAAGAAAATATGCATTGGTTGAAAAATTATGCATTATACAAAGCTCTGAAAGACTTTAATTACGGAGACGGATGGGAGGACTGGAATCCCGGACAAAGAGACTGCATTGAAGAAGTGATTTCTGAATTTGAATTGATAAACAAGAAGCAGTTTGATTTTATTTATTGGGTGCAGTGGCAGTTGTTTGAACAGTTGAAGATTATTAAAAAATATGCTTCGGAAAACGGAGTTCTTATCGTAGGTGATATTCCATTCCTTGTCAGCAGAGATAGTGCCGATGTATGGGCAAATAAAAGTTACTTTAATTTGAATATGGCATCCGGAGCACCGCCTGATATGTATTTTGCAAATGGTCAGAAATGGGGAATGCCTCCTTATAACTGGGAGGAAATAGAAAAAAATAATTACGACTATATTTCCCAAAAGCTGAAATATGCGGAAAATTTTTATGATATGTACAGGATAGATCACTTCGTCGGGCTGTTTCGCTTATGGACAATTGATATAAATTCCAAAGAGGAGCGCGGCGGATTAGACGGATATTTCAATCCTGCAGAGGAATATTTATGGGAAGAGCACGGAGTGAAAATTCTTAATGCAATGCTTAATTCAACTTCTATTCTGCCCTGTGCGGAAGATCTTGGAGTAGTGCCGGAATGTTCTTATAAAGTGTTAAGTGAATATGGAATTACCGGAATGGAAATTCAGAGATGGGCAAAAGAAAGAAGTCAGCGATATGATTTTTACAATGAAGATGAATATAGAATTAATTCAATATCATCAGTTTCAACTCACGATTCAAGTCTTTTATTTCAATGGTGGCTGAACGAAGCCGGAACAATTGATTCCGAACTGTTTAAAAGGCTTTGCGGATACAGAGAAATAACGGGCGAGAGATACGATGCAATTAAATCTGAATTGTTTGATAATGACCATCCTGACGAATCACGGTTATTGTGGAAAGAAGAAATTAATTCCGTTGAAATATTTCTCGGAAAACTTCAACTTTCTTATGAACAGGCTTGGGATATGGTTGCCTTATATCTCGATAGTTTCAATGAGAAGAAAAAGTTTCTCGATTATATTGGCAGTGATTATAAAGGTGATTTTAGTGAAGTTGATAATTGCATAATAAAATCGGCAATTCGAAAATCAATGATGACTAATTCTGTTTTTTCAATTAATCTTATTCAGGATTATCTTTCGCTTGATGAAAGCTGTTTTAAATATTTCAGGGAAAGACCTGCCAGAATAAATTACCCGGGAAAAATCAACGAAACAAACTGGAGAACAATATTGCCTGTTTCCATTGAGAAGTTAACTTTTCTCGCGGCGAATGATGTTATCAAAAATATGATAACGGAATCAAAACGGGGTTAGTAATCAACATTCATCCTGAATGCGGCAAAGCTCGTTTCGTTTTTATAACCCTTTGCCACGAAGTCTTCAATCATATAAGAATATTCCAGTGTAAACCAGAAATTCCTGATAATCTGAAATCTTAGTGCAAGGTTAATCATATTTGTATTTATTCTGTCTCCCTCAAGAAATGTTGCGTCAGGGTCGTCAATTCCGGGTCTGTATGTAAAGAATACATCGCTTCCTACGTTTCTAATTACATTGCCCGCATCATCAAGAATATTACTTCCTTTTCTTCTAAATCTGTAATCAGCAGAGAGCCTTACTTTATAAGACAAATTATAATCCAATCCAGCAAAGATTTCATCTGCATTCGGTCCAAGCTGGTGACCGAGTATTATACCCTGAGAAGTATAATTATCTTTTATATCATAATGCGAATAGACATAAGGTCTGATTTTAGTGTATTCAAGATATAAACTTAAATCTTTCAAACCAAGCGGCTCATAAGTCATAGCTCCTATCTGATAACCGATTTTCTGGTCTATCCCTGTTTTACCGAATAACGACCCAAAACTCTGGTCATCATCAAGATAATATGTTCCTGAAAATTCAAGTCCTTTAATGAAGTTAGTCTGGAAGTCTATGAAGAAATTTTTGTTATCTCTGTCCTGTAAATTCTTTTCTGCTTCGAGATAAACCAGTAACGGGTTCAGGTAAGCAAAATCAATTCTGCCGTTATAAATCACCACTTCTCCAAGACCGAAGTTTACAAAATTTTCGAGATTAACATTCAATCTGTTGGTTGCAAAATATTTAGTATATCTGTCTTCTCTGTCAGGCAGAAACTGTCCCGGCATTGAAGCGTGCAGGTGCATAAATTGCAAAGCACCGTATTTAATTTGCAGTTTCAGGAAGTCCATATCCGGTGCATTATTTGAGAAAAGAAACTTATCTCCATAACCGTGTCCGAGCATAACTTTTTCTCTTCCAAGTTGAACTGAAATATCAAGGTCTTCAACGGGCTTTGTCGCATATTTAACATAGGCATACTGGAAGCCATAATCTCTCTGCTTTTCAGCATTTTCCTGAAATTTGAAATCGGTTTTCAAATGCGGAAATACCATTAATGCTGTACTTTCCTGACCAATTGCTACACCTTTATTAAAAGAAACAAGAAAACCAAGATGTCCTAAAAGAGTTCCTCTGCCTCTCACGCCTCCGTCCATTATTAAAGTATTATGCTTTATTGCAGGTTTTATTTCTTTCCCTACAAAAACGTTTCCAATGAATTCAAGAACCAAATCGTTTTTATCTCTTTTAAAATGATACAGATGTTTATTCTTGTCGGAGAACGCATTATACATCCTTTTCTTAAAACTCATTGTATCATTAAAAAAATAAAAAGTGTTGTCTTTGTTTTCCAAGGAAGGAATAAATTCTACTCTGTATTTATCGAGCAAATCTTTTTCAGTACCTGAAAGCTCCGTTCTTTTTTTATTTATCTCCTCAAGAAAATCCGATACTTCATACCTTGCAAGATTTATATATCCGTCATCGTATCCGGAGAGTACGCGTTTTACTTTCATTTCTTTAAGAAACTCAAAAACAGGATTTGTAATCGGAACATTTTCCACCTGAGAAAATGCAGGGAGTGATAGGGAGAGAAATATAAGAAGTGCAATAAATTTTTTCATATAGTTTAATATAATATAATTTGCAAATAATCAACCTTACCTTCATTCACGAAAACGTTGCTTCCAATCAGACATTCATCGCACTTTCCCTTAACACAGGAGAAATTGTGAAGATGAATCAAACCCTGCTGAACCGCAGTGGTTTTAGCTTTGACTCCAAGTTGAGATTCCATAACTTTTGTTATCTCATTTCTGCCTGAAGCTTTGGAAGTAAGGTAAAGGTTTTTAATGTTATTTTTTAAAGATAAATTATTGAAACTTACGGAATATAGTAATACAAAAGGAAATACAACATTGATAATGATATCTTTTATTCTTTCATCTCCGATTGTATTTTTTATTCCCGGATTTGCCTTCCCGAAATTATAGTGCGATTTCCAGTAAAGAGAAATATCTATATCAAGAAATAATTCGTTTATTTTTTTGATTGTATTTTCCTCTTCAAAAGCCAGAATAATTTCTTTGAAGAAATTATTGCTGATAATTTTTGCCAGAACTCCTGAAGCATAAGCTAATCTGCGTGTAGGGAAGTTTTGCGGTCTGAGTCTGAAAAAATTCCATTCGGCTCTATCCATAGAATCAATTCCAAGGCTTTTGAAATATTTTGCTTTTAATGTTTTTATTTTGTCAACATATTCATCTTCGATGTTTATTTCCTGCAAAAATCCTGCCGCTCCAAAAATTATTGCATCGAGGTCTGTTAACCCTGAGTATCGGTTTGTGATTTTATCAATAGGAATCAATCTGGCGAGTTTAAGAAACTGGCTTTTATTTTTCGAAAAACCGAGCGCTTCACAGATAAACTCAAATAAAATTTTCTCCCATACAGGTTTCTTCTTTATATCATAACCCTCTTCAGTGAGCTCTTCAAGTCTTTGTTTTATCCGTGCTGTCCTGTAATTCAGTCTTTTCAAGCCAACCGTTTCGAAAAACTCGATTTTTTTAGTCAGAAGTATATTCCCGGCTTTTTCGTGGCATGGCAGTTTGAATTCCTTTGAAGGGTTGTCAATTATTTCTTTCCATATATTGTGTATCGAATTTGTAAGATATTTGGAAAGAAATACGGTTGGAATCACTCTCGAATTCTTTGCGAGGATTTTTGATTCTTTGTCTTTTTCGGTTTCCCAGAAGACTATGTGTAAAACAACTTTATTATATTTTCCCTCTTTCTGGTGTTTATGAGCATACCAGTCGGAAAATGATTTGTGGATTTCCACATCGCCGGAAAAAAGATGTCCGTCTATTCTTACAAAAGCATCTCTGTAATCAGGACCGTGGTCTTTGTTCTTTTCTCCTGTTGATAGAACTTCGATATTCTTACCGTCAATGGATTTTAATCCGGAATAATAGGAACTTTTCTCCCAAATCCGGCAAATAAAATTCTCATTGAGGTTTAGTTTTTTCATTAATATTTTTACTTAAATTCCGTAAATTAACACAATTTACTAAAACTTAAAATAAAAATATGTTTAAAAAGAAGTTATTATTTTTACCGTTAGTCCTTATGCTGGGCTTTATAATTGCATCATGCTCGCAAAACACAAAAACCGAAGAAGAGTATCTCAATACTGCTAAGTCATTACTCGACAGCGGCACTGCAAAAAAAGATGACAACTTGAAGAAAGAGTCATTAAGCTTATACAAAGAATTTCTTACCAAATATCCTTCTTCAACAAAAGGAATCTTTGTGTATAATCAGATTGCAGGAATAAATTTCGATTTAAAGAATTTCGACGAATCTATAAAAACATATCAGGAGCTTGCCGCAAAATATCCTGATACAAAAGATGCAAAGAATTCGCTATTTATGGTAGCTTTCATTTATGATGAGACAATGAAGGATAAGGATAAAGCAATTACGGCTTATGAAGAGTTTCTGAAGAAATATCCTAAAGATACTGAGGAAGGCGAAAAATTAAGTGAATCTGCAACATATATGCTTCAGAATCTTAAGTCAGGCAGTAATATGGAAGATATTATTAAGAAGATAGAAGAGCAGGAGAAAAAATCCGGAACAGATAAGAAAGAAGAAACAAAAACAGACGACAAATCACCTCAGGAAATCAAGCAAAACAAAACACTTGAAGTAAAACCTGAAACTGATGCAAACGTAGATACTAAAAAATAAACCAAGAAAATTTATAAACACAAAGGCAGGTTAAATTTAATCTGCCTTTTTTTATACCCTATTTGTTTTTCACGGTTAGCTTCAACAAACCGTATATTCCGAGAGCGGCTACTGCAAGCACTGTAATTTCCCCGAGTGTATCCAGAGCTCTGAAATCAACTAAAATAACATTTACAACATTTTTCCCGTTTGCAAGCAGTTTACTGAATTCCGCATAATAGTTTGCGGTTTCAGGTTTCATTTCTGTAGAAACAACTGCAAGCGTTATTATTGTCATTATAATTCCAAAAACGGAAGCTATAATCCAATCCCTTATTTTAGAATTCCTGTCTGAGATATTTGAAAACTTTGGAAGTCTGTATAAAATTAAAACAAAAATAATAACTGTTAATGTCTCAATTGTAAACTGCGTAATCGCAAGGTCGGGAGCTCCATGCAAAACAAAGATTACTGCAACTCCATATCCGACGACTCCGAGAAGCACTACGGCAGATAACCTTGACTTTGAAATCGTAGCAAGAATCGCCGAAAACATTATTCCGGTAAAAAGTACCATTTCATATATTCCTTCAAATCTGAAATCAAGTGTGAGGTTAATAATATTTCCCTGAATTATTACTGCGGCAACAGTAACCGAGAGGAATGAAATAATAATTATAATATAATATCTTAAATATCCACTCTGCAGAATTCTCGTTTGCCGGAAAGATATAAGTTTTATTGAACTTAATAAGTAATCGTAAATTCGCGAAGGAGCTAATCTGTTGATAAAAACAATATTATAGAATTTAAAAGTATCTCTGTATCTGTAAAGAAAGTATCCGCCGGCGAAAGTGAGTAAACTCAGAATGAAAGCAGTATTAAATCCGTACCAGTATTTCATCTCGATTGCAGTATTAACGAGAAATATTGATTTAGCGGCAGGTGAAATAACATTTGCATCAAGAATACCCGTAAAAAAAACCGCAGCAATACCGCCAAGCGAAAGAAGTGCGGGAGCAAGTATAAACGAAAAACTTATTTTGTATTTTTCTTTGTATTCACTTTTAATTCCAAGGTAAGGTTTCAGACCTGCAAGCAATGCGGAATACATTGAAAGTATATTAGAGGCAAGAAGAAATATTGGGATTAAAATAAAATAAAACTGAGTATCCAGCGCAGCCTTGTAACTTAATTCTTTTGAAATGAAATTAATGAATGGCGGAAACCCCGAAAATGAAAGTGCCGCAAGAATCGAAAAAACAGCAACTGCGGGCATATAGTGATATAAACCCGAAAGCGATTCCACATCTCTTGAGCCTGTTTTTTTATCAACGATACCTGCAATAAGGAAAAGCGAGCCCTTGTAAAGAGCGTGAGATAAAACAAATAAAACCGCGGCGGAATAGGCAAGCGGTGTACCAATTCCAATAAGTAATACAAGAGTGCCGAGAGCAGAGATTGTAGTATAAGCGAGGATTTTTTTCAAATCCTTTTGAGCAACTGACATTGCGGCTCCAAGCAGCATAGACACCATTCCAACAGAAATTAAAGTGATATTCCAGATATCAGTATCGCCGAGAACAGGAGCAAGTCTCATTAAAAGGAAAACGCCTGCTTTTACCATAGTTGCGGAATGGAGATAAGCACTGACGGGAGCCGGAGCTTCCATAGCGTTTGGAAGCCAGAAATGAAATGGAGCTTGTGCGGATTTTGTAAACGCACCTATTAGAATCAGCAAGAGAGCAATTGTATAAAGAGGGCTTGATTTTACAACATCAGAATGAAGAATCAGATATCTTAAATCAAAACTTCCGGTAATAAGATACAAGAAAATAAAACCTGCAAAAAGTGCGAGTCCGCCAAGACCGGTAACTAATAGTGCCTGCATAGCGGCGTAGCGTGATTTTTCTTTTTCGTTAAAAAATCCAATAAGGAAAAATGAACTAAAACTTGTAAGTTCCCAAAAAACAAAAAGAGTAATCAGGTTACCGGAAATAACAACACCAAGCATTGAACCCGCAAAGAAGAAAAGCCAGAGGTAATATTTCCCTACTCCTTCGACTTTTTTCCTATAAGCATTGGAATAGATGG
>CALKAJ010000181.1 GCA_937983305.1 uncultured Ignavibacteriota bacterium | reverse complement strand
TACGGCGACCACCGAGATCTACACTCTTTCCCTACACGACGCTCTTTCGATCTGTGGAAGCACTTGATATGGTAACGCATACTTTAAAAGCTATGGCAAAAGGCGGAATAAACGACCACCTCGCAGGCGGCTATCACAGATATTCAGTTGACCAGTTCTGGAGAGTCCCCCATTTTGAAAAGATGCTTTACGACCAGGCACAGATTGCAAATTCATTTATTGATTCATATCTGATTACCGAAGACGATTTTTTTATTGAGTCGGCAAAGGATATTTTTGAATATGTTA
Organism: uncultured Ignavibacteriota bacterium; assembly: GCA_937983305.1. GTDB lineage: Bacteria > Bacteroidota > Ignavibacteria > Tepidaquicellales > Tepidaquicellaceae > DSSM01. Next base: position 2,532 of record CALKAJ010000181.1, on the reverse strand, counting down.
ATGAGATTTTACTTTCTAAAGAGGGCGGATTTTATTCCGCAGAAGATGCGGAAAGTGCTCCTGATGAAGATAAGCCCACAGTAAAAGAAGAAGGATATTTTTATTTATGGACTAAACAGGAAATTGATGAACTGCTTGGAAAAGAAAATGCCGCAGTCTTTAATTTTGCTTATGGTATTACTCACGAGGGAAATACTATTCACGACCCGCACGAAGTTTTCAAAAACAGGAATGTATTGTATCAGGCATTTGATATCTGGGAAACTGCTAAGCAATTTAATATTGACCCGGAAGATGTCGATAAAATAATTACAGATGCAAAGGCAAAACTTCTTGAAGTCCGCAGCCTGAGAGTCCGCCCCGGTCTTGACGATAAGATACTTACATCGTGGAATGCTTTGATGATTTCGGCTTACTCTTATTACTTTTTGGTTACCAATTCCAAAGTACACCTTAAAGCTGCCGAAAATGCAAGCCGTTTCATTCTCGATAAACTTTACGATAAGAAAGAAAAAGTTTTATACCACAGATATAAAGACGGCGAAAGAAAATATAAAGGAACACTTGATGACTATGCATATTTCATTGATGCATTAATAAAACTTTATGAGGCAACTTTTAACACCGATTATATTTTTACTGCAATTGAATTGACTGATATTGCGGTTGAATTATTTTTTGATTCCGAATTCGGCGGCTTCTTTGATATCGAAGAAAATAAAGCCGATGTTTTCCTGAGGACAAAAGATATATACGACGGTGCCGAGCCTTCGGGAAATTCATATATGGTAATTAATTTATTGAAACTCGCAAGATTTTCGGAACAAAGGCTTTATGAAGAGAAGGCAATGAAAACACTTGAATATTATTTTGAAGACCTGAAAAGATTTCCGTTCTCTCATCCGCAGATGTTAATTGCTCTTTCAAATTATGTTAATCCGATGAAAGAGATTATTATTTCCGGCAAAGATACAGATGCATTTAAAGCCGAAATCACAGGAGTTTTTATTCCGGATAAAGTTTTAATAAAAGCAGATAAGAAACTGGCAGATATTATGCCGGCTATAAACAATTATATGCCCGGAAAAGAAACAAAGGTTTTCATTTGTGAAAATTTCAAATGCGAATCCCCTGTCTCAGATTTAGAAAATTTAAAGAATAAATTAAAAGAATATTAAAACCAAATTATTATGATTTTCGACATTGAATTAATTAAATCCCTTTACAGCGGATTAGCGAAAAAAATTGATGCGGCTTCCAAAATTCTCGGAAGACCGATGACTTACACTGAAAAAGTTTTATATTCCCATTTATGGAATCCGATTGAAAATGCTTTTTGCAGAGGTGTTGATTTTGTTGACTTCAAACCTGACAGAGTTGCTATGCAGGATGCCACTGCTCAAATGGCTCTGCTGCAATTTATGTCTGCCGGTATTCCAAAAGTTAAAGTACCTTCTACTGTTCATTGCGACCATCTTATTCAGGCAGAAACCGGCTCAAAAGAAGATTTACTCAGAGCAAATAATGACAATAAAGAAGTTTATGATTTTCTTTCCTCGGTCTCAAATAAATACGGTATAGGTTTCTGGAAACCGGGAGCGGGCATTATTCATCAGGTTGTCCTTGAAAATTACGCATTTCCCGGCGGTATGATGATAGGGACAGATTCACATACTCCTAATGCCGGCGGTCTCGGTATGATTGCAATCGGAGTCGGTGGTGCCGAGGCTGTGGATGTTATGGCAGGACTTCCGTGGGAACTGAAGTTTCCGACAATCATTGGGGTAAAGCTTACGGGTACGATGTCAGTCTGGACTCCTCCGAAAGATATCATGCTTAAACTTGCCGGAATTCTTACCGTTAAAGGCGGAACCGGTGCAATCATAGAATATTTCGGTGATGGAGCTTCAACTATTTCCTGCACGGGAAAAGCGACAATATGCAATATGGGTGCTGAAATCGGAGCTACTACATCAGTTTTTGCTTATGATGAAAGTATGTCAAGATATCTAATTGCAACCGAGCGAGAAGAGATTACAAAATATGCAAACGAAATTAAAAACCTTCTGAAGCCTGATGAAGGAAGCGAAAAGTATTACGATAATATTATTGAAATAAATCTTTCAGAACTTGAACCTCATATCAACGGTCCTTTCACTCCTGACCTCGCACATCCCGTTTCGATGATGAAAGATGCGGTTAAGAAAAACGAATATCCGGACGAAGTTAAAGTTGCATTAATCGGAAGCTGTACAAATTCATCTTATGAAGATATGGAAAGAGCCGCTTCACTTGCAAAGCAGGCAGTTGCTAAAGGTCTTAAAGTTAAATCGGAATTTGTTATTACTCCGGGCTCCGAACAAATAAGAGCAACTATTGAACGAGACGGACAGCTTGATGCGTTTTCAAAAATCGGAGGTTTAGTTCTTGCAAATGCCTGCGGACCTTGTATCGGTCAGTGGAAAAGGCACGATGTTGCTCAAGATCGGAAGAGCACACGTCTGAACTCCAGTCACGAATCACCACCTCGTA
>CALKAJ010000180.1 GCA_937983305.1 uncultured Ignavibacteriota bacterium | reverse complement strand
GTCCAACCGGGAGTTCATGCTGGGTCGTGCCGACCACATGAACTCCTGATTATTGTGTGTGGTTTATTATTAATTCTTCTTGGTATGTCAAAAGTTTCCTTTTCATTAAAAAATACTTTCTTGATAATAGGTAGCCGTAATTGTTTATTGCAGTATACAGTATATTAAGGTTTTCGTCAAAATATGAGACACCTCCAAAATATTCAAGTGTTGTTGATGTATACTTTTCTAATTTTTCTTTTATATCCGTTGTTATTTCTGACTGAAATATAGCATCATCTAATAATTGATTTATTTCTATTTTTAATAATTCTTCTGAAGGTTTAATTCTTTTGAAGTTAGCTCTAATTTGTTCAAATGGAGTTGTCACACTTGTAAATTGCAAATCGTTTAAGAGTTTGGTATAAATCTCATATTTGGAATCAAAGTTTTTATCAAATTCAAAAAACTCGAAATAAAGTTGTTCTAATTCATTTGGTTTATTCTGCTGTTGTTCTACCCTTCTAAAGTATTTATAGATTTCCAAATCATTAATCTTGATAAGCTCGTTTAGTCGTTCCAATTGAGGTTTGAGTTCTTCAATTAATTTTCCAGAGTTTTTACTTTTAAACCGAACTCCATTATAGTCAAAGGTTTTAACTAAAATTGATTTATTAGATATATTTGTTAGTATTTGAATGTCATTTTGTAATGCAACAGATGTATAAACTAAGTCTACTTTTTCATCTGAAAATAATTCATCTATGGTAATTTTATCATTTATGGGTTTGTCTTGATTCAAATCAAAATTTAAAGGGTTCTTACTGTCATAATATCCATTGTAAATTTTTGAAAACGAATTAGATAAAATTTCTCTTTTATATTCTTCAAAAAATTTTTCATTTACAAATTCTATAGTTTCTCCTTGATAATTAACAGACTCAAATAGTTTGTTCGCAATTTGTTTTTGTGTTTCGGAAATATTATTAAATATGCAATTTGCCAGTGAATCAGAATCATATTTTGCCGAAAAACCTGTTTTTTCTAATCTGCTTATCCTTTCTTCTGTTGTAGGATGTGATGCCCACTGGTCTTTAATAACTAATTTCGATTTATTGTATTTACTTTGTTCTTCTAATGAAATATCTGGAAGTCCATTTGTTTTAGGAAGACTATTTAATTCAGCTAGAAAATTAATAACAGATGATTGGTCTTGATATAAATTAACGCTTTTAATATTTTCAGAAATTCTATTGTCATAAAAATTTAAAACACTATTAAAAGAATGTTCAGCCAATGACATTCTTAATAATGAATTTTTCAAAGGTTCGTATCCTGTTACACTTGCTGCAATTTCATCAGCATGAAATTCCATTTCTCTTGATAGACCAAGATAGTTTTTGTTAACAACAATATATAACTTCCTTAATATCCACTGAATCCCTTCATTTATTTTACCAGCAATAATTACAAATATTGAAAAATAACCACTGACATTTGCCCATCTTTGAACAAGGCTTTCATATGATTCATTTTCAAAAAGCATATTGAAAATTACCTGATTAACATTATAGACATAACTTCCAACTTTCATTGTCCGTTGAGAAAAATGGCCAAATTCGTGTGACAATATTGCTTTTAATTCTTCTTTAGTTACCGCATTAACCAAACCTAAACCTATAAGTAAGTTCTTTTTAACCGGAAAAAACATGCTCCAAAAACTAGAGTCGTAAAATACTGCTGCATTTACTTCTGAGGATAAATATACTTTTTTAGGAAAGTTTGTACCTACACTCTGAACTATCTCCCTAATCATTTTAAATAATTCAGGTTCTTGTTGTTCATTTATTTCAGTTAGATGTGAACGACCTACTTTATGAGATTTAAAAATAAATTTTAATAAAAAAATCAAAATCAATACTCCTAAACTTGCAAGTCCTATACCCAGTGCAATTGTAATAAACATTGGTTTAATCACAATTAATGAAACTCCACCAGCAATGCACAAACCTGTCAGCAATACAGCTAATAACAGAATTATTAAATACGTTAATGCAAAAAGATTTATTGCCAAAATAGCCTTTGTAGCCTGAGTTTTAAACTCTTTTGATAATTGAATTTCTTTTTTAATCATATTTTTATTGTTACAGGTTTGTTTTTTCTTAAATCACACACAACGGTCGCAGCTATGCGCCTGTGCGGGATTGCGAAACGCGTCCGTATCCCACGAGTAGAAAACTACGATACGGGAACTGCTGCTCGAAAATCTCTGAAACCCGCATGGCATATAGGTGTTGTTGAACCAACCCCCCGCTCCCGCGGGGTCATCTTCTTGCGGTAAAGGTATGGATTTTGTACT
>CALKAJ010000179.1 GCA_937983305.1 uncultured Ignavibacteriota bacterium | reverse complement strand
TTCATCGTTTATGGTTGAAGCTCTGACATCCAAAGCTCCTCTGAATATAAACGGAAATCCAAGTACATTATTTACCTGATTAGGATAATCAGAGCGTCCTGTAGCCATTATTAAATCTTCTCTGACGCTTTTTGCATCATCGTATGTTATTTCCGGATCAGGATTTGCCATTGCAAATATTATCGGATTATCCGCCATTGATTTAACCATTTCTTTCGACAGAATTCCTTTTGCAGAAACACCGCAAAAAACATCTGCTCCTTTCATTGCATCCTCAAGGGTTCTCTTTTTCGTATCAACTGCAAAATATTCTTTATAAGGATTCATTCCTTCAGTTCTGCCTTTGTAAACAACTCCTTTTGTATCAACTAAAAGTATATTTTCTCTCTTTACGCCGAGCTTCTCGTATAGCTTTGCACAGGCAATGCCGGCCGCTCCCGCACCGCTAAATATAACTTTGACTTCATCAATCTTTTTCTTTTGTATTTCCAAAGCGTTAACCAATGCTGCACCGCTGATTATCGCCGTGCCGTGCTGGTCATCGTGAAACACGGGTATCTTCATCGTCTTTTTCAATGTTTCTTCTATATAGAAGCATTCGGGTGCTTTAATATCCTCAAGATTAATGCCTCCAAAAGTCGGTTCGAGTAACTCGCAAACTTTGATAACTTCGTCAGGGTTCTCAGTATTAAGTTCAATATCGAAAACATCCACATCGGCAAATCTTTTGAAGAGAACGCCTTTACCTTCCATAACCGGTTTCCCTGCTGCGGCACCAATATTACCAAGTCCTAAGACTGCAGTACCATTAGAAACAACAGCAACAAGATTTCCTTTTGCGGTGTATTTATATACATCATCCGGGTTGGCTTCAATTTCTAAACATGGCTTCGCAACACCGGGAGTATAGGCAAGAGATAATTCTCTTTGTGTAGAACAAGGCTTTGATGAAATGACTTCGATTTTCCCGGGTCTTCCGGAAGAATGGTAATCGAGAGCATCCTGTTTCCTTATCATATACGATTCCTTTCGAAAATATTTAGGTAAATTTTTTTGATTACTGCTAATATAAAATAAATATCAAATAAAAAATAACTAAAAATTACTACAGCATTATTCGACTTTAATTATTGCAAATTTTAAATTAATTTAAAACTACATTTATGGCAAAAATTTTAAAAATCTCTTCGAATTAACCAACGAATATGTACGATTTTCTATTTAAACCTTTTGAAGAAATGACCTCTGAAGATTATCAGAGAGTCGGTTTCAAATCAGGATTGGAAGTTCATCAGCAACTTCTTACGGATAAAAAGTTATTCTGCCGCTGCCCTGCAGGTAAATATATGCATCAATACGAAGCAGAAATACTCAGGCATATGAGACCTACTCTATCCGAACTGGGTGAGTACGACGGAACTGCATTAATGGAATTTAAAACCAAGAAAAATATTATTTATCAGATACACAGAGATACAGTGTGTACTTATGAAATGGACGATACTCCTCCTTTCGAAATTAATGATGATGCACTTGACATTTCATTATTGATAGGAATGCTTTACAAATGTGCAATGATAGACGAAATACACATTGCAAGAAAGCAATATCTTGACGGAAGTATTCCAACCGGTTTTCAACGTACAACAATATTCGCTGTTGACGGGCAGATACCCTTTAAAGACAGGATAATTGATATTGTTCAGGTTTCGCTTGAAGAGGATTCCTGTAGAGAAGTCAGCGATATTGGTCATAAAAGAGTTTATAATACTGACAGACTCGGAATGCCGCTTATTGAAACTGTTACAGCTCCTCAAATGAAGACTCCGGTTGAAGTTATGGAAGTAGGTGAAATATTGAGTGCAATGGTCAGAAGCACAGGAATGGTAAGAACAGGACCCGGAGCCGGAAGGGAAGATGTAAATGTTAGTGTTGAAGGCGGAACAAGAATTGAAATTAAAGGAGTTCCCAGTTTAAACAGAATACCCCGATTGACATACAACGAAGCGATGCGACAATGGAATTTACTAAGGTTAAGGGAAGAACTTCACAAAAGGGGAATTACCAAAGAAACATTCGAAGCAAAAACTGATAACATCACAAAACAAATCCGCAAAACATTATTCACACCAATAAATAATGCAATACAGGAAAATAAATCTGTTTATTGTATAACGCTAAGGGGTTTTAAAGATCTTTTAAGATGGCAGACACAAACTGATACATTTTTTGCAAGAGAAATATCCGACAGAGTCAGAGTGATTGCATGTCTTACTACTCTTCCGAATATAATTCATTCTGACAGTATGGGTGAAAATATAGCCGCCTCGGAATGGCAGATAATTAAAAAGCATGTTGGAGCTAAAGAAGATGATACCGTAGTAATTGTATGGGGAGAAATTGGCGACCTTGAGACCGCATCGAAAGAAATTATAATCAGGGCAAAGGAAGCAACAATTGGAGTCCCATCTGAAACACGACAGGCATTTAAAGACGGAACTAACGGTTTTGAAAGGATTCTTCCCGGTGCTGATAGAATGTATCCTGATACTGATCTTCCGCCAAAAAGAATATCGGAAGAATGGTATTTGTGGCCACTGCCCTCACCACCTGGCTCATCGCCATGCTGAGCATGG
>CALKAJ010000178.1 GCA_937983305.1 uncultured Ignavibacteriota bacterium | reverse complement strand
GCTTTTCAGTTTCTCTTTAATCTTACTTACGTATCTTGATATTTTCAAAGAAAAAAAATTAACCAAATTAATTTTTAAAAATATTTTAATTGCCTCTTTTTCTCTGGTAACAATATTCTGGTGGCTGATTCTTAATTATGTTGATAATAATGATTTCTTCTTCTTCGCAAAAGAAACAAGTAAAATTTATGACAATTTCAATACTGCGAAATATTTTCAAAAGGTAATTCAGTATCCGACTTTTATTTTTTATATTGCCCCTATCACCTCATTCTTTTCCATTAAAGTTATTTATTCAAATCTCAGGAAAGGAGAGCTGAATTTAACGGTTTTATTCCTGCTATATAATATCATCGAACTGACTTTGTTAATGATTCAGGGAATAATGGGAACAGGCGGCACTAATATGATTTCAAGGTATATAGTAATAAATGCATTACTTTTTATACCTCCTGCCGTTGAGCAGTTTTTCAATTACCGGAAAGGCATTACCGTACTTGTCTTCTCGGGTACGATTCTTACTTATCTCATCTGGTGCTTCTTTTATCCGCAGCCTTTCAGAGAAGATACTTTTGAAGTCGGCTATGCGCTGAAAAACAGTGTCTTTAAAAATTTCCTTGAAGAAAAAGATAAAATTTATTTCGAAGAAATCGAAGGTTATTACGACGTATTTGCAGTTCAGACATTATCAAATCAGCCTGACAGATTTATACTTGGTTCGCTTCCGGAGCTTTCAGTGACAGAAAAGAAATCAAAGAAAAAGAAATCAGCACTTTCCGATGAAGAGTTAAACATACTTGATATTAAAAAATTTATTGATAAAAATGAAATTGGAATGGCGATTGTGAAAAGCAGCAGCTATAGTGATAAGCTCGGAAAAATCAGCGTGAAGAAAGAAGAAATCGGAGATTACAGTCTGTTCTATTTCCGTGAAATCAAATCCGGCATCAGTGATTCGACGGTAAGCAGCTTTACAACTAAAATCAAACCTTTAAAAGAAAGTCCGGATGTGATAAATTTCGGGAAAATTATTGCAATAAGAAACCTTACAATTGATAATGTTAACTTCGGTATGAATCCTCAGACAGTTTCCATAAACTGGTTTGCGGTTAACAAAGGAATTATTGACAGTCTCGATTATGAAGAATATGACTTTGACAGATATCAGGCTGTTATTGAATTATCAAATCCGGAAAGCGATTCGGTAGTTCACAGCGAGGCAAAAAATATTTTTTCCGAAAGAAATATTGAAGACCTGATTGATAAGAACGAAATTCGGACAATAGTAATATTAAAACCCTTTGCACTTCTTCAATATTCATTAAAGAATCTGAAATCTCCTTTTGAAAGCGGTATTTATAATATGTCGCTTAAGGTAAGAGATAATAAATATGATACAGACCTGATAGTATTCAGGGGTGATTCTTTGTATAACTATTACAGATTAAAAGAAAAATCAGGAGAAGCCGATACACTTGTTTTTAAAATTTCAAGCTCGTCAATTGTAAAAGATTCAATTAACTACTCATATAATCTCGGAGACATTATAGCAATGTTTCCGAATACTGATTACAATAAATTATTAACAAAGAAAAATTCAGATATTTATCAGGTATTAATGCGTAACGGCTTCCAGATTTTCTTCTCCCAGAGATATACGGGTGACCATTTTCTTAACTTTGTTTTTTCGTATTTTTAAAAGAAATTTTATATATGTTCAGACATTCTTTATTGATTGAATAAACTCAATAATAAACTTATATTTATGTATGTTAAAAACAAAAATTAAAGATATTTTTAAAGATATCTCTTCGAAAAAAATTTGTGTAATCGGCGATTTGATGCTCGATATCTACCTCTTTGGCGATGTAAAAAGAATTTCTCCTGAAGCACCCGTACAGGTCTTTGAGAGAAACCGCAGTGAGCCGAAGCTTGGAGGTGCCGCAAATGTGGGATTGAATATAGTTTCACTTGGAGCAAAAGCTTATATGCTTGGCGTTATCGGAAATGATGACGAAGGTAAGATTTTATTAAAAGAATTTAAAAAAAATAAGATTGAAACCGAAGGCATTATTAAAGTAACTGACCGCCCGACTACCAGCAAAACCCGCGTTATTGCCTCTTCAAATCATCTGCTAAGACTGGATGCGGAATCGAAAGCAAAAATCAGTACCGAGATTGAAAAGAAAATTTTATCCGTACTGAAAAAAAATATTAAAAAATTTGATATTATAATTTTACAGGATTATAACAAGGGTGTCTTAACAAAGAACCTGATTCAAAGCATTATTAAAATTGCTTCGGCTAATAAGGTAAGAGTATTGGTTGACCCTAAATTTGATAACTTCTTTGAGTTTGAAAATGTTTTTGCTTTTAAACCAAACCGTAAAGAACTTGAAGATGCAACCGGAAAAAAACCGCATAACGATACCGGGATAAACGAGCTTGCTGTTTCGGTTATGAAAAGAATGAAAATTGATAACCTTATACTTACCCTTGGTGAAAGCGGTATCAGAATTTTCGAGAAATCAGGCAGGAATTTTAAAATCACTTCAATACCAACAAGAGCAAGAAAAGTTGCAGATGTCTCCGGTGCAGGTGATACGGTTATATCTACAATTGCAGTTTGCCTTGCGGGAGGTTCTGATTTGAATGATGCGGTTCAGATTGCAAACTTTGCGGCAGGAATGGTTGTTGAAGAAGTAGGCATTGTTCCTGTTTTTAAAGAAGCTTTGATAAATAATATTAACGGTTCACTTTGAAATTAAACGATTTTTTAAATATCAGGAAGAAATTAAAAGACGAAGGCAAAAAACTTGTTTTTACAAACGGATGCTTTGATATTATTCACAAAGGACATATTACTTATCTGAGGCAGGCGAAAGAACTTGGTGATTTTCTTGTAATAGGGTTAAACTCCGATAAATCAGTGAAGAAGTTAAAAGGCGAATCAAGACCTGTAAATAAAGAAGAAGACAGAGAATACGTTCTTGAAAATCTTAAGCCTGTAGATGCAGTTGTAATATTTGAAGAAGATACTCCGTATAATTTAATTGACAGCATAAAACCTGATATACTTGTTAAAGGCGGCGACTGGAGTGTTGATAAAATTGTCGGGTCGGATATTGTAATTGCAAACGGAGGAAAAGTTTTAAGTCTCGGATATGTTGATAATTACTCCACCACATCAATAATTGATAAATTAAAATCCGGAGAATAGCTCAGAATACTTGGAAGAGAATCAGGAAAATAACGAAATAGAAAAAACCGAAGCAGAAAAAACAGAGATAAAAACTCCGAAGAAAAAAAGAGGCTGTGTCCTTCGTATCTTTAAGTTTATTTTTTATATAATTACTTTTTTTTCTGTTCTGATTGTAACCTTTATAATTTTATTTCAAACAAATTTCTTTAAAACGTGGCTTCTTCATATTGCGATTGATAAAGTCAATGAATCTTTTGTTCATAAAGAAAGTAAATTCCACGTTGAAAGACTCGAAGGTGCTTTATTTTCCGATTTTAAATTAATCGGCATAAATGCAGTTGTAAAAAATGATACAATGTTGAAAGTTGATACGCTGAGTATTAACTACAATATTCTTAAACTTCTTGACAAAGAAATTATTGTTAACTCCCTCACTCTTGTTAATCCTGAAATTAATATGACAAAAGTGATTTCAGGCAACGACACTCTCTGGAATCTTGCACATCTGTTCAAATCCGATGAGCCTGAAGAAGAAGACACAACGACAAAAGAATTTGACTGGGGAATTAAAGCCGGAGAATTTAATTTAATTAACGGGAAAATCAGGATGCTCGATTTCAAACCCGATTATACTGTTCCAATCAGAAGTATTAAGGTTAAAGAATCAGATTCCCTTAATATCAATAATCTTGAAATAGGTAAAACTGATAATTGGAACCAAGGCACAAA
>CALKAJ010000177.1 GCA_937983305.1 uncultured Ignavibacteriota bacterium | reverse complement strand
CCCGAAAGATATTCGAAGTCAACAATACCGTCATTTGTAATTATTATTTTATATGAATAATGATAAGGCGGCGGAAGCGAGCCGACATTATAATAATATTCGAGCTTTTCCCATCTTGGCTGAGAATTAACACCGCAGGAAAAAAGCAGAAGAAAGAAAATCAAAACCGGAAAAAGTTTTATATTCATTGTAGTAAGTTTTTTCTTAATCTTAACTAAAGAAAAAACTTAATTCAATTCCTTTATTTAATCCTCAGAAAGAGATTTCGCAACTTATTATTATCTTCGTCCCAGAAACATTTCTAATAATCCCCGCTCGCACCGCCGCCGCCGGAATCGCCGCCGCCGCCGGAAAAGCCCGAATCACTTGATGATGAATCGTAAGAGCTTGAGCCGGAAGAGTGAGAAGAGCTATCGCTGTGATAATAACCCGATGATGAACCCGAACTTTTTGTCCATGTGATATTTCTGCCTTTGCGTGCCAAAAATAAAATCAACACTACGCCCAAACCCATAACAACCAATACAATAGCAATAACAATGGAAGCCCAATCCGTATTCTCTGTTTGCTTTTTTGCATCAACAGAATATTCGCCTTTTGTTACGGCAATTATTGCATTAATGCCGTTATCTATTCCTTTGTAGAAGTTGTCCTTTTTCAGCTCCGGTCCGATGTTGTTTTTTATTATTTGCTTTGAAATTGCATCGGGCATTATACCTTCAAGTCCGTAGCCGACTTCAAGGCGGATTTTTCTTTCGCCTTTCGAGATTAAAAGCAATACTCCGTTATTCTTGCTTTTAGTCCCGATACCGTTGAATCTGAAAATTGCATTGGCTACATTTTCAACCGGCTCGCCGTTTAATGATGGAATTATCAATACAACAATCTGAGTTGATGTTGAATCAAAGAACTTTCTTAATTTCATACGAAGTGCTGAAAGCTCATCGGTTTTCAGAGTGCCTGTTAAATCTGTTACATATTCAGTAACCTTGATGGGATTATCTGTAAGTGAATTCCCTTCCTGTGCATATAAAATGTTAAATGCACAAAAAATAAAAATAACAAAAAGTAATAATTTTTTCATTGCCTAATATAAATTTTCAGCAATTAAAATTCTATTCTTTATTTTTTATACCAATGCGGAATGAAAACTTTGGTGTTATATTTAATTAAATAATTATTCCTTGTATATACATTAATTCCTTGACTTTTAATTTTGTATTTATTAATTAGAAAAAAAAGGAGGCAATAAATGAAACAAAATATTTACAGGGTAACTTCGATAAATGTTGTAGTTTTATGAGTAAGATTAATTACACAATCCAATTTCAGACCAATTTGAACGTTATTTATTTATCTTTCACATTTTTTATTTAAGTTAAATTTATTCGGTAAAAGGTATGTAATTTATTATAATACATCTCTCTAAACTAAAAACCTTAAGAGATCGGAAGAGCACACGTCTGAACTCCAGTCACGAAT
>CALKAJ010000176.1 GCA_937983305.1 uncultured Ignavibacteriota bacterium | reverse complement strand
GAGATGGTGATTCGTGACTGGAGTTCAGACGTGTGCTCTTCCGATCTACCCTAAAATAATTTCCTGTCATCTTGGTAACGGTTCAAGTATCTGTGCAGTTTGCAATGGAAAAAGCGTTGATACAAGCATGGGATATACTCCTGTTGACGGGCTTGTTATGGGAACGCGCTGTGGAGACCTTGATCCTGCAATTGTAAATTTTATAGAAAAAGAGGAGCATCTGTCTCACAAAGAAGTAGATGATATGTTGAATAAAAAATCCGGCGTATATGGGATATCGGGAATCAGTAATGATTTCAGAGACCTTGAAAATGCTCTGCACGACGGAAATAAAAGAGCAAAACTTGCGCTTGAGATTTTTGATTTCAGATTAAGAAAATATATCGGTGCTTATACTGCAATAATGGGTGGACTTGACGCTCTTGTGTTCACTGCAGGTATCGGCGAGAATGACTGGGAAACAAGATACTTTGCCTGCAAAGATCTTGAATATCTTGGAATTGAGATTGATGAAAACAGAAACAAAACAATTCGGGGGAATTTTGCAGATATATCACTTCCGGAGTCAAAAGTCAGAATCTACGTTATTCCAACAAATGAAGAGCTGATGATTGCAAGAGATACGAAGGAAATTGTCTCAGCCCTGAAATAGCTTATCTAATACTTTTATCTTATTTTAAAATCCTGTATTTACAGATGTAAATACAGGATTTTTTTATATCCAATTATCAAAACACGATTGCAATTTTTAAAACAGCGATAAAAAAAAATCCCTGCTCGGGGGAAAGCAGGGATTTAGGGGTTTATTGTTGGTGGGAGTAATCTATGAAAAAGCCACTCTTATATGATTGTGTTAACTCATTTTCTATTTTAAAGAACCTTTTTTCTTAGTAGTATCTTCACTGTGTAACCATAGTATCTAAACTATATTTAAAAGAACTTAGTATAATCAAGCAACTTCTATTACAAAAATATAAGATATTTTACTTTTTGTCAAGTCCTAAATTTAGTTTTTTTAAAAAAAAATTTTAGGCGTTCAAAACAGTTGTTTTACTTATATCCGGGTTATGAAATACCGCTGTTTATAAAAAATTTTATTCACTAAAAATCCCACCGTAAAAATAAAGTTTTTCTTTGTAAATAAATCGTTATATTAAAGTAACATTTTTGTTTTTTGGGTTATTTAAAAACCCTGTGTTCTGCTCCGAATACAGGGTTTTACTTTTAAATAATTTTAAAATAAAATATCAAAAGATACATTTTAAATAAAATTTAAAATGATTATTTTACAAGACATGAAAATCTTTTTTAAATATCCTCACATAATAATTTATTTTTTTAATTCAGAAAATATTTTAAATCACACCATATAAATTAAATTAACAGGAGCATTTTATGATAAGAAATAAAGTAACAATTGATGGTAATGAAGCTGCTGCTTATGTTGCACACAAAACGAACGAAGTAATTGCTATTTATCCCATAACACCTTCTTCCGGTATGGGAGAGTTGTCGGATGCCTGGTCTGCAGCAGGCAATAAAAACATATGGGGAACTATTCCCTCAGTTTCCGAATTGCAAAGCGAAGGCGGCGCCTCAGGTGCTGTTCACGGTGCCTTGCAAAGCGGTTCTTTAACTACAACATTCACTGCATCTCAGGGATTGTTATTAATGATTCCTAATATGTATAAAATAGCCGGTGAGCTCACCTCTACTGTTTTTCACGTCTCCGCACGTTCTATCGCGGCTCAGGCTTTATCTATTTATGGAGATCACAGTGATGTTATGGCAACAAGACAGACAGGTTTCGCTTTGCTCTGTTCCGGTTCTGTTCAGGAAGTAATGGATTTTGCATTAATATCTCAAAAATCTACCCTTGAATCAAGAGTTCCATTTCTCCATTTCTTCGACGGATTCAGGACTTCTCACGAAGTTATAAAAATCGAACAACTGACAGAAGATGATATGAAAGCAATGATTGACGATATGTTTGTTTTTGAACACAGAGCTCGTGCACTAACACCTGAAAAACCCGTACTCAGAGGTACTGCTCAGAATCCCGATGTATATTTCCAGGGAAGAGAAACAGTTAATAAATATTACGATGCATGTCCGGAAATAGTTGAATCCGCTATGGATAAATTTTTTGAAATAACCGGCAGAAGATACCACCTTTTTGATTATATTGGAGACCCTGATGCTGAAAGAATAATTATTCTTATGGGCTCGGGAGCTGAAGCCGCAGAAGAAACAATAAACTTCTTAATCAGCAACTCAAAAGAAAAAGTCGGAATAATAAAAGTCAGATTATACAGACCTTTCTCGGCAAAGCATCTTTTAAATGCAATACCGAAATCAGTTAAAAGTATTGCTGTTCTTGACCGGACAAAAGAACCCGGCTCTTTAGGCGAGCCGCTATATCTTGATGTTGTTACGGCAATCTCTGAAGCTATGAGCAGTGACAATCCTCCGTTTAATAAAATCCCAAAAATTGTCGGAGGAAGATACGGCTTATCTTCAAAAGAGTTTACTCCCGGAATGATAAAAGCTGTTCTCGATAATCTTAAAAATAATGAACCAAAAAATCATTTCACCATTGGTATAAACGACGATGTAACTCATACAAGCCTTTCTTTTGACAGTTCTTTTAAAACCGAACCTGAAGGCACAATAACTTCGATGTTCTTCGGTCTCGGTTCAGATGGTACAGTTGGAGCAAATAAAAACAGTATTAAAATTATCGGTGAAGAAACCGAAAATTATGCTCAGGGATTCTTTGTTTATGACTCAAAAAAATCCGGCTCAACAACAGTATCACATTTAAGATTTGGAAAGAAAAATATTAAATCAACATACCTGATACAGGAAGCAAACTTTATCGGCTGCCATCAATTCACACTTCTTGATAAATTTGATGTATTAAGAAACATGAAAGAAGGCGGTACATTTCTTCTTAACAGTCAGTTCACAAAAAATGAGGTATTTTCAAAAATGCCTAAGAAAGTATGTGAGCAAATAGTAAATAAGAAATTAAACTTTTATGTAATTGATGCATACAAAGTTGCAAAAGAAACAGGAATGGGTTCAAGAATTAACACAATTATGCAGACTTGTTTCTTTGCAATTTCAGGCGTTCTCCCGAGAGAAGAGGCAATTGAACAGATTAAAAAGGCAATCAAAAAAACATACGGCTCGAAAGGTGATGAAATCGTAAAGAAAAATTATGAAGCAGTTGATAAAACCCTTGCCAATCTTTTTGAAGTAAGTGAAAACGAAAAAGTTATAAGCAGCAATGAGCTTCCTCCTATTGTTTCAGATAAAGCTCCGGAATACGTAAGAGAGACTCTCGGAAAAATTATGGAAGGTCTCGGCGATGAAGTTCCTGTCAGCCAAATGCCTGTTGACGGAACATTCCCAACGGCAACTGCTCAATGGGAAAAAAGAAATATTGCTCTCGAAGTTCCTGTATGGGACCCGGAAGTTTGTATTCAATGCGGCAAGTGTGCAATGATTTGCCCGCACGCTACAATCAGAATTAAAGCTTACCCCGAAAAAGAACTTGCTAATGCTCCGGCATCGTTTAAGCATACTAACGCAAAAGGTAAAGAATTCGAGGCAGGAACCGAGTATTCTATTCAGGTTGCAGTGGAAGATTGTACCGGCTGCGGACTTTGTGTAGAATTCTGCCCCGCAAAAAACAAAAAAGAACCAAAGTTCAAAGCAATCAATATGGCTCCTCAGATTCCGCTGAGAGAGCAGGAAAAAATTAACTGGGATTATTTCCTCAATATCCCTGAATATGACAGAAGTAAATTAAATACTGCTTCGGTAAAAGGAAGTCAATTCCTGCAGCCGTTATTTGAATTTTCAGGTGCATGCGCAGGTTGCGGCGAAACCCCTTATGTCAAATTAGTCTCTCAACTTTTCGGAGATAGAGCCGTAATTGCAAATGCAACAGGATGTTCATCAATTTATGGTGCCAACTTACCAACTACTCCATGGGCTGTTAACAAAGAAGGCAGAGGTCCTGCGTGGTCGAATTCATTATTTGAAGACAATGCGGAATTTGGATTTGGCATGAGAATCTCAATTGATAAACATAAAGAATATGCAATTGAACTGCTTAGAAAATTATCTGATACAATAGGAA
>CALKAJ010000175.1 GCA_937983305.1 uncultured Ignavibacteriota bacterium | reverse complement strand
AGTGTTATTTCCTCTTAACATACTCCATTTCACCATTGATTTCGTATATTTCATCTGCAAAGTGATAAATACCTGAGCCTGCCTTTATATTCCAACCAAACATACGTTTAAATTCATGCTCTGAAGTAATGCTCGTATCCTTTACCGAAATGCTTTTCAGCGTTTGAGATTCGGCAGAGGCGGAGAGAATCAAAAATAATATTAAAAAATTCGAATAAATTGAAACAGCATATTTCTCAATCATTATCTACTAAAATTAATTGTAAAATTTGTTATAATTATGAAAAGCAAACTCCGTCTTTCGGAGTTTGCTTTTCGAAGAATATATTATTTAACTAAAACCATTCTCTTTACGTCCGAAAACTCACCTGCCGACATTTTATAGAAATAAATACCGCTTGAAAGCGAAGAAGCATCGAATAAAACAGAATAGTTTCCAACTGATTTGAATTCATTTACAAGTGTTTTTACTTCCTTTCCAAGGATATCATAAACCTTTACTGTAACAAATGTATTAATGGGAATTTGATATTTAATATTGGTTACAGGGTTAAACGGATTAGGATAATTTTGGGATAGAGAGAATAATTTGGGAATTTGATTATTTTCTTTAACTTTATTCATTAAACTCATTCTTTGAGAACCTGCCTGAAGAACTTTCCCATCCACTTCTATAATATATTCTCTTACAATTCCTTCATTAGAGTAGTTTTCGATATTTTGGAATTCAAGATTCAAATAGTGATTTTCGCTTATATAGCTTGTTAAAGAATCCACATAATTTAAATTATTTGTAATATCTCCATCTAAAGTATGATATGCTAATGACAAAGGTAATTCAGTTAAAGTATAACCCGAATAAGAAACTGAAGCAACTGCAAGATATCTGATATCAAAACTTTTATCCCATGAGATATGTGCACTATCAACGGAACCATAAAAATTTCTTGTTCCAATAGGGAAGATAAAATTATCAGGATTTTCTCTGCGAATAAACTGATTTTGGAAAGAACCATTCGGAGTATGTCCAATTATTATCCCGGTATAAGAATCTTTATTCGTAATCGGATAGGCTTGATTTCTTTTAACGTTGGCAATAATCGAAGGATTCTGTCCACTATTGTATTTAAACTCAGAATATAAATTATATAAAGTATCACCGAGTATATTATTTTTTGGTTCTTTATGAAATAAAATATCCTCAGTAATTTCAGTGAGATTATATTCAGGATCAAATAAAGTTGAATATATATTATCAATTACCGAAGAACTATCATACGTAACAATCGTATTATCCTCAGTAATGGCTATTTTTTTACTCACATGGTGATCAATCGCATACAATTTTACCCTGTTAAGTATCGATGAGTCGTTTTTAGTTTCGACTAACATTAATTTCAATTTTCCATCAAATATGCCTGGGTTTAATTTTAAAATGTATTTATCCTTTATTTCATTCCCATAATTTTCCGGTAGTAGTGATTTATGCAATAAATTATTTTCCGGTATAATATTGGAATCTTGTGACTGAACAAAGACCCAAGGACATCCAAGAGTTCCATTTACAAGCACAGGAAAAACTTCTTTATAGATTGTACTACCGCAATTTCCAGATACAAATACTTTAAAATACCAAGGTGGGTCATTATTTCCTTTCTCTCGATTAAAAAAGTTTATCATATTGTCAATTGAACCCCAATTTATATAAAGATTATTATTATTAACTTGACATGTTACACCTTGCGGTTTATAAGCACTATTCATCTCCATCCAAACCCAATCAAAATCTAACGGATTTAAATTCGATTGTAACTTTACCGTAATTCCGCCTTGCATTCCTGGTCTTATCATTGCGGGATTTTGAACAACGGGATTCTGTGCAAAAATCGGATTAGGAAATTGAATATCATAATAATGACAATAAACATACCATAAAAGACCTGCAACACTTCTAAAAGAATATACATAACTATATTCTCTAAATGGATTAAATAATAATACAGTATCCATAAAACCTCCTGGCCAATAAAATGGAACATTATTTAACTTTTGTTGATATACTTTGTCTAATTCGCCTTGTATGTAATAGTAATCATTTCCTTGAGTTGTGCCACCAAGAATATTTGGAAGATTTACGTCACCAACATAGTCTTCTGTAGGAAATCTATCAGCGATTTGATTCTGAATATAGAATATTGTTCTTAATGGATTACATAATTTGTTTAATTTTATAACACCTCCCTGTTGATACGCAGTTAAAAAATTAACACCTAAAAATCTATATTCTAGTACTTTTTCGTATGGCTCATCACCGGAGTGTATATCATTTTTGGCATGAGCAGGAACACTCATATCTTGAAGCAAATGGCACATCCTTCCAAGTATTTCCCAAAGAGCTTTTTTTACAGCAACAGTATAATCAGAAGTAGCAGTTGCTGTATAAGTGAAAAAATCATCGATTGGTTGATTAACAAGTTGTGTTTGCCCATTTTCATTAACATATTTATTAACCATCACTAATGAAGGGTTTTTTATAGCTTGAGCAAGGTTACAGCCATCAGGAACTGTTATATAAATAAGTATAAATTGATTGCTTCCATTCAAGGAAACTTTGAAGAAAGGTGATTTCCCCAGTATTATAAAAGCATAATTATCAGGAATGGCTCTCAAATGCCAGTATGAAAAAAATTTTTGCAATGCTTGACGATATGTACAATCAAAAATAGTCCATAAATAATCATCTTGTTCGTCACCATCCCAAAAATGTGTACTTGTATGCCTACCATCAACAGCACATGGACCTGAAGGATAATAAACCACATCATTTATATCTTCACGTAAAGTGCCGGCCATAACAGTACCGGTTTCATAATCTAGATTGTAGAGATATTCATTGAAACTACCAATTCCTTGATCAAAGTAACCATAATAATTATTAGGAAATTGATGTTTTACTAATTTCCATGCCTCTTGTGTTGAATATTTATGGGATCCTCCCCATAATCTTTCTTGATTGTCTTTCTGCGAATAAAGCGAACTATTACTAAATGAAAGACACAAAATTGTTATTATAAATAATTTTAAATTTCTCATTTTTTTAAAAGTTTTTTTAATAATTTGTTTTTTCTAAAATCCGTAGCCGATGTTGAATAATAAATAAGGGCCGACCGTTGATTGATT
>CALKAJ010000174.1 GCA_937983305.1 uncultured Ignavibacteriota bacterium | reverse complement strand
TATGAAGCGGAGCAAAAACACTGTATTTTTTTAATGCTTCAACAACTTTATCATCAATGATTACAGAGCTGCTGTATTCTTCTCCGCCGTGAACGAGTCTGTGACCGATTGCATCTATTTCATTAGCGTTTTTAATTACTCCGGTTTTTTCATCGGAAAGATATTTAAAAACCAGAGAAGCAGCATCGGTGTGATTAGCTGCTGATTCACAATTTTTGATTTTTCCGCTTTTTGGAGTTTCGTATGTTATGGAAGTTCCTTCCGAACCGATTCTTTCAACGATACCTTTTGCAAGAACTGATTCATCGTTCATATCGAGTAACTGGAATTTTAAAGAAGAACTACCACAATTTATTACTAAGATTTTCATTATATTTTTTTAAAATTTTAAATTTTTAACCTGCCTGCAATGCTGTTATGGCAATAACGTTTATAATATCTTCCGCACTGCATCCTCTGGAAAGGTCGTTTACCGGTGCTGCAAAACCCTGACTGACAGGACCAATGCAGTTTGCTTTTGCAATTCTCTGAACGAGTTTGTATCCAATATTTCCTGATTGCAAATCGGGGAATATCAAAACATTTGCTTTTCCGGCAACCGGGCTGTCTGGAGCTTTAAGCTTAGCAACATCCGGAATAATAGCGGCATCAAGCTGAAGTTCGCCATCAATTAATAAATCAGGCGTTTTCTCTTTTTCAAGTTTATGTGCTTCTCTAACCTTGGTTATTAGTTCGTGTTCGGCACGTCCTTTAGTCGAGAATGAAAGCATTGCAACACGGGGTTCAATTTGGCAAAGCGATTTAGCAGTAGCCGCTGTTGCTAAAGCAATAGACGACAGTTCTTCTGCATTTGGATTTGGATTAATGGCGCAATCGGCAAACAGGATAACACCGTTATCGCCGAAAGATTTATCCTGAAGTTCCATCACAAATGAACTTGAAACAATAGAAATTCCCGGTGCTGTTTTAATAATCTGCAATGCAGGTCTGAGTAAGTCTCCGGTTGAGTGAATGGCACCGGAAACCATTCCGTCTGCATCTTTCATTTTAACCATCATAGTTGCAAAGTAAACGGGGTCGAGCATAATTTCTTTTGCTTTTTCAAAAGTAACTCCCTTTGACTTTCTCAAATTGAAAAAAGTTTCCGAATAACTTTCGAAATACTTTGAAGTTTGCGGGTCAAAAATTTCAATACCGGAAATATCCACACCAATTTTTAAAGCGTTTTTTTTAATCTCTTCTTCGTTTCCAACGAGAATAATATCCGCAAGCCGTTTATTATGAACAAATTCTGCTGCCTTAAGATTTCTTTCTTCTGATGCTTCGGGAAGGGCGATTTTTCTTTTTGCATTTTTTGCAAACTCCCATATCCTGTCCATTACTTTACTCATTCGAATCTTCTATAAATTTTTATTATAGTACAAATTTATGAATTTTACTTCAATTATTAAATGTAATATTTTCTCTCTTTAATGTTAATTAATTATAAAATTCAAAAAATGAATGGAATGAATCTTTTAGTAGTTTTTTGGTAAGAGATATATTTCTCCCCAAAAGCTTCAGTCAGAAGGTGCTCTTCATAGGTATGTTTAAGCAGTATTGTTAAAAAAAGTACAATAAAAAATAATATTCTAACAGTTGAAATATCATTTAAAACGGAGATTAGACAAACGAATATAACCGAGAAATACATTGGATGACGTATAAATTTGTAGATACCGGTTTGAATAAGGATAGAATTATTTCTTACATCGGGAGGAATATTAACTTTCCATTTCATTTGAAGAATACCTATTAAGCCGGGCAAAGAAGCAATAAAAAGTAATACAATTAATAGGGGATTGGAGGGAATGGGATTGCCGACGGCAAATATTAATCCGATAGAAATGAATTGGATAATAATCAAAGCAGCAGACCTTTTAGATTTGAAATAAAGCATTACAAAAAAACCTCTTCAAGTTTTCGGCGAGGGGTTGGCTTTACAGTTTTACCGTATCCCATTCTTAAAATTTGCTGCGGAACTCCTTTTATATTTAACTCGGATTTCACTTTTTGATTCAGTTCGGGGATTTCAAGCGGTTGATTCAGATAAGAAGCAGAAATATTTTCAGAAGCTGCGGCAAGCAAAAGTCTCTCGAGAGCAACTCCGGTTTTAAACCAATCTTCAGGAGTATTGTGTTTACTTTCAAGAATAACAATAAGAGGAGAACCTTTAATTAAATTCCTGTCACGTCCGGCTTGAATTTTTCCCCAGTCGAGATTTCCAATATAAAAAGGACCTGATGTAGAAATCATATCATTTTGTCCGAATGCATATCCGGGAATTCCGTCTTTGGAATCGGCTCTTTCGGGATGAACCCATTCGGAAAGCTCTTTGCAGAATTTTTGGTTTGAAGATTGCATTCTGTCGCCTTCTTCTATAATTGAAATAAGTTTGTTTCTGTTTTCGTTTTCCTGTACAAGAAGTTTAATCCGCTCTTCACTGACGATAGTTTCAAATCTTTGAACTATTAGTCCGTCAATAGGTTTTTCATCAAAGGGATTTCTGTTTGTTCTTCTTTTTGTTAAAGCAAGAAAAAGATTATTATCATTTGGATTAGTAATTCTTCCTTTACCAGGAGTAATTAAGACTGCGAAATTATCTCTATCCTTTTTTAAGAAATCATAATTATAATTAAAACCGAAATAATTCAAAGCAGTAAAAAAATTTCCCGCCGCCGCTCCGACACTTGTAATTAATTGCCTGTTTGACGGGTCAATTACGGGAAGATTTCTTGTAAAGTCAGCTGATAATTCGATTGAGTCATCATTAACTTTAATTTTCCAGGGTTGAGTATTATGCCCTGATGGAGCAAGAATTGCATAACCGGATAAAAATTTCAGTATTTCTTTCAGAGTTCCGTTTTTGGGATAATCTTTTTCGGATATATTCCAGACTTCAGTATTTTTCATATTATCAAAAATTAATAATTAATTGTATTGCTGTATTTAAAACAAAAAAGAACTTAAAAAAATTAAAAATAAAACTAAATAAAGAAATATTCTACATTGATAAAAATAACTTGAAATGAGAAATTAAAAGCGTTATGATTGTATTTTTAAAAGCAAAACAGCCTGAATTGAGTAATGACATTCAAAGTGCGGTGGTATTGATTAATGAGCATTTCGAGATGAGCAATACTAATTTATCTTTAAATGATTCGGTAATAGATTCGATGTCACTTCTAAAGCAAAAAATGACCGAACTTGTAGCATACCTGATGGAAAGAAACATTGAAAAACTTTTATCTGCAATTTACAGGATAGATGTTGATGAGAGGAAATTCAAGGAGGCGCTTGACTCGGGGGAAGATATTAATCAGATTGCTTCAAACATTGCAGACCTGATAATAAACAGGGAACTTGAAAAAGTAAAATACAGAAATCTATACGGAAAAAAATAAATCAGTCAATTCTCTTTAATATATTCCCATCGGATTCGAAAATAACTGCACCTTCCTTATCGGTTCTGAAAATATTAGAATTAATTTTTTCGAGCCTGTTTAGTACATAAACAGACGGATGATTAAAGCGGTTGTTAGCTCCGCAGGAAATAACGGAAACCTCCGGAAATACATTCATTAAAAAAGAAACAGAAGACGAAGATTTACTCCCGTGATGCGGGACTTTTAAAATATCACTTTTAAGGAAATCTTTATAATAATGATTTAAAACACGTTCCACGTTTTCATCGGAGTCGGCAGTATATAGCAAGTCAAGATTTTTATAATTAACCTTCATAACTAAATTACTAATGTGTTCTGTTTCTTCTCCTTCGAAATTTATATTCGGGGGATACAGAAAAAATAATTTTGTGCTGTCGGAAAGATTTGCTGTTGAGCCGGCGGTTATTGTTTCAAACGGAATATTGTATTCGTTAAAAAGATTTATTATGTAACGCCTTTGCTTTGAATCATTTGAATTTGGAATCAGAGCTTTCTTAACTTTGATGCGAGGGAGAAGATAGTCGAGGCCGGAAATATGGTCGCTATGCAGATGAGTCAGAACAAGCAAATCAATTTCGTTTACAGCGTTGTACCTCAAATAGGGTAAGACAACATATTCAGCAGAAGAGCCGGTATTAGATTTCGGTCCGAGGTCTATTACAATATTATAATTTTCAGGTGTTGAAATTACCGAGCAATCGCCCTGCCCGACATCAAGAAATGCAACTTTGAAGTTTTCGTTTTTATCCTGTGAAAAAATCAGAGTAAGAATAATGATAGTACCGGCAAGAGTAAATCTGAAAATAAGAGTCATTCTTCTTGAAAATAAAATAAACACAACTGCAAAATAAATAATAGTAAGCAGTATGGAAAATTTGTAATAGAAGAATGCATATTCAAGTCCGGAAGTGTAATCAATAATTTTCAATTGCATTGCAAGCAGGAATGAGTTTGTATTAGCAAAGAGAAATGCGATGAAATCGGAATAACCCGCAACAAGCACTTGCAAGAAACCAATAATTAAAGAAATATTTGAAAGCGGAATTACAAGAAGATTGGCGATATATGATATAAGTGATATTTTTCCAAAATAAGCAGAAATCAAAGGAAGAGTTCCGATTTGAGCTGCAAGAGTGGTGAAAATAATTACAAACAAAGACAATAAAATTTTCTTACCTTTGAAATTGTTTTTTCCAATGCTTTGTATAATTGTTTCATCAAATTTATTATAGAACAATGCGATCGAAAAAACGGCTGAGTATGATAAAATAAAACCTGCATCATAAATATATTTCGAATCAAACATTAAAATTAAGACAGCAGAAAAAGATGCGAGATTATAAAAAATATGCTTGCGTTGAATTACAAAGGCGAGCATAAATAAAATTCCCATTAAACTTGCTCTTATAATGGAAGCAGGATTTCCGGTGAATAAAACATAGAATGTAAGAAGGATTGTAATGCCGATAAACTTTGCAGTGTAATTAAAGCGAACTATGGAAAATAAAATTGTTGCGAAAAGAATAACATAAGCAACGTTTAATCCGGATACGGCAATCAAATGCATAACGCCTGCATTAACAAATTTCTCCTTTAACTCTTTTGTGATACTGCTACGGTCACCTGTAACAAGACCTTTAAGAAAAGCGCCTTCATCGCCGCCAATCATTCTGTCAATTGTTTTATTGGAAAATTCTCTTGCAGGGAAAATAATTTTCTGATAGATGAAAGGAAGGTTTGAGGAAGAAACAACCTGAATATTTTCGTAACCTTTTACAAAAAACATTTTATAGATGTTATGAATCTCGAGATATTTCCTGTAATCAAAACTTCCGGGATTTTTTCTTGCAAAGGGTACTGAAAGTCTTCCGTACATAGAGATTCTGTCGCCATATTTTAAATCAGGCGGGAAAGTCATATCGTCGAGTTTTGCATCCGGATGAAGATAAACTGCAACATTGCCCGATAC
>CALKAJ010000173.1 GCA_937983305.1 uncultured Ignavibacteriota bacterium | reverse complement strand
GAGATGGTGATTCGTGACTGGAGTTCAGACGTGTGCTCTTCCGATCTCGGCGGGATTGCAGAGCAGTTCATCGGGAAAATAGCTCCGTATTTCATACTGGCATTAATGCTTTTTTCATTTGCGATAAGTGCGTTATATCTTGAGTCATCACCGCTGTTTACAAGAGGCGGAGTTTACCGGGTAGTCAAGTTTACTCTTGGAGATTGGTTTGCCAGAGTTTCTGTCAGTGCTTTGATTTTCGACTATGTACTAACGGGACCAATCAGCAGTGTTTCGGGCGGCCAATATCTTGCCGGATTAATAAACGATACATTGCGGCTGAACGGTATTAACTTTATGGTTGACAGGAATATAATGGCTATGGCAGTAGCGATAATCATAATATTATATTTCTGGTGGGAAAATGTAAAAGGCATTGAAGAATCTTCCGACAAGGCATTTAAGATTTTTGTTATAACAGGTATAATGGGTGTGTTAGTGATATCCTGGGGAGTAATAACATTGCTTATGAAAGAAGAGCCTTTCTTTTCACACTTCCCGCCGCTTGAACTGAATTTATCGGAGCACGCATACGGCTGGCTGAAGGATGTTGACTGGATAAAGTCAATCGGTTTGATTAGTATTCTGATTGCCTTCGGACACTCATTGCTTGCACTAAGCGGTAACGAAACGCTGGGGCAGGTTTATCGCGAAGTTGAATATCCAAAAGTTAAAAATTTTAAAAAAGCAATTATTGTCATTTTTGTTTTTACGGTTGTAATAACGCCGGGCGTTTCCTTCCTTGGATTAATGCTGATACCCGATGATATAAGACCTCATTATATAGATAACCTGATTGGCGGTATTGCAATGTTTTTATATGGTCCTTTGTGGCTAAGACTTATTGTTCAGGGTTTTGTAGTAATAGTAGGTGTGTTGATTCTATCTGCGGCGGTGAATACTTCAATTGTTGGAGCAAACAGTGTTATAAACAGAGTTGCTGAAGACAGGGTATTAACGGACTGGTTCAGAAAGCCTCATAAAAAATACGGAACAACATACAGAGTTCTTAATATGATAGCGATACTTCAAATAGCAACAATACTTCTCTCAAGAGGCGATATTATAATACTTGGAGAGGCATACGCATTTGGAGTAATCTGGAGTCTTGTTTTCAAATCATTTGCAATGGTAGTATTAAGATATAAAGACAAAAGACCCCGCGAATGGAAGGTTCCTTTAAATATAGATTTCGGTAAGGTTCATATACCGCTTGGCTTGATGACAATATTTATGATTTTATTTTTTACTGCAATGACAAATTTATTTACAAAGCCAATCGCGACAATATCCGGAATAATATTTACATTAAGCTTTTTCATAATTCTTACGATTTCTTCTTATATTAACAAAAGAAGAATTATGAAAGTACAGAATATATCTGAAGATGAATTTGAGCACGAAAAGCACAGCAAGATAATGGAGCATTTTAATATAGAAGATGAAACAGAGATTACTGCGGAATCGGTTGGTACTGACCTTGAAGACAGAGTACTTGTGGCTGTACGCGACCCGGGAAATCTTAACCATTTAAGAAAAGTAATAAACGAAACAGATATTGAGAAAACCGATATAATAGTAATGATAGGAAGAGTATTTAAGGATAAGCTGTCAACAGAAGTATTGGAAGAGCTTGAGCACGACGAGCAGGATTTATTCAGCCGTGTTGTTGATACGGCGGAGGAAATCGGTAAGCCTGTTCATACGATTGTAGTCCCAACGAACAATGCATTTTATGCAATAATGAATACGGCATATAATCTTAATGTAAGGGAAGTAATAATAGGGCTTTCCGCGAAATACCGTCCCGATGTTCAGCTGCAGCAGCTTGCATTGCTTTGGGGAACAATAAATTCAGACGAATCAAAACATATTTTATTAAGAATAGTAACTCAAGACAGAGAGTATAAGGCAGAATTATAATGAAAAATTTAAAAATTGGAAAATTATCCGTTAACGATTTTGGCGGTGAAGGAAAAAATCTGATATTTGTACACGCATTCCCGATGAGTTCAAAGATGTGGGAACCGCAGGTAAATTACTTCAAAGATAAATTCAGAGTAATAACTTATGATGTAAGAGGTCTCGGAGAAAGCAAGGTAGAAGATTACCAATATACAATGGAAACCTATGCAGAGGATTTGATTTCAGTCATAAAAGAATTAAAACTCGAAAAAGTGAATGCAGTAGGGCTTTCGATGGGAGGCTATATTATTTTACGCGCAATTGTGAAACAGCCGGAACTCTTTGCGTCAGTAACGCTTGCCGATACAAGAGCAGAAAGAGATACGGATGCCGGAATTATATCACGCTCGGCATCAATCGAACTGATTAAGTCAGGAAAGCGAAATGAATTTCTTGAGCAGTTCACAAAGAATCTCGTTGCAAAATCAAATTATGAAAATCCGGAATTCAGGAGAAATCTCGACAAAATAATTTCCGAAAACTCGGATGAAAGCATCTGTGCGGCAATGATAGCTCTTGCAACCAGAACTTCAACTCTTGAGCATCTTCCGGATTTCAATAAACCCGCTTTGGTAATAGCAGGCGAGTTTGATGTATTAACACCGCCTCCTATGGCAGAAGTTATGAAATCAGTTCTGCCAAATTCACGGCTCGAAATAATACCAAAATCGGGACATCTTTCCAATATGGAAGAGCCGGAAAAATTCAACGAAGTATTATTGAAATTTTTAAATGAAATAAATTGAAAGAAATAAAATCAGGAGATATAACAGTTTTTGATTACGAAGGAAGCGGCTCGCCGCTTCTTTTCGTACACGCATTTCCAATGAACAACAAGATGTGGAATGAGCAGGTAAACGAATTTAAAAGTAAATACCGCGTAATAACATACGACATTCGAGGATTCGGTAAAAGCAAAGACTCATTCGAAAATATTTACACAATGGAAACCTTTGCAAATGACGTACTGGAATTAATTGTAAAGCTGGAATTGAAAAATGTAAATATCTGCGGACTCTCAATGGGAGGATATATTGTACAGAGAGCAGTATTGAAAGCACCGGAAAAATTTTCATCAATGATACTTGCCGATTCAAAAGCTGAAAGAGACGATGATAAAGGAATGATAAGCCGTTCAAGATTTATAGACAGACTTATGAAAGAGGGCATAGGAAATTTTCCGGATGAATTTATGAAGCGGCTTTTATACGAAAAAAATTATCAAAACCCCGGATTATATAAATTCATAAAAGATGTTATAAACGAGCAAACCGCAAAATCACTTGCAGGTGCCTCGATTGCAATGGCAACGAGGACATCAACAACTGAGCAATTAAAAGGACTTGAACTTCCGGTGCTTTTAATGGTAGGTGAGCAGGATACATTTTCTCCGATTCCAAACACCGAGCGGATGCATAAGCTGATAAAAAATTCAGTAATGAAAATCGTTCCCGAATCGGGACATCTCACACCTATAGAAAACCCAAAAATCTTCAACAAATATTTATCGGAATTCCTTTCGCAAAATTCTATTTAATTTTCAGTTCCATTTTTTTTAAGTCAGGGAAGATAAACAATGAGGAAAGCACAACCACAATCGTCATTACGCCGCCAAAGACTACGGAAGGAACAACTCCAAGAAACTTAGCAGCGAAGCCGGATTCAAAAGCACCGATTTCATTGGAAGAGCCGATGAAGATGCTGTTAACGGCGGCAACCCTTCCTTTCATTTCATCGGGAGTGTAAATCTGCAAGATAGTTTGCCTGATAATTACGCTGACGCTGTCAAAGCCCCCGCTCAAAGCAAGAGCGGCAAC
Source organism: uncultured Ignavibacteriota bacterium (assembly GCA_937983305.1). Taxonomy (GTDB): domain Bacteria; phylum Bacteroidota; class Ignavibacteria; order Tepidaquicellales; family Tepidaquicellaceae; genus DSSM01. The sequence goes on along the minus strand of CALKAJ010000173.1, from coordinate 59 downwards.
AGAAAGATAAAAATCTGACGACAAAGCAAAAACAATCATACAAACTCCGAAAGCCGCAA
>CALKAJ010000172.1 GCA_937983305.1 uncultured Ignavibacteriota bacterium | reverse complement strand
AAAAGTATCGCCTGTTTTATTAAATTTTATTAAGATGTTGATAGAAAATAAGCGTGAAACATTAATTAGCGAAATTTTGCGATATTTCATTGATTACAAAAACGAGAAAGACGGAATAATAAGAATAACGATTAACACTGTTATAGAGTTGAACGACGATGAAAAGAAAACTATTTTAGGTAAAATTCAGGAGCAAACCGGGTTTAGATGTATTCCCGAATTTAAAACAGACCCGGATTTAATTGGAGGGTTTACTGTTTTTTATAAAGACGAAGTAATTGACGCTAGCGTAAAAAACCAATTATTAAATTTAAAGAAATTATTTAAGAAGAGTGTTTTATTTCAAAATTAACACAGCCAAGGAGCTATAAATGTTAGATTTAAAATCAGGTGAAGTTTCTTCAGTATTGCTGAAACAACTATCAGGATTCAATAAGGAAGCAGAGATATATGAAGTAGGTACAGTTTTATCTGTAGGAGACGGTGTAGCACGAGTATATGGATTATTAAACTGTCAGGCAAGTGAGTTGTTAGAATTTCCTCATGGAGTATATGCAATCGCAATGAATCTGGATGAGGACAATGTAGGTTGCGTTCTTTTCGGAGAATCACATCTTGTGAAAGAAGGTGATAAAGTCAAAAGAACAGGCAGAATTGCTTCAGTACCAGTAGGTAAAAGTTTACTGGGCAGAGTTGTCAATCCATTAGGACAGCCTATAGACGGTAAAGGAGATATCAAAGCAGAAATTATACTACCGATTGAAAGGAAAGCCCTTGGCGTAATGCAAAGACAGCCTGTAAAAGAACCCTTACAAACAGGATTGAAATCTGTTGATTCAATGATTCCAATTGGGCGAGGTCAAAGAGAATTAATTATAGGAGACAGGCAGACAGGAAAAACTGCCGTAGCAATAGATACCATAATAAATCAAAAAGGCAAAGATGTTTATTGTATCTATGTTGCTATAGGTCAGAAAGGTTCAACCGTAGCTCAAGTTGTAAAAAGTCTTGAGGAAGCAGGTGCTATGGAATATACAACTGTAGTAGCGGCAACCGCTTCTGATCCTGCTCCATTGCAATTTATTGCGCCATATTCCGGTGCGTCTATGGGAGAGTTTTTCCGTGACAGAGGAATGCATGCATTAGTAGTTTACGATGATTTAACAAAGCAAGCAGCTGCATATAGAGAAATTTCACTACTTTTAAGAAGACCTCCGGGCCGTGAAGCATATCCCGGCGACGTGTTTTATCTTCATTCAAGATTACTTGAGAGAGCTTCTAAATTATCTCAAGATTTAGGAGGTGGTTCCCTTACAGCTTTGCCTGTTATTGAAACAAAAGAGGGAGATGTATCTGCTTACATTCCTACAAATGTGATATCAATAACTGATGGACAGATATATCTTGAACCAAATTTATTTAATAGTGGAATAAGGCCTGCTATAAATGTTGGTATTTCGGTATCAAGAGTAGGCGGAAGTGCTCAGATAAAAGCTATGAAAAGGATTGCAGGCTCATTGAGGTTAGATCTTGCGCAATACAGAGAACTGGAAGCATTTGCAAAATTCGGCTCTGATTTAGATAAAGCTACATTGCAACAGTTAAGAAGAGGTGAAAGACTTGTAGAGGTTTTAAAGCAGAAGCAGTATGTTCCAATGGATGTCGAAAAGCAAATATGCATAATATATGCGGCATCGAAAGGTTACCTTGATGAATTACCGTTAGATACAATAGCAAAATATGAATCAGATTTTCTCTCGGAAATGGAAAATATGCATAAAGATATTCTTGATGAGATAATAAAAGTTAAGGATATTACTCCGGAAATTGAAAACAAGATGAAAGAAATTATAGGTGAATTCACTGAAAGATATAAATCATCAATTAATTTAAAATAAAATGACTACAAAACCTCCATCAGGTATTGCATACTTCAGTGATGAAGAGCAGATAAAGAAAATTTATAATATCACCGAGTCATTGTCAGAGATTATTCCTGTAACAAATGAGAGATATAGATTAGCATATTGTCTGGATTTGTATATAAACGGAAAGAGTATTGATTTACTTGATACAATTGACCAGGCAAAGCCTACTTCAAGTACTAAGGACTTTCCGGAACTTGAAAAAATTATTAAACAAAAGCTTACAGAATCAAATTTAATTAAATAAACTTGGCGACATTAAAAGAAATACGGTTACGTATTGCTACGACTAAAAATATGCAGAAGATTACCAAAGCAATGAAAATGGTATCAGCTGCAAAGTTAAGAAAAGCACAAGAGAAAATTATATCCACAAGACCATATGCAAATAAATTGAACGAGCTTTTCCATCATGTAATTTCAGTTCCTGAAGATAAGAATAATCCATTATTAGTGGAGAGGGAAATAAATACAGTATTGGTTGTTGTAATAACATCTGATAGAGGATTGTGCGGTTCTTTTAATGCAAATATAACAAAGTATGCCACTAAATACATCACTGAAATTAATAAAGAAGTTAAAGTAATAACAATTGGAAAGAAAGCCGGTGACTATTTTGGAAAAAGAAATTATAACTTAATTGAAAAATATAATGGTTTTTTTGCGCACCTTAACCTTGAGGATTCCATAAAATTGGCAAATTCGATTGTTAAAGGGTATAACGATAAAGAATATGATAAAGTTGTATTAATTAATAATGAATTTAAGTCAGTTGCCAAGCAAGTTATTGCATGTCAACAATTCCTACCTTTAAGATCTGAAATTGGAAAGGAAATAACTGAATCCGGAAATCAAATTGATTATATTTACGAACCTTCATCAAAGGAGATTTTAAATAGTTTAATTCCAAAACAACTAAATATGCAGTTTTGGAAATCCCTTCTTGAATCAAATGCTTCGGAGCATGGTGCAAGAATGACAGCTATGGAAATTGCAACGAATAATGCCTCAGACTTATTAAAATATTTAGGTCTCCAGTATAATCGTGCAAGACAGGATTCAATCACAACTGAACTGCTTGAAATTGTTGCAGGAGCAGAAGCGCTTCAAAAAGGCTGATTCCATATTCGGGAAATGGTTTTCGATTATTTTACATTAAAAGAAATTTCGAAGTATTCTAATAGCAATCTTACCGGGGCAATTATAAAAGATATTTTCTCGCAAGATAAAGATAAAATAGTATTCTCTTTTGAAAAAAAAGATGCTTCAAAGTTTTCAATGGAGTTTTCCTGTTTGCCGGAGTTTCCGTTCATTCAAATAAAGGGAGAATTTAAAAGAAGTAAAAAGAATTCTGCATCCCTTATGTCTGAAATTATGGAGCAGACTGTTGAGAGTGTAGAGTTATTTAATAATGACAGAGTCCTCTCAATTAATCTTTCCGACCGAAGCTCAATTTTATTGTCAATGATTCCTTCAAGGTATAATGCTTTGTTGATTAAAAGTGGCGGAATTATTAATTCTTTCAAAAATTCGAATATTTTAATTGATGTTGATATTAATAATTTCTTCAGGATAAAAAAAACAGAATTTCAAAAAGAAATAAGAACTTATAGAGACTATTTAAAACATAATAACCCGGTTATAAACAATTATTACATCACAGAAATTTGCCTCAGAAGTAATACAAGTGAGAACGAAACCATTACAGAGGATAAAATAAAAATATTAGACAGTGAAGTCAAAAATATATACAAAGAACTTGAGAATCCAAAATATTTAAAATACTCCAATAACGAAAATTCCATTCATTCGTTGTTAGAATTGAAAAGCAATACATTTAAAAAAGAAGAGTATGATTCAATTATTTCGTTAATAAATAGTATAATAACTGAAAATCTTCATAAGATTAATATAGATAAAAGAAAAGGTTAAATACTGAGCAAACACAAGCAAGAACTGGTTTTATTGAAAAAGAAGATTACGAGCATAGATAACAATATAAATCATAAGACTCAATCCTCAATATTCAGAGAAAATGGTGGCGCAGTGTACTCAAATTTTCTCAAAATTAAGAAAGGAGAAAGGGAGTTTCGTTGTAAT
>CALKAJ010000171.1 GCA_937983305.1 uncultured Ignavibacteriota bacterium | reverse complement strand
GAGATGGTGATTCGTGACTGGAGTTCAGACGTGTGCTCTTCCGATCTGTATTCCCGCTGATTTTTCTTGGGATGGATTTGAGATTAAGAATTATCACGAATTCTTTAAATCAAAAGCAATGGAATCAAACATTCCAATTAAATATCTATCAGACTTTGAAAACAAGCATTTTTTTGAAAGAAGTAAGGGAAAGATTGAGAGATACCAATCAATATTCATCGATGAAATCCAAGACTATAGGGAATCTTGGCTTGAAATCATCAAGAAATACTTTCTGGCAGAAGGCGGTTCTTACACTGTTTTTGGAGATGAAAAGCAAAATATTTATGATAGACCTTTGAATGAAGAAGACGATAAAAGACCCTACACTGGAGTTCCGGGTAAGTATTGGAACGTATTAGAAGAAACAGCAAGGCTTTCAAACTCAATAAGAGAATTAGCTCAACAATTTCAAGAATCATTCTTAGGCAATAAATATAAGAAAGACTTGATTAAACAAACCTCTATACCACTTGATTTTTCAAATTCATACGGTACAATAACTAATACTATCAATTATGAACTATTATTGAATGGTTCTAACAGTGCCTTTCATTTGCATAAGTATATACATAATAAAGTAAGGGAAATGAATATTAACCCGCACGATATTTGGATATTGGGTTCCAGGGTTGAATATGTTAGAGATTTATCCTTCTTATTTGATAACATTGACGGAGAAAAAACAACATTGATGTCTGAAACCAAAGAGGAATGGTGGAGACTGTTGTTTTCGGAAATTCCTATAGTTCCACTTGAAAACAGACCAGAAAAGTTCTTTAAACCTATGGTTTCATTTTGTCCCACTTTAACCAAATTAAAATCATTTGCTCGAAATGAAAACGATTTATATGAAAAGTTGAAAGAACATTATTTAAGGGAATCAAGAAAAAACGAAACTAATAGTGAAGATAGTTCTGATAATTTTAGAAAAAGCATTGAGGATTTTGAGGTTACTGAACACTTGATTGCACAAGGTAAAATAACTCTGGAACATTTTTACCCTAAATGGCAACAATTAAATGAAAGTCTTCTAAAAGAAAACTTGAAGCCAGAAAATTTAAGTGCGTTAAAGAAATTGACTCCTCAATCAACAATTTTTGAATTTAATAAAGTTGTAAAGTTAATTCCTTATAATATCAAAAAGAAGTATAGCCAACAGCTTCAATATCTAAAGAATCTGCTTGATTCATATAATTATCTTACAGAACAACTTGAATCATTAAGGAGAAGTAAGAAATTGAATTTTAGAATGAATACTGACGGAACTATGAAACTATCAACTATACATAGTTTCAAAGGTTGGGAAATTCACACCTTATTCTTGATTCTTGATGGGCAGGAAGAAGACCAGAAGTTTTTAACTGATGAACTTGTCTATACTGCAATTACAAGAGCAAGGTTCAATTTAATAATATTAAACTTGGGTATGATAAAATATCATCATTTTTTCAATCAATCAATGAGAGTTTATGATGGATTCGGAAATTGAAAAAAGATTAAAGCAAATGGCTATTGATACGATAAGTGGAATTTTTGGGCAGGAAGCTCAAACAGATTTCGCTAAGATGCAATCTTATAATAACAAAGATGCTTATTATTTAGAAGTGATTAATTCATTATACTTTCCTAAGAACCCTGCTGACAAAGATTTACCCAATATTGGCAAATCAATATGTGAAAATCTGATAATTTTATATCGTGATGTCAAGACGAAGAATCCAAAAATTGCAAGGAATTTCTTTAATGCATTTATTAAGGACTATCCTGGAACGAATAATACAAAATTGTTTAATCAATTCATAACTTTGATAGAAACCTCAAGTGCCTATAAAATTGCAATCAATTCAAGTGATTATCTAATGGTTTGGGAGTTAATAAAAAAGCAATTATTATCTGCTAACGAATTTCTGAATATTCTTATTGGCTATATCAATTTTATTATTAATTATATTATGAACAATAAAGAGAATAAAAACTTATTATCTGGTTCGTATAAGTCCAAGATTGATTCTTTTAATAAGAATTATCTGAATGCTGTTTTCCCAGTCATTTCAAATATAGCAAATCCGGATTTGAGAAATGCTATTGCTCATAGTAAAATATGGAATGATAGAGAAAATGAAATTATAACTTACGAAACAAAGAATGATAAATTCAAAGTTGATATTACAACATTTGTTGGTATTGCAGGTGCAACTACATATCTTTGTCCAGCATATGTGTCTTTCTTATGTGTAATCTACTTTCTCGAATATACAAATTACAGTTCTTGCACTTTACTACCTAATGAAGTAAAGAACATACTAAAAAATCAAATCAATGAAAAACTACAATTAGCGGAGTTAACCAATTGAAAGAAAGAAAATACATTTTTGAGGAAGGTTTAGATCCTGCTAAAATTGAAGCAATAGAACACACCGATGGTGCATTATTAATCATTGCAGGCCCCGGTTCAGGGAAGACAAAAACATTAGTGGAAAAAGTTGTTTATTTGATTACTGTTAAAGATGTTCAGCCAGAAAATATATTAATAGCAACATTTACTCAGAAGGCTGCTAATGAACTTATAACTCGTATTTCAAATCGAATACTCGATTTAGGTATTAAAGTTAATCTAAATGAAGTTTATATTGGAACATTGCATTCAATATTCTTAAGGATTCTTGAAGAAAACAGAGAATTCACAAGGCTTTCAAAGAATTATAGACTTCTGGATGATTTTGAACTTATTTATTTTATATATGAACATATAAAAGAGTTTGAAAAAATTGAGAACTTTTCAGAATTATTAAAAGAAGGTTTTATTTCATCTTGGGATAAAGCACAAATAATATTGAAATATGTTAGTAAAGTCTCAGAGGAAATGATAGACATTCAAGAACTAATTTCATCAGAAATTATTGAAATTAAAGTGATAGGAGAGTTAACTAAGAAATATCAGGAATTATTAGCTTCTGAAAATTGTCTCGATTTTACTACTATTCAAACTGAAACTTATGAGCTGTTAAAATCACACCCTGCAGTACTTAATAAGATTCAAGAAAAAATCAAATATATGATGATAGATGAATATCAGGATACAAATACAGTTCAAGAAATGATCATTTTCAAAATTTTGAATCCTGCTACTAATAACATTTGTGTTGTTGGAGACGATGACCAAGGACTATACAGATTTAGAGGGGCAAGTATAAGGAATATTCTTGAGTTCCCAAAAAACTTCAAGAAAGGAGAATGTAAGTTGGTAACACTTACAACTAATTATCGTTCACACCCCCAAATCATTGATTTCTATAGCCAATGGATAAATGAATGTAAGTGGGAAATTGATAGTAAAGTCTTTAGGTATGACAAGAAAATTAAACCAAAAGATTATGAGTTTGATTCCTATTCTTCTGTTGTTAAGATTTCTTCAGACGATTCATTTGAAGAGTGGCAGAATAACACTCTAACATTTATCAATTATCTTAAAGATAATGAATTGTTAAATGACTATAATCAAATCGCATTCTTGTTTAAATCTGTTAAAAATGACAATGTCATAGCTTTAGCAGAATATCTTGAGCAAAATGGAATTAATGTCTTCTCTCCGAGGTCTGCATTATTCTTTGAAAGACCAGAAATTAAATTAATGTTGGGAGCTTTAATCTTTATTTTCCCAAATTTATTTGATGATCTGAAGTGGAATGAAAACGCAAATCTTGAGATTTGGGAGTACTATCAAGAATGCAAAATGTTTTTTGCTAATGAGGTTAGAAAGAACAAGGGAACACATACGGAGTTATTGAAATGGTGCAATTCAAAAGCAAAGGAACATACTCCATTATTATCGAATACTGACTATTCTTTTTCTACATTGTTCTATCAATTGTTAAAATTTACTTTATTCTCCAATTATTTGGACGTCGAATTGAACGACAAGGCTTACAATCTACGTGCAATCTATAATTTGGGACTTCTTTCAAAGTTATTGACAAAATTTGAATATTTGAATAACATTACTATATTTACTGTTAAGAACTACAAAAAAGTACTTCAAAAGTTCTTTAATCAATACTTAAGATTTCTGAAGGAAGGAGGTATAGAAGAATTCGAGGATATTGAAGAGTATGCTCCATCTGGTTGTGTTTCATTTATGACTATCCATCAATCGAAAGGATTAGAGTTTCCGATTGTTGTTGTTGGTTCTTTAAATCTTACTCCAAGAAAACAGTACGATGAAATAGATGTTGTACTTCAAAGTAAATATTATAGGAAAGAAGCGTTTGAACCAATTGAGCAGACAAAGTTCTTCGATTTTTATCGTTTATTCTACACAGCATTTTCAAGACCTCAAAATCTATTAGTTCTAAGTGCAAATATTAAGGAAGGACGTGGCAAGTCCCCTTCTAAGTATTTTGAGAAATTATTCAATCAAATACCAGATTGGAATGATGAAAATAGCAATTTGTGTAAATTGGAACTTGAGAGATTGAAACCTGTCAACATTAAGAAACAATATGCATTTACATCTGACATCCTTTTATATGAGAACTGTCCTTATCAATATAAATTCTACAAAGAGTTAGACTATTCACCTGTTAGAATTCAAGGTACGATGTTTGGAACCTTGGTTCATCAAACAATTGAAGATATTCATAAAGCAGTTTTGAGAGGTGAACGTGAACTTATTTCTGATGATAATATTAAGGATTGGTTTAACCACAATTATAATAGTTTATCGAAAAGTCTGAAAACATATCTTGGAGAAGGTCAAATTGAAGCGGCTAAAAAGCAAGTATTGAATTATAAAGAAAAGCATAAAAATGATTGGGACAGAATTAAGGAAGCCGAAGTAGATGTTTCTCTTGTAAAAGAAGACTATATTTTAAATGGTAAAATTGATTTGATAAGAGGTGAAAATGATTCTGTTGAAATTATTGATTTCAAATCTGAGAAGAAAAAACCCGATGTTAATAACTCTATTGACAGGGAAAAGCTAAACCGTTATAGGCGTCAATTAGAGGTTTATG
>CALKAJ010000170.1 GCA_937983305.1 uncultured Ignavibacteriota bacterium | reverse complement strand
GAAATACAAAATATTTTTGATTTTGAAACTGATTTTCCAAACAGAAAAATTTTCAGACTTGAACAGAATTACAGGTCAACAGGAAGAATTCTCGCATTAGCCGGAGATGTGATTAAAAAGAACCGTAAGCAAATTGAAAAGCAGTTGTGGACGGAAAATCATTTGGGAGAAAAAGTCAAAATTATAGAAACGTTAACAGATAAAGATGAGTCATCGAGGATTGCCAAGCAAATTAGGGATGAAATAAGAAATAATAAACTTAAATTCAGCGATTTCGCTATTCTATACAGAACAAATGCTCAATCGAGAATACTTGAGGAAGCTTTGTGGCAGAACGGTATTCCGTATATTATAGTAGGCGGTACGAGATTTTATCAGAGAAAAGAAATTAAGGATGTAATCTGCTATTTGAAAATTATAGTTAATCCGAGCGATGAAGAGGCAACATTAAGAGTGCTCGGACTTACAGAGGGAATTGGGAAGACAAGCATAGACAAGCTGATATTATCCGCAAGAGAAGCAGGCAGAAGTATTTATGATGTTATTTTAAACGCAGAAACAAATCCGGAACTTAAAACTGCATTGAAAAAAAATCTTAGAGTGGTTGCTTCGCTTGTGGAAAAATATAAAACCTTAAAGAATGAAATCAGACTTCCTGAACTTGTGAGAGGTATTATTGATGAGATTGGAATTATGAGCAGGTATAAGAATGAGAATACAAACGAATCGGAAGAAAGACTCAATAATATAGAAGAACTTAAATCTGCTGTTGCAGAATACTCCGATAATTCGGAAGAACCGACTCTTGAAAATTTTCTCGAGCAAATTTCACTTGTTGCGGATATAGACGAATTTGATTCAAGGAAAAATGCCGTAACTTTAATGACTATACATTCTTCCAAAGGTCTTGAGTTCCCGGTAGTGTTTATATCAGGGCTTGAAGAAAATCTTTTTCCTGTCTCCGGTGCATTAACTAAAGAAGAAGACCTCGAAGAAGAAAGAAGGCTTTTTTACGTCGCAATAACAAGGGCAGAAAAAAAATTATATATTCTTTATTCCAATCAAAGATACAGATTCGGGATTCAGTCTTATCAACTGAAATCCAGATTTCTTAAAGAGATTAATGAAAATGTATTGAAAGATAATGTTGAAGTCGAGAAAATAAAATTAAGAGGTGTGATGCCGGGGAAACAACAAAAGAAGCCGGGTATAACTTATGACTATGATAATACTGCAATCAAATATAACAGCTATAAAAAATCCGTTCCTGAATTTGAAGATGACAAATTTTCCGATATCAGAAAAGGAACAGCAATTAACCATGATTCTTTTGGCAGCGGGAAAGTTCTCTCGGTAAGCGGTAAAGGTATAGATAAAAAAGCCGAAATTTATTTTGAAGATTTAGGCGTTATTAAAAAAATAATTTTAAAATTCGCTAAAATGCGGGTAATGCATTAAAATTTATTTGATGGAAACAATTAAAGACCTGTTGGTTCAACTCTACGACGTGAAAACGTTGATACACACTGTCGGATATATTGGTTTGATTATCATAATTTTTTCGGAGACAGGTTTGCTTGCCGGTTTCTTTTTACCCGGAGATTCATTGTTGGTTACTGCCGGATTATTTGCCGCTACCGGTGAATTAGACATTGTTCTGCTAAATGTAATGCTGATTCCTGCGGCTGTCATTGGCGATGCCGTAGGGTATTGGATTGGACATAAATCCGGTCCTCATCTCTTCAAAAAAGAGCAGTCACTGCTCTTCAGAAAAGATTACCTGATTAAAACTCAGGAGTTTTATAACAAGTATGGAGGCATTACCATTATTCTTGCAAGGTTTATTCCGATTATCAGAACATTCGCTCCTACAGTTGCCGGAATAGCCCAAATGAAATATTTAGACTTTTTTAAGTTCAATGTCATTGGCGGTGCCCTTTGGATTTTAAGTATGACATTACTCGGTTATTTGCTCGGAAATACAATACCAAATATAGATAAGCATATCGAAAAAGTTATTGTAATAATAGTATTCCTTTCGGTTCTTCCAATCATATATAAGTTTGTATCTGCAAAAATGAAAAAGAAAAAAGAAAAATAATTGTTAAGAAATTATTAATTTTTAAATTCTGACTTGAAATTCCGCTTTCTATTGGCTAATTTGGAAACTCAAAATACTAAAATAGTTTCCATTTTGGAAAAATTTGAAACAAATTAAACTTAACATCGTAGAGATACCTGAAAAAAGATTATATGCAAAATAAAGATTCAGAAAAGAAAAAGATAATGGAGCTCGTGCACGGTATGTTTTTGAAAGAGGGATTTCACAAAACAACAATGGATGAAATAGCTTCCGAGCTGGGAATAAGCAAAAAAACAATTTATAAACATTTTGTTTCCAAATCAGATTTACTTGATGAAGTAACAGGTTATTTCCTTTCTCTATTTGAAGAAAAAGTATCGGAGATACTTGACGAAGATATTGATGTAATTGCCAAATTTCATAAAATTTCCGAGTTTTATTCCGAGCAACTCTCAAAAGTGAGCGATAAATGGTTCAAAGATGTAAAAAACCATGCTCCGGAAATCTGGGCAAAAATCGAGAAGTTTGAATCGCAAACAATTTATTCTACAATGAATAGGCTTATAAAACAAGGTAAGCGGGAAAACTTAATAAAAAATTATCCTGAGGAATTAATAATAGCTTATGACATTGCTGTTGCAAGAAACCTGATGAACCCGGAATTTATAGTAAATAACGGAATTGGTTTAGAGCTGATTCTGAAATTTATTTTTGACGTGGAGCTGAACGGCTTGCTCACGGAAAAAGGGAAAAAATTATACAAACAAAGAAAAATAAAAAAAACACCCAAAAAAAATGATTTGAATATGATAAAGAAATTAATCCTTGTACTGTTGATGGTATTCTCAATTGCAGGAATTGCCTCATCACAAACAGTAAAATCTTATACGCTTGACCAAGCAATTTCGGAAGCGTTCAACAATAATTCCGAACTGGTAAACGCAAGATACGATAAAATGAAAGCAGATTATAAGGTGACGGAATCATGGAACGAGGGACTGATACCGACAGTAGATTTCAGTTTCACCTACGGCAGGTATTTTAAAAAACCTGTTATAAATATTTTTGGTGAGAACTTTGAAATCGGCTCGGATAATCAATCTAATTCAACTCTTCAGATTACGGAGCCGATTCCCATTCTTGGTACTCCGGTCTTTCAGGGAATTAAGATAGCGGAATATTATTCTAACCTGACTGCGGAAAATCTTTTTGCGGTTAAAAACAAAATCAGAACAGACGTAAAAAAATCTTTTCTCAATGTACTTCTGCTGAAGGAAATTGTTGAGGTAAATTCATCTGCACTTAAGAACTCTCAGGATAATCTTAATGTAGTAGAATTAAGATATAAAAACGGAACGGCAACGGAATTTGATTATTTGAGAGCAAAAGTAAAAGTTGAAACATTAAAACCAAATGTAGCACAGGCGGAGAACAACTTTCTGTTGAGCAAAAAAGCGCTGAAAAATACTATGGGATTGAAGCATGAAGATGAAATTGATGTAATCGGGAGATTATCTTATGACAGTCTTGAAATTTATGAAATGAACGAGGACGAATTAATAAAAAAAATATCCGAGAATAATGTTGCAATAAGACAATTAAAAATTAATAAACTTATTAACGAAGAATTAGTGAATGTGGACAGATTAAATTTTCTGCCGAAACTCTATTTGTACGGACAATGGCAGAACTCTTCAAATGAAAATGATGACAGGTCTTTTTCCGCATACAGATTTAATAATGCAATAACAGCGGGGATTGGATTAAACTGGAGATTTAACTTTTTCACCAATTCTTATAAGAAGAAACAATCTGAACTTGAGGTTAAGAAAAACGAAGAAACAATAATTGATGTAAAGCAGAAGTTGAAAATTCAATCTCAGGGAATATTGCTGAGAATAGAAGAGGCAAAAAGCAGAATTAAGGCAAATTATGAAACTATAAAACTTGCCGAAAGAGGATATGAACTTGCAAACAGCAGTTTCAAAAGCGGAGTTGTTCAGCAAATTGATGTACTTGATGCTGAATTGCTTCTTACTCAAAGCAGATTGGCATATTTGAATTCAATATATGATTATATGACTGCAAAGTCGGATTTAGAACAATTACTTGAAAAATAAAATGAAAACAAATATCATTATAAATTATATGAAAAAATTACTCTTAGTCTTATTTGTGTTAGTAACCGCAATATCTTTAACATCATGCGGCGGTAAAAAGAAAGAAGAAGTTAAGAAGGAGAAAAAACTTCCTTTGGTAAAGGTGACAGAAATTCAGGGTACTTCATTCACTGAAAAATTTAAAGTAAGCGGAGTGTTGAAACCTTATGAATCAGCGAAACTTTCATCGGAAGAAGGCGGAATTATTATATCACTTTCAAAAGATAAAGGAAGCAGAGTCGGAAGAGGTGAAGTAATAGCCAGACTTTTAAAAGATGCAGATTATGCCGTATATGAGCAGTCTCTTGCTCAGTATAATCTGGCAAAAGAAAATTATGACAGAACCGAAAGGTTATATATAGACGGAGTTGCAACCGAACAGCAATTTACTGCTTCAAAACTTCAGCTTGATATTGCGGAAAAATCAGTGAAAATATATGAGACAAGATTAAGAAAAGCTGTTGTAACATCGCCTATCAGCGGAATAGTTGATGCAAAATTTATGAACAGAGGCGAGATGACTTCTCCCGGAGCCCCGATATTGAGTATTATTAATGTATCAAAAGTTAAAGTCAGTGTAGGAATTCCCGAAAGATATGTGAATGAAATCGTAAAAGGTCAAAGGGTAAAAGTAAATGTTGACGTTTTCCCGGATGATGAGTTCTATGGAACAATATCATATATAGCCCCCGCTTTGAACCCGTCAACCCGTACTTTTGAGATTGAAGTTGTAGTGTCAAATCCAAACGGTAAGTTGAAACCGGAAATGGCAGCCTCAATGGAATTTATGAAAAAAGAACTGAGCGATGTTGTGGTATTGAGTCAGGATATGATTATTGATAACGTTGAAGAGCAATTTGTTTTTGTACTGGAAGGTGATATTGCAAGGAAAAGAATAATAAAATTAGGCGAGATCGGAAGAGCGTCGTGTAGGGAAAGAGTGTAGATCTCGGTGGTCG
>CALKAJ010000169.1 GCA_937983305.1 uncultured Ignavibacteriota bacterium | reverse complement strand
TGAAATTACGTGTGGGGCAAGATTATTATACAACTATTTTTGGGTTGGAGGACTTTCTCACGATATTCCTGCAAATTTCCAGAGTAAGGTTAAAACGTTTATTAAAGAATTTGAGCCAAATATAAAAATGTATAACGACCTGCTTTCTTACAATAAAATTTTTATTGAAAGAACAGCTAATACAGGAATTTTACCGTTAGATGTTGCTATCAATGCAGGAGCTACCGGAACAATATTAAGAGCATCCGGATTAAAATATGACTTAAGGAAAGATGAGCCATACAGTATTTATCATAAGTTTGATTTTGAAATACCGGTTGCTGAACAAGAAGTAGGTTCGGTAGGAGACAGTTGGAACAGATATATGGTGAGAATTAAAGAAATGGTACAGTCATTAAGAATCATTGAACAGGCAATTGATAATATTCCGGAAGGGGATGTATCATCGGCAGTTCCCAAAAGAGTAAAACCTCCTGTAGGTGAAATATACAGCAGAACAGAAACGCCAAAGGGAGAATTAGGTTACTACATCATCAGTGATGGTTCCTTGAATCCATATAGGGTTAAAGCAAGGTCACCTTCATTTGTGAATTTAAGCATTTTACCAATAATTTCAAAAGGTCATATGATAGCAGACTTAATTATGATACTTGGAAGTTTAGATATAGTTTTAGGTTGTATAGACAGATAAATTTATTAATATTTAAAGTAATACACTTTGGATAATTTTATTACGAGTTTACTAGGTGAAAATATTCTAACATTTGTGTTAGTTACAGTACCTGTTATTGCGTTTGTTGCAGTATTTGCTTTATATGCAGTATTAGGAGAAAGAAAAATATCAGCCTGGATGCAGAACAGAGTTGGTCCAAACCGTGTTGGAAAGGGCGGTGTTCTTCAAACCTTAATTGATGGACTTAAACTCATCCAAAAAGAATTTGTATCACCAATCAGGGCAGATAAGTATATTTTTAACCTCGCACCGATTATAGTTTTTACAGCTGCATTTATGGGATTTGCCGTAATACCTTTCAGCAGTATATTTATAGGAGCTGATTTAAATCTTGGTCTGTTTTATTTTTTTGCAATTACATCTTTAGGTGTAATAGGGCTAATGATAGCAGGCTGGTCCTCAAACAATAAATATTCACTTTACGGTGCCGTCAGGTCTGTATCTCAGATTGTCAGTTATGAAATACCGACTGCACTTGCTGCCATACCTGTAGTTATGCTTGCAGGTTCATTAAGTATGCAAACAATTATTCATGAGCAAGCAGGCGGCATTCTTAATTGGTATATTTTCGGAGGACCGGGATCAATATCAAAATTAATATTATTTCCGTTTATGTTAACTTCAGCCGTAATTTTATTTATTTCAACTTTGGCTGAAACCAACAGGACTCCATTTGATATAGTTGAGGCAGATTCTGAAATTGTTGCAGGTGTTCACATAGAATATTCCGGAATGAAGTTTGCGATGTTTTTCTTTGCAGAATATGCTCAGATGTTTGCGGTGGCTGCAATTGTTTCCACACTGTTTTTAGGCGGTTGGCAATCACCGTTTGGAGATTTAATACCTTTCTTAAATAATCCCTGGATTCAATTTGGATGGGCAATTTCAAAAGGGTTACTTCTTGTATTTGTACAAATTTGGTTAAGATGGACATTACCAAGATTAAGAGTTGACCAATTGATGACTGTTTGCTGGAAATTTTTAATACCTATTACTTTAATAGATTTATTTATTGTAGGCTTATATGCCGTTTTATAAAATAATTGTTTCTGTTTAATGAAAGCTTATTTAAAAAATATTTATCAAACTCTATCCAGCATAATGACGGGAATGAAGATAACGTTTTCACATATTCCCGAAAAGAGCGTTACCATTCAATATCCTGAGCAGAGACTTCAATTACCTGAGCGTGAAAGAAACAGACTTTATGTGAATATGGAGGATTGTATTGGATGTGACCAGTGTGCTAAAGCCTGCCCGGTTAGTTGTATAGATATAGAAACATTTAAAGCAGTTCCGGGAGATATCGTTGGTAAAACAGGTGTTACATCCAATGGAAAGAAAAAAGCACTATTTGTTCCGAAGTTTACGATTGATTTTGCCAAGTGTTGTTTTTGCCAGCTTTGTGTATTTCCCTGTCCAACTGACTGTATATATATGACTGATGTATTTGAGTATTCCGTTTTTAAG
>CALKAJ010000168.1 GCA_937983305.1 uncultured Ignavibacteriota bacterium | reverse complement strand
CGAGATGGTGATTCGTGACTGGAGTTCAGACGTGTGCTCTTCCGATCTGGTTTAGTTTCTTTCTCAGTAACACTTGAACGGGTTGCATTATTGACCCTAATACAATTAATTAACGGTGGTGCAGTAAACCGAGTATCTAACGCCGGAGTAAAAGAAAACCTTGCAGCATCAAATAATTCTCCGCTAATAAGTTTATCAACTGCATCTTGATACTTTTGCAATTGATTCACTTTGTATTTTGCGGGTAATTCGGTTGTTTCATCATAATCTTTTGCATTATAAGGAATCCCACCTTCACTTTCCCCGACTAAAAAAAAGACATTCCCTAAGGTACCGAGGTTTTGAAAACCCCCGGTTATTTTTCTTTGGAAATAAGCTCCGGGTAAAATGATTTCTTGTCCTGCGAAAAATCTTGAAATTAAACTCATTTATTTTCTCCTTTTTGACAATATTCTGTAAAAATTTTTTCCCATTCATCCTCTGTTTTTAATCTCATATTCGGGAACCGAGATGTGACATAAGGAATAAAACCGGGGATTAGGTATTTCAATTCTTTCCTTTGTCTTATCCTTCGTGTCAGAAAATTATCAATAAAAAATTGAACAGTTATTCCATTTTTGACAGTTTTACCTTTTTCTTCTTTATCGACTTTTTCTTCTTTATCGATTTTTTCTGAATTATTGTTCGTTGCCATTTTCTTCTCCTATGTAATAAAAATTAAGACTTTGATTAAATTCAGGACTCAGATTATTATCATTGAATTTTTGGTTCAAATAAACATTGATATTCGTAATCGGCTCTACCAACTGCAAAGGAGCTTCAATAGTACGAATAAAATTAATAAAAGTAATATCGAACTCACTGCCATATAAATTCCGTCCCGTATCATAATTATATACCCCCCCCTGAGCCGTCCAATTAACATTTAATATTTTTTGTTTTGATAACAAAGTTTTTGCTCTATTTAATATCAACCGAACCATTTTATAGACTATTTCAGTAATACGAGGATTATCTGCCCAGACACTGATTTGAATTTTTTGACTCAATAAAGAATCCCAGCAGATTGCTTTATATGGGAGATTTTTGCTTTGATAATCATTAAAAGTATTTTGTAATTTTTCTAATTGGTTATCCGAAATTATCTCCCCATATTTAATTCTCTCACTTAATTTGAAATTTTTTAGATAATCAATAAAATCTTGAGTGATAACAATTACACTTTCATTTCTACCGAGATATTCTTTATAAGGAGCATCGTCTTGACATTCTATTCCAATTGCAGGTAAAGAAGAAGTAAAATCAACTTCTCCTCCGCTTGCAATCAAATCTCCAAAAATATCGGCTAATGGATTTCCTATTTTTATTTGAGGTACTTTAGCAATTAAATTATTTGTAAACTCATCGGCGTCTAAATTACTAAAGTATTCGGTTAATAATTTAAAAAAGAATTCTGTTTCATCAATCGTTTGTCTCGCAAATAAAAGCGATTCGCTCATTTCATTTCCTTCATAAAATTTTCTAAAGCATCTGTTACATGAATTTTAATTTGATTATTCATAATATTTATAATTCCAGGGAAAATTTTATGAGCAGGTTGTCCGGGATAAATCCATCCGCTCGAATCTTCGCTAACCCTTCTAAAGGTATAATATCCGGTATGACCTTCTCTACCTACTTTCGTAAGTCCCTGAAACTTACCCGATTTCCAATGAGTTTTCTTACCATATTGAGATAAATCTTGACCTTCTATTTTCCCGGTCTTTAATACCGACCCAAAAGGCATTGATTTGATTTTTTGATACAACGATGTCGGCATAACAGAATTAAACCCAGAAGTTCCAGGTGTTCCATGCCTAAAAGGAACAGTTATATATTTTTTGCCATTCTTACCGACTTTCGCCTTTGGGCTATTTAATAATCCGATTTTCATATCAAAAGGTTTTGCACCTTCTTCGATAAGAACAGAAGCGCCTATGCCCCCGGAATTATTAAAGCTATCATCCCCTCCGAGAATTTCGATATAAGGAAAACTACCTTCTGTTCTAATAGTACTTATGTACCGAGATTTCCATTTACTCGGAGCAGAACTTTGGGCAATATTGGTTATCCATTCTTTTCTTATCTCATTCGCTAAAATATTAAAAGTATCAGCGAATGATTCTTTTAAAGTTTCATTTACTAACCGGAAAACATTAACATTCATATTGAAACTAATTGTCATTCTTTTCCTCGAAAAATAAACATTTCTTTCTTTTTTGTTTTTTGATATAATCTCAATTGCACTCGTTTTGGAAATTGTTTATTTTCACTCGTAATAGATTCCGGTTCTTTGTCAAAGACCACATAAGTTGGTCTTGCAGTATAAATAACCGAGAATT
>CALKAJ010000167.1 GCA_937983305.1 uncultured Ignavibacteriota bacterium | reverse complement strand
TACGACTACATAATAATTGACTGTCCTCCCGTTCTAAGCGGAATTACCAATAATGCTTTAAATACTTCAGATTCGATTTTAGTGCCTGTAAAATGCGGTCATCTTTCGTTAGAGGCAGTTGATAAACTTTTTAGTTATGTAAACTGGATTCGTGACACATCAAACCCTAAAATTACAATAGAAGGTATTGTGTTTACTATGTACGAAAAAAATTCCAAAGTAACTGAAATTTCGGAAAAAGAGCTTAAATTAAAATATAAACAATATATGCTAAACAGCTTAATCCCGGCATCTAACTTATTAAATGAGGCAACATTTTATGGAAAACCTTTATGTTTATATAAGATTGATTCTATTGGAGCTTTAGCATATCTTGACCTTGCTTATGAAATAATATCAAAAAACGAAAAAATTAATTAGAAACTATATGAATGAATTGCCGGTAAAGTACAATTTTATTGAAGCCGAAATTAAGTGGAGAAAAATATGGGAAGAAAAGGGAGTTTACAAAGCAAATCCGCGCAGCCAAAAACCAAAATATTCAATAGTAATTCCACCCCCGAATGTTACCGGAATACTTCATATTGGACATATATTGAATAATACGATTCAGGATATTTATTGCAGATGGAAAAGAATGTCGGGATTTGAAGTATGTTGGGTTCCGGGAACTGACCACGCTGGAATTTCAACACAAATGATGGTTGAAAAAGATCTTGCGAAGTCCGGGAAAACGAAATATGACTATTCACGAGAAGAATTTCTTCAAAAAATCTGGGAATGGAAAGAGAAACACGGAGGAATTATTCTCGAACAGTTGCGTAAACTTGGTGTTTCAGTTGATTGGACAAAAGAAAGATTTACGCTTGATGAGGGACTTTCTAAGGCTGTAAAAGAGGTTTTTGTTGATTTGTACAAAAAAGGTTTAGTTTATAAAGGTAAAAGAATTATTAACTATGATCCTGTTAGTAAAACTGCTTTAAGTGATGATGAAATAGTTTACAGAGAAGAGAAAGATAAATTATACTTCATAAAATATGAACTAATTGAATTTCCGGGCGAATATTTAACCGTAGCAACCACAAGACCTGAAACTATGTTCGGCGATACTGCTCTTGCAGTAAATCCTGAGGATAGCAGATATAAAAAATATATAAACAAGAAAGTTAGAGTGCCTTTAGTAAATAGGATTGTACCTGTTATCGCAGATAAATATGTAGATATTTCATTTGGAACAGGTGCTTTAAAAATCACTCCGGGGCACGATGTTAATGACTATGAAGTTGGAATGAATCATAATCTTGAACAAATTAACATATTAGACGAGAATTGTAAACTCAATGAAATCACAGGAGATTTCTGTGGACTTGATATTAATACGGGAAGAATAAAAACCGTAGAGAAATTGAAAGAAATCGGACTTTTACTAAAAGTAGAAGAATATACTCACAATGTAGCAATTGCAGACAGGTCAAAGGCAGTAATCGAACCATTATTGTCCGACCAATGGTTTGTAAATATGAAAAAAATGGCAGAGCCTGCATTAAAAGCGGTTAATGAAGGCAGAATTAATTTTCATCCTGAGCGTTATGTAAAAGTATATAATCACTGGATGGAAAATATCAGGGATTGGTGTATCTCCAGACAGCTATGGTGGGGACATCAAATACCAATCTGGTATCATAATACAACAGGTGAAATCTATTGCGAGACTACACCTCCTGTTGATATTGAAAACTGGACTCAGGACCCTGATGTATTGGACACCTGGTTTTCTTCATGGTTATGGCCCTTCAGTGTATTTGGATGGGATAATTCGGATAACGATAAAAACAATGAACTGTTAAAAGCATTTTATCCTACTGATTTATTATCAACTGCGGCAGATATCATTTTTCTATGGGTTGCAAGAATGATTATGTCAGGTTTGGAATATATGAAAGACGTACCATTTAAAGATGTTTATTTCCATTCAATAATAAGAGACGGAAAAGGCAGGAAAATGTCAAAGACATTAGGAAATTCACCTGACCCGCTTGTTGTAATGGATAAATACGGCACTGATGCATTGAGATTTACACTAATATACCTCGCTCCATTGGGAAACGACGTTCTATTTGATGAAGAGAAGACAGAAATTGGCAGAAATTTTGTTACTAAGATATGGAATGCAGGAAGATTTTTACTTTTAAATAAAGTAAAAATTGAATCTGACCCGAAATATTCAAATGAAGCAATTAAGGATGATATTATAGACGAATGGATAGAAAGTCGTTTAAATTCCACATTAAAAGAAATTGAAATAAATTTAAAAGTTTTCAAACTTAACGAATATACCAAGTCTTTATATAATTTTATATGGAATGACTTCTGTGATTGGTACATTGAAATTTTAAAGAATAAGATTGATTTAAATGAAAAATCTGCAATCAATATAATTGACCGTGCAATCTCACTTTATGAAAAAATAATAAAATTAGTACATCCTGCAATGCCTTATATGTCTGAAGAAATCTGGCATCTAATAAAAGAGGGCAGGGAAAACTTAACTATTTCTAATCAGGAATGTCCGGTTCTCAACGAAAATCTGATTAAACCGGAATCAGAATCTGAATTCGAGATATTCAAAGAATTAGTCACGGGAATAAGAAATTTAAAGTCAGATAATAATTTAGGTAAGAAAAAAGACGTAAAAGTAATTATTAAATACAATTCCGATTTAAAAATAAACTTTCTCAACATATTTGAGGCATACATAAAAAAACTTGCAGGAATTGGTGAATTAATATTATCACCTGAAGTGCCGGAAAACAAGGATAACTATGCAAGTAAAATATTCACCGGATTTGAAATATTTCTGCATCTCGAAGATGTAGAGTTAG
>CALKAJ010000166.1 GCA_937983305.1 uncultured Ignavibacteriota bacterium | reverse complement strand
TGGGGCATCGAAAATTACGATAACCGTTTATGACGGAAGGCTTTTTACCGTGTATTTAAATAATCAGTATTATGCAACTCCAATGGAGGATTGGGTAAGTCCTGAGCTGAGTTCGGGAAGGCATTACTTTAAACTGGTTGGACAAAATAATCCGGGAATCACAGATAATATAATTTTTGAAGGATATGTAGAAATCAGGGATAATCAGAGCATATTTGCCGTTATTAATGAAGCCGGTCAGTTTGTGGTATATAAGCAAAAACCTTTTTGGAATAATACACCGGGGAATTATGGATGCGAATACGATATAATTAATCCGGTTGATTTTAACAGATTAAAGGAATTTATTATTAAAAGAACTTATGCAAGCTATATGTATGAGGAATTTATTGATGCTGTTGACGCAAATTGGTTTACTTCAGAGCAGATGCTGGAACTTGTAAAATTATTCGAGTTTGAATCATATAAACTTGATGCGGCAAAATACGGCTATAAAAAAACCTGCGATAAAAATAATTATTATATTATGTATGATGTTTTTTCCTTTCAGTCTTCCGTAAGTGACCTTAGACAATTCTTAAAAGGTTACAAAGAATAAACGGATAATAAAATGTAAGTAAAAAAGCTGTCTTGAAAAGAACAGCTTTTTTTTTAATATTACGGTAAATTAAATAATAAGAGTATGCTCGAAAGAGATTCGATAAAAGTTCTTGAAATTGCATTAACAAAAATGGGAGAGGGTTTTGAGAATATTGAAAAATTTAAAGAAGATAGTTTGTATGATGAGATGCTTCCCATAATAATGCAGGTTGCCGAAAAAATGCAGGATAATTATCCTTATTTTCATCCGGGATATGCAGGGCAGATGCTAAAGCCGCCTCACCCGATCGCGAGAGCGGCATATATGCTGGCAATGTGGATTAATCCTAATAATCATGCACTCGACGGCGGTAAGGCAAGCTCTGCAATGGAAAAAGAAGTTGTAAGCGCAATATCGGAAAATATTGCAGGCTGGAAAGATTCACTCGGTCATCTGACGAGCGGCGGAACTATGGCAAATCTTGAGGCACTCTGGATAAGCGGAGAAACCTGGAAGGGTAAAAAAATTCTTGCATCGGAAACAGCACACTACACACATCAGAGAATCTCTTCGGTATTAAAACTAAATTTTGAAAAAGTTGTTGCGAATACAAAGGGAGCAATGGACTTAGATTATCTTGAAGACCAGTTAAAGCTCGGCAATGTTGGTACAGTCGTTGCAACACTTGGAGCAACAGGCACGGGAGCAACAGATGAATTGAAAGAGATAATCAATTTAAAATTTCAATACGGTTTTCGCGTTCACGTAGATGCCGCATACGGAGGATATTTTAAATTAGTTGATAATTTGAGAGAAGATACGAAAGAAAATTTTGATTTTATTGAGCACGCAGATTCGATTGTAATTGACCCTCATAAACACGGATTACAGCCGTATGGATGCGGGTGCGTGATATTTAAAGAAGCGAGTGCAGGGAAGTACTACAAACACGAATCTCCTTATACATATTTCACTTCAAATGATTTGCATCTCGGAGAAATCAGTCTTGAGTGTTCAAGGGCTGGAGCTTCGGCAGTTGCATTGTGGGCAACACATAAACTTTTCCCTCCTATAAAAGGAGGAAGATTTGCAAAAGAGCTTGAAAAATGCAGGAATGCAGCATTAAGTTTTTCCGAACGGATTAAAGAAAGCGGAAAGTTTAATTTATTTTTAGAGCCTGAGCTCGATATAGTAACATGGTTCCCGGAAGGTGATTCGGTTAAAGAAATATCTTCGAAGTCAAAATATATTTTTGATGCAATGGAAAAGGAAAATATTTATCTTGCAATGATGAGCTATCCCGTCAGGCTTATAGACTATGATTTTACCAATACCGAAATAAATTCCGAGAATATGACAGTTCTTCGTTCAGTAATGATGAAACCTGAACATATTGATTATGAAGAAAAAATCTTTAAATTATTAAACAGCATAATTTAAAGAATTACCTTATTAAATCAATCGAAGATTTTTTTTCTGAAGTGGCAATAAGGAGTTTTACCTGTTTTATTATAATAGTCCTGATGATAATCTTCTGCTTTCCAGAAAGTAGAAGACGGGAGGAGTTCTGTATCAACAGAGAAACCTTTTCCGTTTAATTCCCTTATCAAATCTTCAGATGTGCTTTTCTGTTCCTTATCAAAGTAAAATATTTTTGAGAGGTATTGCTCACCGATATCGGGTCCCTGTCCGTTAGTTTGTGTGAAGTCGTGTATTTCAAAAAATAATTTTGCAAGTTCTTTGAAATTCGTTTTCTCCGGATCGAACAAAACTTCAATGGCTTCATAATGTCCGGACTTTCCGCTGCACACTTCTTCATAAGTAGGATTTTCGGTTTTACCGCCTGTATAACCTACGTTAGTTTCAACTACACC
Source organism: uncultured Ignavibacteriota bacterium (assembly GCA_937983305.1). Lineage (GTDB taxonomy): Bacteria > Bacteroidota > Ignavibacteria > Tepidaquicellales > Tepidaquicellaceae > DSSM01. Next base: position 29,644 of record CALKAJ010000166.1, on the reverse strand, counting down.
GGGTGCATTTTTAAAAAAATGTTCAACACCCCAGAAACAACCTGCCGCAAATATTGCTTTCTGAACTTTAGTTATAGTAGCATCGGGAATAAATTTAATCGAAACGGAATTAACGCAATGCCTTGTGTTTTTTTCGGTATATCTTTCACCTTCAAAAACGTGTCCGAGATGGCCTCCACAGTTATTGCATAAAATTTCTGTTCTGAGTCCGTCAGAGTCCGTGATTCTTTTTACGGCACCGGGAATTTCATCATCAAAACTTGGCCATCCGCATCCCGAGTCGAACTTATCTTTTGTCCTGTATAGAGGTGCGTTGCACTGCCTGCAAATAAAAGTGCCTGAACTTTTGAAATTGTTATATTCGCCTGTGAAAGGCATTTCTGTTCCTTTGTTAATGATTACCTGCTTTTCAGCATTCGTGAGTACGTTGTAATTTGGATTTTCGCTTGATTTCATAATGGTTTCGTGCGGCTGTTTTGAACAGCCAAAAAATATAATTGTTATTATAAAAATTAAAATGTATTTCATATTTGTTAGAACAAATTATTTCAATATCGAATTCCGGTCTTTGCAACAAACATACGACCCCTACGGGGTCGAAAAAAGGAAAATATCTTGCTACAAACATAGCACCCCTAAGGGGTGCAGAACGTATAGAAAAGCAATCCCGTAGGGATTGAATGTTTGTAGAAAAGGAAAAAATCTGTGAAAATCTGTATAATCCGTGTTTTCTGTGTTTCAAAGATCTTTAGCGCCTAATAAATATTAACGAGCTCGAAAGCTTTTCGTCTTTTGCCAAAGTCAGTAGGAACTTCGGTTTCTGCTTTTATAATTTTCGGAATGCCATCAGTTGATATCCAGTATATATCAAGTGTATTTAAATCAGGGTCGCGAACAAAAACCCTGTAACATTTGAAATTACCGTAAAAAGACTGAATTTCATCAATTGCAGGGACTTCAATTTCTGCAGTACGGATATCATCGAGTCTATAGTCATAATATTTTACGGTATTTATATATCCTTCTTCAAGGGGCATCAAAGTAAATGCAAGTTCGATGTTGAATCCGTCCGAGAAAACCGGAGAAATGATATCAACGTTTACATTTGTCTGACCCATATCATCTATAGTATATCCGCTGACAGATTTTTTTGTAAAGAAAAGTTTTAAGACTTCTTCAACACCTTCATAAGCAACCCTGCTTATCGGAAGAAGTGTTGCAGTATCTACCGTGAATCTGTCTGTTGATTTTCCAATTGCAGTATGGATATCTTCAGTAAGTATTAGATTATCCTTATGGAATTTTATTTCTCTGAAAAGTTTAACACTGTAAATCTCTCCTTTTAATTCGAGAGTTGCATTATACTCATATTTACCTGTCTTTAGCAGTCCTTTTCTGAGTTTTTTAATCGGAGCATTTTTGCCGTCAAATTTCTCATTATATCCGGAAGTATCAGGAGCAGGTTTTATAATTTTTTTTAATGAATTGCAGGAACTTATCATTCCTGCAATTGCGAGTGAACTAAAAGCTAAAAATAAAATTACTGAAAATTTTCTCATTTATTATAGATTGACCAGAGTTTAGAGAGCTCTTCATCAAGAGCAGGTCCGAGAATATTCGGGTCATCGGTTTTTGAGGGAATGTTATTAAAGATTACGAACGGAATATTAAATCCGTTAATATTCAGGTGAGTTGTTGCACCTTTAGCAAATTCGTGGAAGTCAACTTCCTTATACATCTTTTCGAGTTTTGAATCAGGGAGACCGTGTTCCAGAATTGAATCAGGTTTTTCAGGATTAAATCTCTTGCGGTTTTTCCTTAGCGATTCCTCAAATGTTACATCAACATAAAACAAAGCGGCATCTTCGAGTAATTCGGGAGAAAGATGTTTGAAAGCTTCATTGTAACCGCCGTGCTCTGAGCCTCTTGAAAACTCAATCAGGAAGGTTGTAATATCAAGCTTCTCTTTCATATCTCTTGCAGCTTTTTTATAATCGAGAGATATTCTCTCGATTAGCAGATGCCAAAGATATTCCTCTTTGAAATATCCATCTGAAGTTGAATGAAGCCTCGGTTTTTTAAAAACCTTTTCAAGGATATCATCTTCTTCAAACCATGTCCAGAGCATTGGAAAGTCATCAATCTCTTTTAGTTTACCGATATGAAATCTTTCTTCTCTTTCTTTATCCGGTGTGTTTTTAATGTAATTAATAATTTCGGATTTTCCTGATGCAGGTCTTCCGAGCAGAATGATTTTCTTAAATAAATTAGCCATAAACAATTATTAAATTATTTTGAAAATTTTATTGTTTTGTTATCTGTATGCAAAATACAAATTCATAATCAAATTATATATATAAAATTAATTCAAATTAAGTTAAATTATAATAAATTTTTTATTAAAAATGAATATTGAAAATCTGACAAAAGAACAAAGAGACAGGATACTTGAATTTGGTGTCAATAAATGGTATGTAATGGAACTATTGAAAGAATATGTTGATAATCCGTTAAATACAAGCGATGAATGGAAAGAATTTTTTGAATCAATAAATATTTTACCTGCGGTAACAGAAAGAAAACCTTTAGCAGCAAAGGAATCAAAAACATCCGTCGAGGCAAAAACTTCTAAAGTAAAATTACCTTCACCCGGAATAGGTGAAGATGCGGTTCCGATTCGCGGAGCCGGAGTTAAGATTATTGAGAACATGGACAGCAGTCTTTCGATTCCCGTTGCTACATCGTTCAGGGCATTGTCCGTAAAAGTATTAGAAGAAAACAGAAGAATACTAAATAAATATCTCACTCAATCAGGTCGTTCAAAAGTATCATTCACACATATAATCGGTTGGGCAATTGTAAAAGCCATAAAAGAAGTTCCGGTTATGAATAATGCATTTACGATTATTGACGGAGAACCGAATTTATTGAGAAGAAATGATATAAATGTCGGATTGGCAATAGATGTTATTAAAAAAGATGGCAGCAGGTCTTTGATAGTTCCGAATATCAAGGGTGCCAACAAATTGAATTTCAAGGGATACTACGATAAATACAACGATATTATTTCAAGGTCAAGAAAAAATAAAATTGAAGTTGCCGATTTTCAGGGCACTACAATTTCATTAACGAATCCGGGAACAATAGGAACTCTTGCTTCTCAACCGCGTCTGATGGTAGGGCAGGGAGCAATAATTGCAACAGGAAATATAGATTATCCTCCGGGATTCCAGGGTGTTTCCGAAGAAGTCATTTCGAAACTCGGAATCAGCAAAGTGATGAATATAACAAGCACTTATGACCACAGAATAATACAGGGAGCAGAATCAGGATTATTTTTAAAAAAGATTTCCGAATTAATAACCGGAGAAGACGGCTTCTACGAAGAAATATTTTCCGATCTTGACATTCCGTTGAAACCGGTATTGTGGAAAAGTGATTTCAATACCGAAGTATTTTCGAAAACAAATAATCTTGATGAAATTGAAAAGCATACTAAGCTAATACAATTGATAAATATGTTCAGGGTAAGGGGACATTTGCTTGCAAGTTTAGACCCGCTTACGCTCAGGGCAAGATATCATCCGGAACTTGATCCGGCTAATTACGGATTCACAGTCTGGGATTACGAAAGGGAATTTGTTGCTGACGGGCTTGGCGGAATGAGAACTGCAAAGTTGAGAGATATACGTGATATGCTTCAGCAGACTTATTGCAATAAAATCGGAGTTGAATACAGGCACATACAGGACCCCGAAGAAAAACTCTGGCTTCAGCATAATATGGAGTCAATAAGAAATACTCCGGAATTTAACAGCCATATAAAGAAACAAATTTTAAAGAAACTAATTCAGGCAGAAAATTTTGAAAAATATATTGATAAAAAATATCTCGGACACAAGAGGTTTTCACTCGAGGGCTCCGAAACAATAATACCCGCACTGGATTTTCTGTTGATGAATGCGGCTGAAGATGAAGTTGAGGAAGTTGTTTTTGGAATGTCACACAGAGGAAGATTAAATGTACTTGCCAACATTATAGGAAAGCCGTTGTATGCAATATTTTCCGAGTTTGAAGATATTGTTGACCCAAATCTTGTTCAGGGTTCGGGTGATGTGAAATATCACCTTGGAGCTTCCGGAATTTATAAAACATTGGATGATGATGAAATTAAAGTTACGGTTGCATCAAACCCGTCACATCTTGAATTTGTAAATCCTGTTGTTGAAGGAATTGTAAGAGCAAAGCAAACAAATTCCGGTGACGAAAAAATGGAAAAGTTTATACCTGTATTGCTGCACGGAGATGCAGCATTTGCCGGAGAAGGTGTAGTAGCTGAAACGTTAAACCTTTCACAGCTTGACGGATACAAAACCGGCGGTACAATCCATTTAATTGTAAATAATCAAATCGGATTTACCACAACTCCTAAAGAAGCCCGTTCATCTCAATACTGTACAGACGTTGCCAGAATGGTTCAGGCACCAATCTTTCACGTAAACGGTGATGACCCTGAGGCATCGCTTTGGACGGTGAAGCTCGCTTATGAGTTCAGAATGAAATTTAAAAAAGATGTTGTAATTGATATATACGCATACAGAAGACTTGGTCATAACGAGAGCGACGAGCCTGCATTTACACAGCCGGTAATGTACAAAGCAATAAGAAAACATAATTCCGTAAAAGAAATCTATTCGAACCATTTAATAAAGACCGGTGTAATTACGGAGTCAGAGTTCAAGGAAATCGAAGATTTAATTATGAGTAAGATGGAAAAGGATTACGAAATGGTTCATGGTAAGGAGAAAGTTGATTTTTCGGTGGATATTCCTCTTGCTGTTGAAGATGAAAAAATTAAGAATATAAGAACAGGAAACGGAACAGGAATAAATAAAGAAACTCTGGAAAATATTGTAAAAGGATTAACAACTTTGCCTGAGACATTTCACCTCCATCCAAAGCTTAATAAATTCATCGAATCAAGAAAAGAACTGCTAACGAAAGATATTAAAATTGATTGGGCATTTGCTGAAGCAATTGCTTTTGGCTCTTTACTACTTGAAGGAGTATCTGTCAGATTAAGCGGACAGGACAGCGGAAGAGGTACATTCTCACAGAGGCATGCAATACTCACTGATTCCGAAAATGGGAATGAATATATACCGTTGAACTATCTCGAATCAAATCAGGCAAAAATTGAAGCATTGGACAGCTTGCTTTCGGAAGCGGCAGTACTCGGGTATGAATATGGTTATTCAGTGTCGGACCCTGTAACTCTTGTAATATGGGAAGCTCAATTTGGAGATTTTGCTAATGCGGCACAGGTTCTGATTGATAATTTTATTGCAAGTTCTTATACAAAATGGAAACTTCCAAACAGCGTCGTTATGCTTCTGCCTCACGGATTGGAAGGTCAGGGTGCCGAACACTCAAGCGCTAGACTCGAAAGATTTTTAATACTATGTGCTGAAGATAATATGACGGTATGCAATCCGACAACTCCGGCACAGTATTTTCACCTGTTAAGAAGGCAGATGAAAACAAAACAAAGAAGACCATTAGTGATTATGTCTCCCAAAAGTCTTTTAAGACATCTTGATGCAAAATCCTCTCAGGATGAGTTTCTTAGCGGTGAATTCATGGAGGTGATAGATGATGATATCTCAGCCAAAGATAAAATCAGGAAAGTGATACTTACAAGCGGAAAAATCTATTACGAGTTATTAAAGCACAGAAGCATAAATAAAATTACGGATACTGCAATTGTTAGAATTGAACAATATTATCCGTATCCGGAGGAACAAATAAACAGCATAATAAAAAGTTATAAAAATGCGGAAAAAATCCGCTGGGTACAGGAAGAACCGGAGAATATGGGTGCATATTATTTTATAATGAGAAGACTTATTAAAGACAAAGAAATTTATGCAAAGTTTTCAAGTATTACAAGGAAGTCGAGCGCCTCTCCTGCACCGGGTTCATTCAGAATCTGGGAAAAAACTCAAAAAGATATTATAGAAAAATCATTTGAATAATTAATTAATAAAAAAATGTTTAATAAAATATTTCTCGGTTTTGTGGTTTTGTTTTTTATGGCGGGTAACTTATCGGGGCAGATTCAATATCCCGAAACCAAAAAGGTTGAGCAGACAGATAATTATTATGGAGTTAATGTAGCTGACCCTTACAGATGGATGGAAGACCTCAACGATGATAACCTTAAGTTATGGATTGACAAGCAAAACGAACTCACTCAAAGTTACATATCAAAATTTCCCGGCAAAGATAAAATCAAAGACAGATTGACAGGTATCTGGAATTTTGAGAGAGCGGGGGCTCCTTCATTTGCGGGAAAATATTATTTGATGTTCAAAAATAACGGCTTGCAGAATCAAAGTGTTTTGTACAAATCCGAATTCTGGAACGGAAATTATGAGAAGTTTTTAGACCCAAACGAATTTTCCACAGACGGAACAGTTGCCTTGAGTTTTATTTCTCCGTCAAATAACGGAAAATATCTTGCTGTTGGAATTTCAAAGTCCGGTTCAGATTGGAGAGAGATTTTTATTTACGACCTTGAAACAGGGAAAAAGCTTGATGATATTGTGCAATGGGTTAAATTTTCAGGAACAAACTGGTACGGAGACGGATTCTTTTACTCAAGATATGCACAGCCGAAAGAGGGAGAAAACCTGAAAGGTAAAAACGAATCTCCTCAGATATTTTATCATAAAGTTGGAACACCTCAGAGCGATGATAAATTAATGTATGAAGACAAAGATAATCCAAAACGTTCATTCGGTATCTTTTCCGGTGATGATGAAGAATTTCTTTATCTGAGTATCGGGCAGCAGGGTTCAAACGGGAATTTATTGTACTATAAAGAAAATAAAGAAGGCTCCGGATTTGTTCCAATTAATGAAGATTTTGAGTTTGATTATTCTATAGTTGAGAATGTTGGGAATGAAATATTTATTATTACAAATGAAAATGCTCCCAAGAATAAATTAATAGCTTTTGATTCGAGAGAGGGGATTAAATCCGCAAAAGTTTTAATACCCGAAAGTGAAAACGTTCTGAAATATGCCAGCATTGCAGGCGGTATGATAGTTGCAGTATATCAGCAAGACGTTACAGACAGAGTGAAAGTGTTAGATTTAAAAGGTAATTTCATAAAAGAAATCAAGCTGCCGGCTATAGGTAATACAGGCGGTATTGAAACAAGAAAAGACAGGGTTGAAATTTTTTATTCTTTCTCTTCATTTACTTATCCTTACGAGACATACAGATATAACCTCGAGACAGATGCACAGGAACTTGTATTCAGGCCAAAGGTGGATTTCGTTCAGGATGATTATGAAACCAAACAGGTGTTTTATAAAAGTAAAGACGGCACAAGTGTTCCGATGTTTATAGTTCATAAAAAAGGATTGGAAATGAATGGAAATAATCCCACACTTTTATATTCCTATGGCGGTTTCAATATAAGTATGACACCAAATTTCAGTGCATCAAGAATTGTTTTCCTTGAAAATGGCGGCATATATGTACTTGCAAATTTAAGAGGCGGAAGCGAATACGGGGAAGAATGGCATAAAGCAGGAATGCTTGAAAAGAAGCAGAATGTTTTTGACGATTTTATTTCTGCTGCCGAATATCTGATTGAAAATAAATATACATCTCCATCAAAGCTCGCAATTCAGGGAGGTTCAAACGGAGGACTTCTTATTGGTGCAGTTATAAATCAAAGACCGGATTTATTCAAGGTAGCTTTGCCTCAGGTAGGAGTTATGGATATGTTAAGATTTCAGAAATTCACAATAGGGTGGGCGTGGGTAACCGAATACGGCTCAAGCGAAAATGAAAAAGATTTCAGCTATTTATATGCCTATTCGCCATATCATAATATTCGTTCGGGTTTGGAATATCCGGCAGTTCTCGTTACGACTTCCGATCACGACGACAGGGTAGTTCCTTCTCATTCTTATAAATATACTGCAATGCTGCAGGAAGTTTATAAGGGAACAAATCCCATACTAATCAGAGTTGAAACAAAGGCAGGGCACGGTTCAGGAAAACCAATTGCCAAAATAATTGAAGAAGTTACCGATGTCTGGTCATTTGTATTTTATAATCTTGGTATGAATACAATATACTAAAAAAGTGAAAAAAATATCAATTTACCTTTTCTTATTATTATTTACATTTGAGTTACAAGCTCAAACGGTTTTGGATTCACTCGAGAGTATAGTTAACAATACTCCCGAAAATGAAAAAATTGCAAAAGCAATATCAATATCGGAAAGTTATATCTATAAATCTTTACAGACATCTCTGTATTTTGCAAGGATGTCTTACATATTATCAATTGAAAAAGAGAACGAATATTTAAGAGCGGTATCCGGTAAATTACTCGGTAAAATTTTACTTGGCAAAGGTAATTTTGATGAAGCGGGAAGATATCTTGATTCCGCTTATAAATATTTTGAAAAAAATAACCGGAAAAAAGATCTTTGTGAAACATTAATTTTACTTGGAGATTTAAATATAGATTTATCAAGATATGATATTGCACTTGAGTTCTATAATAATGCATTGAAAAATGCAGATAACGACGATTTACTTTCAATGTCACTGAATAATATTGGTTTGGTTTATCTTTCAAACGGAGACAATGAACAGGCAATGGATTATTTTGACAAGGCAATAAAATTAGAATCATCCGTGACAGATAAAACTGCAATTTCAGATGCCTATGGAAATATGGCAGTTCTATACGAAGAAGAAAAGAAATACGACGAAGCTTTGAATAATTACTTAAAATCTATAGAGATAGAAGAGGCATCAGGCAGAACAAACGATGCCGCAATGAATTATATAAGTATTGGAGATTTATACCGGAAAAAGAAGGAATACGATAAATCGAAAGAGTATATAGAAAAAGGAATTACAATATCAAAAAATTCCGGAAATAAACCTACTGAATTATACGGCTATAGATTTCTTACTATGCTATATAAAGAAACAAGTAAATTCAAAGAAGCATTAGAAGTTTCCGAAAAAATATCCGAGCTTCAGAGTTCAATATTCAATGACAATACATTGATGATGATTGCAGAGGACGAAACAAGGAACGGAATTGAAAGAAGGGATAAAGAAATTCAATTGCTGCAGGAAAAAAATTCAACTTTAAAAGAGCAGAGAATAATTATCATAATTGCCTCTGTTCTTTTTCTTGTAATAATTTTTATTTTAATTTTTCAGATTTATAAACGGAGGTTATTAAACAGAAAACTTGATGCACTCAATAGGGTGTTAACAGAAAATAATCTGAAACTTAAGGAATCGGAAGAGAAATTAAACAAAAGCAACTCCGAAAAAGATAAACTTTTTTCTGTTATTTCTCACGACCTGAAAGGTCCATTCAGCGGATTTCTCGGTATATCGAAAATAATTTCCGATGATATTGATAATCTCACCAGACCTGAGATATCCGAGTTGAGTCATGCACTTTACAGTTCGCTTTATAATCAGTATAAACTTCTTGATAACCTTTTGCAATGGTCGAAATTACAGCTTGGCAGATTTTTCACTCAGATACAGGATATTGAGGTTTGCAACAGGATTAATGATATGATAGAGTTGTTTTTACCAAATGCAAAGAAAAAGGAAATTGAAATTATTTCAAACTGTCAGGAAAAAATGATAATGAAATCCGACCTGAATATTTTTACTCTTGTATTGCAAAATCTTATTTCGAATTCAATTAAATTTACAGGCGATAAAGGCAAAATTATAATTAAAGCATACTTTGAGGAAAAATATGCAATAGTTGAGATAAGCGATAATGGAATCGGTATGAAACCTGAAAAGATACAGGGAATATTAAACTCCGAAGCGGGAATTTCTTCACTTGGAACAGACGGAGAAGGCGGTACCGGACTCGGTTTGTCTTTAAGCAGAGAATTGATAAGTAAAATAAACGGTAAACTTGAAATTACCAGCAATTATGGAATCGGAACTTCAGCTAAAGTTTATTTTCCTTTAGAAAATCTATAATTGAATCACTTGCATTCGGAATATTATCCGATGAAATTTCAAGTAAAGGTATTTTAGGTTTGACTTTGTATTTTTTGTCATAAAAAAAGAGCAGCATCATTTCGATAAATTTGTTTACATCGTCATAGTTAAGTGAATTCATCGCATCGTAATACAACTTTGTGCTCAATTCTTTTTTAAAATATCTCTCTTTCACTTTGAATATTTCAATCATAGCCTCTTTCCCTTTTTCATAATCCCCGAAATATGCATCTCTGATTCTTTTTATTCTGTTCTCAAGTGAGGAAGTTATGTGGATGTTTGGAGCATTTTCAACAGCAGAATAAAAATTTTGAGGGATAAAGAAGTCACCGATTTTTCTGCTTTCGCTTTCTACTAAAAATAAATTATTGAAATCCGGACGCAGAGATTCTATCATAATTTCACCGAATAATCTGTTCTCAAATGCAGACTGATTTTTTACGGATTTAAAACCGCGAATTTTATAAGGAACAAAACCAAAAAGAGATGAGAAATGCAGTGCAGACTTCTCGAGGTCAATAACGGGGTGAAATTTTTTTAAATAATTCAACAAATCTGTTTTACCGCAGCCTGTCATACCTGAAATTTCAAGAAGTTTATACGGAAAAGGATTTGAATCGAAAAATTCATTAGCAATTGCTCTGTATTTTTTTTGTCCGCCAATAATGATTTCAGGTTTAAACCCAAGGTCGGTAATCATTTTTGCGAGATATTTACTCCTGCCTCCGCCTCTCCAGCAATAGACTATAATTCTCTTTTCCGATGCTTTGTTTTGATTTAAAAATTGAAAAAGGGAATCAATTTTTGGCTCTGCATAATCTATTGCAAGTTTAACCGCAGATGTTTGAGAAAATTTCGTATAAGCAAGCCCTGTAAAATGTCTTTCGGAATTACGAAGCACCGGAAAATTCATAGCACCGGGAATTGGAGCTTCCTCAAATTCTTTTTCAGAGCGTGCATCAATTAATAATAATTTATCATTCGAAAAAATATCTCTGATTGATTCATTCAACTCAACATATTTGAAATCATATTTCTCAAAAATATTTTTGAGTGAAATCGAAGGAGTTTTATCGCTTTTCAGCAGGTATTGAAACAACTCTTTATCGTTGTTAAAATCGGGGGGATTCAAAATAAATCAGAAGTTAAAGATTATTGAACCTGCCTGAAATTCTCCCGGTAATTCAACAAAGCCGACAATTGACGATATTTCATCTCCTGCGTTTCTTAAATATTCCAGCAATTCTTTTGAGTATTTTTCGGGAACACTAATAAGCAATCCGCCTGATGTTTGAGGGTCATATAAAAGATGTTCTGAATCTGTATTAACACTGCCTTTTTTTACTGCAAACGCTTCCGTATATATCCGGTTAGATTTATCGCCGCGCGTAAGCATTTTCTTTTTAATAGCTTCATAAGCACCATCCAAAACAGGAAGTTCATTAACGGTAAAATACAAAACGACACCGGATGCTTTTGCAAGCTGCATTGAATGACCTGCCAGACCAAATCCGGTTATATCCGTACAGGCATTTGCATTATATTTCAGCATTGCCCTTGAAGCGTCTGCATTTAATCTGGTCATTGAAGAGATAAGTTTATTATATATTTTCTCATCAAGCTCATTATATTTTACGCAATTATTTAACAGACCCGTTCCCAGACCTTTTGTCATAATAAGGATATCACCGGGCTTGGCAGTATTATTTGCTTTTAAGTCTTTTGGGTTTATAAAACCTGTTACTGCAAGTCCATAAATAATATTTGTAATATCAACAGTATGCCCTCCGACTATAACACAATCTGCTTCACGGGCTTTATCATTGCCTCCTCTTAGAATATCCTTGAGTATTTGCAAATCTTCCTTTTGAGGGAATGCAACTACATTCAGAGCACTAAGAGGTTTCCCGCCCATCGCATAAACATCGCTTAAAGAATTTGCGGCGGCAATCTGTCCGTAAATGTATGGGTCATCTACAACGGGTGTGAAAAAATCAGTTGTATGAATCAAAGCAAAGTCATCAGATATTTTATAAACTCCGGCATCGTCGCTTCCGTCAAATCCAACAAGAACATTATCGTTAGTATGCCAGTTTATTCCTTTTAAAGTATCCGCAAGAAGATGCGGAAATAATTTTGCGGCACACCCTGCACTTGTAACCATTTGAGTCAATCTGACTTTATTCTCCATCGGGCAAATATTTTAATATTAAATTCAGAAATTCTTTTTTCGAAAAAGGTTTTGCAAGGAAGTCATTAAATCCTTCCGAAAGGATATAATGTTTGTCTTTTATCATATCATATCCGGTTATAGCGATAAATGGCACGTCAGAAAAATCTTTATGCCGTTTGAGCAAATTCATAGTAGTAATGCCGTTTATTCCTGCGCCGAGATTAATATCCATTAGAACAGCATCGAATTTTTTTTCTCCTGCAAGTTTAATTGCATCTTCACCTTTCAGTACACTTTCTACATTACATATACCGGATAAATAATTTTCCATAATTGATATATTTGATAAATTATCTTCAATTATCAATATATTTGTTCCAATATCATTTTCACATTCCTTCTCTGAAACGGAATTGCTTTTTGAAGGTAATTCCCAGGTATTATTCATCACCGGTATCAGTACTGTGAATTCCGAACCTTTGCCGGGAGCGCTTGTAAGCAGAATTTTTCCGTTCAAAAGTTCTATTAAGTATTTTGAAATGGTTAAGCCAAGCCCTATACCTCCGAATTTTTTATCCATACCGTTACTTACCTGTTTAAACTCTCTGAATATTGAATCATATCTATCTTTATGAATTCCTATTCCGGTGTCAGTAATTTTTATAGAAGCAATTTTTTTATTTTCTTCAATGAGCTCTCCTATTTCTACTGAAATGGTTCCCGAATCTGTGAACTTTACGGCATTATCCAATATATTCGTAATAATTTCCTTTAGCATCATTATATCGGCTGTGCAAATTATTTTTGAAGGAGGCTCTACAAATATTAGTTTTAGTTTTTTATCTTCAATCATTTTCATATATCCGGGAATTATACCTCTTACTAAATCCAAAATATTAACTTCTCTGTTTTCCGGTTTTAATTCTTTGGATTCAAGCTGGGAAAGTCTTATTACAAGGCTCAGCGTGTTTAACAGTCTTTTTGCCTGAGAGTATATATCCGATACCATATCGAGATGCCAGGTATTAGTAATTTCATTTCTTAAAATATCCGCAAACCCGATAATTCCGATTAAAGGTGTTCTGAATTCATGACTGATATTAGAGAGTAAAGCAGCTTTAAGTAAGCTAAGTTCATTAATCTTTTCTTTAACCTCAGCAATTTCCTTTAATGCATTTTTTAAAATTGTAACATCTGTTTTCATAGCAATAATGCTCACAATATTTTTATTCTCATCAAGTACAGGTGTTATCGAGGCATATTCCCAGTAAAGCTCTCCGTTCTTTTTCTTATTTTGCAATTCTCCGCGCCATATATTACCGCTTAAAACAGTATCCCAAAGTTCTTTGTAATGTTCTTTTGGAGTATTCCCGGACTTCAGGAATCTCGGATTTTTCCCGATTACTTCCGAAGAGGTATAGCCGGTAAGGTTGGTGAAGGAGTTATTAACATATTGAATTCTGCCTTCCGGGTCTGTCAGAATAATAGATTCATTGCTTTGAGCAACTGCTTGCATCATATTTCTGCGTTCGGATTCTTTGAGTTTTAATTCAGTGTTATCAAATCCAAAAAAGAAATAACCTGCAGAATCTTTGTTAAGAGGGAATTTCCCGGAATGCCAGAATATGATTTTATTAAGTCCGGATTTAGTCGAAATATTTAATTCGAATTCTTTATTTTCGGAAATTTCGTTGTTGAGTGTTTTATAAAAATAAGAATTTGTGAAATTATTATTTGAGATAAATAACGGAATGTCGCGCCAGCTTTTATTCATTATTTCTTCTTTGGAGTATCCGCTGATTATTTCTGCTTTCTTATTGAATTCAATTACTTTCCCGGTTTCATCAAAACCAATAATAATGACATTTGCTTCGTTAATAATATTTGCCGCATATTTTTTCGCATTTTCAAGGTCCCATTGAGCAGTTTCGATTTCTGTTAAATCTTCAACTATTCCGATTACTCCGGCAGAATTGTTGTTAATATCATAATAAGTTGCTTTTGTTATTAAGAAATTACGTATTTCATTTTTCCCGTGATGTATTCGTCTGTGACTGAATTTTTTAATTTCTTCGAATTTGGTAACCCGGGAATCCATTTCCGAATAAAGTTTAGCATCATCTGTATCGAAAATGTCGGAGGCTTTCTTTCCTATTATTTCATTTCTTGGTTTTCCCGTGATAAATTCGAATCCTTTGTTGCATCCTTTGTAAATTCCGTTTATATCTTTATAAAATACAGCGGTGGGCAAAGAATCAAGCAGAGTGTCCATTAATGCAGTTCTCGTTTCAATTTCGATATCTGAATGAACAATGTTGGTAATATCATCTATTGCAATTATTGCGTTAGATACATTTCCTTTTTCATCGTTGACCGGAAAAGAAGAAATCATAAAATTATATACGCGGTCTTCTTTAACTGCCGAAATAAACTTCTCATATTTTTCACCGCTGTTGAATGTTTTTGAAGGGAGAGAATTATTAATCAGATTTAAGTTAGAAATATTTCCGGATGTGATGATTTCAAGATAGTTCTTAAAATTATCGTTGAAATAAATCAATTTAAAATCCGAATCATATATTCCAATACCCTGATTAATATTTTTTATAAGCGAATTAAAAAAATTATTCAGGTCAGTTTTTTCTTTTTCCGTATTAACCGGATTTGTAATATCAACAAAAGAGATTAAAAATCTGTTCTTTGCAAGCGGGAATGCATTATAGCTGATAAAGTAAAGTGAACCCGAAATTAATAATTTTATGCTGCCTGATTGATTCCCTGTTTTGAGAAAAACCGAAAATTCATCGTGGAGATTTGAGTTCTCTGTTTGTATATCCCTGATATTTTTCTTTTTTATTTCTGCTCCGGAGATGCTAAAAAAATCGAGGAAAGAAGGATTTGCTTCAATGAAATTGCCATATCTGTCCGTGATAATCAGCGGGTTTTCTATTCCGTTAAAAAGATTATTAAAACTTATATTGTAATCCTGAAGTTCTTTAATCAGTTTGTCGGTGTCGTTTGTTTTATTATTTGCTTTTTTAGTATTGTGTTCTTCAGAATTCATTCTATTGGTTTGAAATTAGCGGGAAAACAACTGTAACAGTAGTTCCAACATCATAA
This sequence comes from uncultured Ignavibacteriota bacterium, assembly GCA_937983305.1. GTDB lineage: Bacteria > Bacteroidota > Ignavibacteria > Tepidaquicellales > Tepidaquicellaceae > DSSM01. Next base: position 14,271 of record CALKAJ010000166.1, on the reverse strand, counting down.
ACAGAGTCAACTTTAATCGAGCCGTTCATCATTTCAATCATCATTTTAGATAAAGTTAAGCCAAGCCCTGATCCTTCGAAATGACTATTGTATCTGCTTTCAGTATTATCTGCATCTTTGAAAACATACTTAAGCTTTTCCCGCGGGATTCCCTTACCGGTATCATTGATGCTTATAAGAGCAAATTTTTTATTGTCATTCTCAAATGTCTCAAGTTTAAGAGTAATGCAACCCTCGTAAGTGAATTTAATTGCATTATCAATAATATTTGAAACGGATTGTTCAAGAAAGGAATAATTTGCATAAATTAATAATTCCATGTCAAAGATTTGAATATCATATTTCAGGTTCTTTTCCTTAAATCCGGTAAGGAAAGATTCAAAAATACTTCTCAGTTCTTTTGACAAATTAAAAACAGTTGTATTCAGAGTATTGTTAAGAATTTCTATTTGAGACAGTTTGAAAATTGAATCCAAAGTTTTATGCAATTTTTCAACAGAGACTTCTATACCTCTCATCATTTTTCTGTGATTATAATCCGGAATTCTTTCTTTGAGAATTTCGGTGTATCCCATAATACTGTTCATTGGAGTTCTGAATTCGTGGCTCAGACTTCTCAATAAAAACGATTTAATTTTGTAAAATTCTGCAGCTTTAGCAAAGGGTTCTTCCTGTTTAGTTTCGGGAAATTCAGAATCAACGATATCGTGAATAACAGTGATGAAACCAATTATGCTGCTTCTATCGGTAATAACAGGCTGAATATCAGTGTGTTTAAGTGATTTATCTCCGGTTTTTCCAAGAATTGAAAAACGGCTTCCGGAATGTTTTTTAGATTTCAACGCAGATTGAAAAAGCAGGTTAATATTCTCAAAATCATCAGCAGTAAAAATAAAAAAGTGAGACTGTCCTATTAAATCAGCGGAAGTATAACCGGTTTGTTTTTCGAGGGATTTGTTAACGTAGATAATATTATTCTCTGAATCTGAAACCATAATTGCAACAGGGCTTTGGTCTAAAGCAGAGTTAATGCGGTTTAAAGAAATATCTTTATTTTTTCTGTCGTTAATATTAATTAATAAACCTAAAATGTAATATTCTCCCTTTTCATTTCTGACTATGTTCATCCTGTCCTGAAACCAGATATAATTTCCCGATTTATCGAGTAACCTGTATTCAATTAAAAGAGAATTATGGCTCTTACCGTGAAACCAATTATCTCTGATATTTTTCAGTTCGTTTATATCTTCAGGGTGAATAATATTGTAAAAGTTGTCCTTAGTTTTAAGCTTTGAGTTGTTATAGCCAAGCATAATATTAAGATTCTCCGAAATAAAGTCATTATTACTTTCGAATTCATAGATTGCAATATCAGGATTATACTTAAGCAGTAAGTTCAATCTTTCCTGTGCTTCGGTCAACTCTTTTTCTGTGTAAATAATCTCTGTTATATCCCGGTCAATTCCGTAGTAGCCTTTGAATTCGCCATCATCATCAAATAATGGAATCCCGCTCGATTCGAGAATAACTTCGGAGCCGTTTTTATGTAAGCATACATTCAGGAAATTTTTGAAATGATTTTTCTCTTTAATGATTTTTTGAATAAAAGCAGTAACCTTAGGTATTTCATTATGCTTAAGCAGGTGCGTAGGTTTTTTACCAATAATCTCATCGGGAGTATAGCCAAGAATATCAAAAACTTTAGGGCTTGCAAAAGTATAATATCCGTCTTTATCAATTTCCCAAATCCAGTCGGAAACTACCTCGGCAATTCCGTGGAATTTTTTTTCGCTTTCTTCGAGAGCAACCTGAGCGGTTTCTCTTTCAGTGATATCAATGAATAAGCAAAGAAAACCAATATTGATATGATTGGAATCTCTGATATAATCCCATTGCAGTTCAGATTTATATCTCTTACCTGATTTGGTAAAATTCTCAGAGAATATGGAAAAAGGTTTTGAATACTCCTCTCTCAATTTCTTTATCATATCCATAATCAGAGAGCTGTTATCAGGATTCCCAATAACTTCCCATAAAAACTTTCCGTTCAGCTCATCAGCCGAATATCCTGTTAATTTTGATAAAGCCGAATTAGAATAAATGATTTTTCCATAAACATCCATTTTGCAAATTCCAATGGGGAGCATTTGCAGGAGGTCGGAATAATCTTTTTCAACTTCATTTATTTTACTTAATATATCTTTCGTTCCCGAAATATCATAAAGATTGCACTGAACGGCAGGCGAACCTTCGTATTCTCCTAAACTTCCGAATATATCAAAAAGTTTGTTCTCTCCATATTTAATATTTGCGGTACAACCAATCTTGAAATTTTTAGATTTGAAATTTAAACATTTATCAATTTCTGCAATAAGTTCCTTGCAATCATTTTCATTAATTAAGTCAGTGATATAAATATCCTGGATATCTTTATCGGATAAACGGAATTCCTTTACAAATTTCGGATTAAGATAAACAAACTTATTATCTCTGTATATAAAAACCGGATTGTCACTTGTTTCAATGTATGCTCTTGATTTGAGTTCAGCCGCAATAGATAATTCCTTATTTTTTTTAAGCTTGTTGTTTATTATTGCAGTTAACTTTTCGAGATTAAAAGGCTTTGTAATATAATCATCAACTCCGAGCTTAATTCCTTTGAGAACATCCGGAGTATCAACTTTTGCGGTGAGGAAGATAAAAGGAATATATTTTGTATCCTGATTATTTTTAATTCTGTCATAGACTTCATATCCGTCAAGCTTCGGCATTGCAATATCACAAATAATCATATCGGGAGAATTTTCAGTTGCAAGCCTGACACCTTCTAATCCGTCTTCAGCCGCAAGAACATCGAAGCCCTCATCAATCAGGTAATCGGAAGTATTTAATCTGACAATTTCATCATCTTCAATTATAAGTATCGTATTTTGTAAGCTTTTCATAAATGCGGAATATTATTTATTTAAAGAAATATGAAAATTCGAGCCGCTATTAACATCGCTTTCAAAGAAAATTTTTGCATTTAATATTTTTGCCATATCCTTGGCAAGAACAAGCCCGAGCCCTGTACCTCTTTCCTCTTGTGTACCCAGTCTCGTATAAGAAGTTTCAATTTTGAAGATACCTTCTTTTTTATTGTCGGGTATTCCGATTCCGTTATCTTTCACTGAAAGAGTAAAAGTTTTATCGTCTTCCTCAACAGAGATAAAAATCAATCCGCCCGGATTGGTAAATTTGATTGCATTGCTCACAAAATTATTAACAATGCTTTTCAGCATATCAGCATCAGCTTTAACAATTGAATGATTCGGAACATCGAATTCAATCTTAATATTTTTCGAAGCAGCAAAACCGCTGAGATTGCTGACAATATTAAGAGTAACCTCGAATAAATTAATATTGTCAATATTCACTTCATATCTCCCTGTTTGAATTTTTGACCATTCGAGAAGATTTTCGAGCAAGTGATACTGGTTCTCCATAGACTTATGAAGTTCGGAACTTAATTCCTTAAGCTCGGCTTCTTCAAGTTTAGAGCCTTCTTCCATCAGGATTTTCGAAATACCGAGAAATCCGGTGAAAGGACCTCTTAAATCGCGTGAAATAATCTGAAAAAATTTAACTTTATTGTTATTAGCTTCTTCAAGCTCGGCTTTTTGTCTGGCAATTAAATCCCGCGACTTTTTAATTTCAAGCTGAGTAAAAACTCTTGCAAGAAGCTCTGAGGTTTTAAACGGTTTTGTAATATAATCAACGGCTCCAACATCAAAACCCTTTATAATATCTTCAGTTTCAGTTTTTGCCGTTAGAAAAATTACGGGAATATCATTAGTATCGGGATTACTTTTAAGTTTTTCGCAAACCTGATAGCCGTCCATTTCGGGCATTGAAATATCGAGAAGAACCAGGTCAGGTCTTTTTTTACCGGCAACAGAAAGTGCCTGAGCCCCGCTTGTAGCTATAGCAATCTGCAAACCTTTTTGTCTTAGCGTGCCGCCAAGGACTTCAAGATTTTGCGGTAAATCATCAACAATAAGTACGATGGAATTTTTTAATTCGCTATAATTCATCTGATAACAATAATTTCATTAAAAATATGAAAAGAAATGGATAATTGTTATGCAATTTTTAAAATTTTTGCTTTGAAAGACAACAAAAATCCATATATTTTTGTTATAGATTGAAAATTAAAATTATATGATGAAAATATCACTTGAGAATCCTGAGTTGAAAGAAACCAGGCAGGCATTTGCGGATGCATTATTAAAGTTAGGAAAAGAGAATCCTAAGGTTGTAGTATTAGGAGGCGATGTATCCGGCTCCGTGAAAACAAATATATTCAGAGATGCATATCCGGAAAGATTTTTTTCCGTAGGCATTTCCGAGCAGGATATGATGGGCGTTGCGGCAGGACTTGCCGTAGCAGGAAAAATTCCGATAGCATCAACATACGGAGAATTTGCAACAGGCAGACCATTTGACCAAATCAGGCAGTCTATAGCATACAGCGAGATGAACGTGAAAATCTGTGCCTCACATTGCGGAATATCAGTAGGACCTGACGGAGCAACACACCAGTCACTTGAAGATGTAGGTATAATGAGAATATTACCTCATATGACAGTATTAACCCCTGCAGATTATAATCAGACTTACAAAGCCGTATTAAAGGCAGTAGAAACAGAAGGACCTTTTTATGTAAGATTTTACAGAGATAAGACGCCGAATTTCACAGATGCAAATGCAAACTATGAAATCGGAAAATCAGATATATTAACAGACGGAAATGATATAACCCTGATAGCGAACGGATTACTTGTATGGGAAGCATTAAGAGCGGCTGAGATATTAAAAAAAGACGGAATCGAAGCAAGAGTAGTAAATATGCATACAATAAAACCGATTGACAGAGAGATGATAATAAGATGTTCAAAAGAAACCGGCGGAATTATAACCTGCGAAGACCATCAGGTACACGGAGGATTGTTCTCGGCAACAGCTGAAGTGATTGTCAGGGAAAACCCTATAAAAATGGATTTTATAGCAGTAGATGACACATTCGGCGAAAGCGGAACAATGGAGGAACTGATGCGTAAATATAAAATAAATTATGAAGAGATTGTCAGAAAAACTAAAATATTATTAAACAAAAAATGAAATCAATATACGTGAAACCAATTTCAGTATTAAACCGGAATAAAATAGTAATATTTTCGGTATTGTTTTTGGTGTTACTTTCGGGAGTCGTACTCGGAAAAATATTTTTTGGAGGATTATTTAGCAATAAGCCCGACAACAATCTGAATACTGCATCATTACAGCAGATTAACACGCAGATAAATGATGACAGGCAAAATGCAATAACCCGTGCAGTAGAAAGAGTCTCGCCTTCGATAGTAGGAATTAATGTAGAAGAAGTAAGAGAAATACAAAATCCTTTTTCTGATGACCCTTTCTTCAGGCAGTTTTTCGGAGACCAGGGACCGCAGAAGCAGGTTGTAAGAGGATTAGGCTCCGGATTCATTATTTCGGATGACGGATATATTTTGACAAATGACCACGTAGCGGGAAATGCGACAAAGATATCGGTAACCTTAACAACGGGCGAAACGGTTGAAGCAAAATTAATCGGCGCTGACCCAAATACAGATGTAGCATTATTAAAGATTGATAAAGACGGATTACCCGCAGTAACATTCGGAAATTCCGATAATGCCATAATAGGTGAATGGGTAATCGCACTTGGAAATCCTTTCGGATTATTTGAAATCAACGATAAACCCACGGTAACGGTAGGCGTATTAAGTGCCAGCGGAATGAAAGTAAATGCAGACGGAAAGAGGGTTTACAAAGATATGCTCCAGACCGATGCGGCGATTAACTCCGGAAATTCCGGCGGACCATTGATTAATGCACTGGGAGAAGTGATAGGAATGAATACGATTATTTACACAGGAAGCTCATACAGCTCAGGAAGCATAGGAATAGGATTTGCGATATCAATAAACCGTGTAAAGAAAATAATGGAAGAACTGAAAGAGCACGGGAAAATCAGCAGAGACTTCAACCCCGGATTCAGAATTCAGGGAATTGACGAGCAGATTGCAAAATATTATAACCTGAAAGATAAATACGGAGTCATTGTAACGCAGGTAGTGAAAAACGGCTCAGCGGATAATGCAGGATTGAAACCTGAAGATATCATTCTCGTTGCAAACGGAGAAAAAATCAGAAATGAGCAGGATTTGGTGATGGTAGTCAACGATATGCGCAAAGGAGAGATATTAAAAATGGAGATATTGAGAAACGGTGATAAAAAGAATATTGAAATGAAATTGGAGTAAAACGAAACCTCAGAGGTTTAATTATCGTAATTTAATCAGAAATATTTCTTTGTATAAATAAAGATTTAAATTAATTAAATTGCGGTAATTAAACCGGTGAGAATGTTAAAAGAAAAATATTTCGACAAAAAACCGAAGCATTTCAAAGTATTCATTATTACTCTCTTTGTGGTAATAATGTTCATACTTGTACTGGATGCATACAGGAATGCGACAACAGTCTTCACCGGAACGCATTATATGCGGCGTCCCTCAAATTATTATATTGTAAAGGAATTGCCCGTATATTCAACAGAAAATACTTCACCGACTCCGACTCTAATCGGAATTGGAAGTTATTTATTAACTGTGGAAGATAAAGCGGCGGATTCAATAAAATCGTTAAAAGAATTTTTATCCGGTCATAAAAAAGAGTTTGTAAGAGTAACGATTTTTAATATTGCTAAATCGGGAATATTGAAAGATATGTGGGAAAAGCAAATGTTCAATAAGTTAGCCGATACAGTTTATGTAAAGAGAGCTGATTTAATAAACGAAACAAACTTCAGATATCTGGAAAGCGGTGTATTTATAGGATTTGTAATACCTGACGGAGCGACATCAAAGGCAGGAATAGAGCCGGGAGATTTATTGATAACAATAAAGGATACTGAGATAAAGCTGATTGGGACTACGAACGAAGGGGAATCGTTTACAATGGAATCGCTGAGGTATTTAAGAAGTTTACCTTTAAATGAGAATATTCCTTTTAAAATACTAAGGAAGAATAATTATTTCGTAATAAACGTTGAGCTCTCAACATTTGGAATTCGAACTAATCATTTGATGGTGATAATAATCGGGATATTAATGGCAATGACTGCATTATTTTTCGGACTAAAGAAGCCTGAAAGCAAAGCCGCAAGATTAGTAGGAATAGCCTTTTTATTAACGTGTCTTCAGATGATATTATCGGTAAATTATAATCCTCCGGGATATGATTTTACAGCGTTTATAAAAATATATTTTGCAAATATTCTTGGGCTTAGTGTACTGCCATTGATATTCCACACATTGCTATATTTCCCGGTATTATCAGCATTTACCGAAAAAAGGCGAAGGGTGATATATATACCCTATGCATTAGGAATTATTTCGTCATTAATATTTACATATTATTACTTCTTCGACATCGAATCTTTGCGTCCTATGGTATTTAGTATTATAAATATCGTAATGATAGTATATTATATAGCAGAAAGATTAACAGAGAGAGCAGATTTAACAAGCGAAGAGAAGAAACTATCGAGATTAGTAAAATATCCGATGCTTTTGGTATTGCTGTATGCAGTATCATTTGATATAGGAATAAAACTTCCGGAATGGTACAGTACATACGGATTCGTAATAATAGTTTTAGTACCGTTAGTATATTTATTGGCACTAAGGAAAACAAATTCAACCGGAATAAAGATATCATTAAGAAGAAACATACAATACAATTTCCTTTCTGTATTCTGGTTTATCGTTGCGGCGGGAATATTTATTACAACAATTTTTATATTATCGAGGATAAATCTGAATATTCCGATTATAGAATTTTCCTCAACTTACGTGAGGTTTGCATCACCGGAATTAAACTCCGAATACGGAAGGATTGCGGGAAATATTGTTTTAATAATAATTTCATTTATTGCGGGATATATTAACATACAGTTATACAGAGAAGGGATTAAGTATTTCAACAGAATATTTTACAGAGAGAAACTTGATTATAAGAAAGCACAATCCGAACTGATATCTCTGATTTATAAAACGATTACGCTTGATAAACTTGGAAAGTTAATAGTGATGAAACTGCCTGAATTAGTAAAATTAAAAAAATCCGGAATAATATTTTTAACATCAGTAAATCAATGGGGAAATAAGATTGTATGTATGGATAGTCTTGACTCTGAAAGCGTAGTGATAAATCTTGATGAGAGAATGGTTGAATGTTTAAGTAAAATAAAATCGTCACTCTCGGTTACTGAAGCAAATAAATGCATCACGGAATTTATGGAAAAGCAGCAGTATCATTATTTAATACCAATCGTAACAAAGGAAAAGATACTCGGAATAATATTTATAGGAGAAAAGTTATCGGAAACTGCGATAAAACCGGAAGATATAGATTTCATTGAATCATTGGCATCGAATATAGCTATTGCGATAGAAAATTCCGTATTACACGAAGAGCTGACAGCACAGGAAAGAATCAAGCAGGAACTTGAAGTTGCAAGGAAAATACAGCTTGAATCCTTGCCTCAGAAAGTGCCGAACACACCCGGGCTTGATATATTCGCAGTATCACTTCCGGCATTGGAAGTCGGAGGAGATTTCTACGATTTCTTAAACGGAACTGACGACAAACTAACGGTAATAATGGGAGACGTAAGCGGAAAGGGGACTTCGGCGGCGTTATATATGTCAAAGGTACAGGGAATATTTCAGACATTGAACGAGTTTAATTTATCTCCGGGGAAATTATTAATGAGAGCAAATAAATTACTTTATAAACATATTGATTCGAAGTCATATATCACCGCTATTGGAGCAAGTATTTATCCGTCTGAGAAAGTAATAAAGTATGCAAGAGCTGGACACCTTCCATTATATAAAATAGATAAGGAAGGAAAAGAAGTAATAAAAATCCAGCCGGGCGGAATTGGACTCGGATTAAGTTCGGATGAAAAATTCGAGACATCGCTTGAAGAAATTCTGATAAAATATACCGATGGCGAATCATTTGTGTTTATATCTGACGGAGTAACCGAGAGTATGAATAAAAGCGGAGAGCAATTCGGCGAAGAGCGTCTTTACGAAAGTATCATAAAATATTCCGGAAGAAAAGCAAATGAAATATGTGCGGGATTGCTTGACGATATATCCGTATTTTCAGTTGACACAAAGCAATACGACGACATAACAATTGTGATAGTTAATACGAATAGTATTAATAATTAGAGGAATTTCCCCACTCTTTCCCAAACTCCGGTTTCCCCACTCTTTCCCAAACTCCTGTTTGGGAAAGTAAAACCAAAATTAAATATTCATAATTAAAAAAATAAACATTAATCAACAATAATGGATACAAGACATAAAGAGTACACAGAATATTACAAATCACGTATGCTCAAATATGAAGGAAACCCGATGTACGAGAATTCATATAAGACAGAAAAGGACTTATATGCAGCAATAGCGAACTCATCTTCATTAGAAGAATTCAGAAAAGAATTAAACGAAAAAAATCTTGCAGTGAGAAATGCAATTGCCTTAATAAAGGACAAAGAAACAGCAAGAAAAAAGTACTTTGAAGAAATAAAGGAATTCATAAGGCTCAAGGCACCTGTAAGGATACTGGAAATAATTAATTCGATACAAACCGAAAATGAATTAATCCAAAAGATAAATGAGATTGAATCCGAGGTGAGCATTGAAATATCGGTTGACCTTTTTACCGATTTATTCTATTCAGATTTTCTGATGCTTGAAAACATTGAGGTATGGCAGACAGCGGAAGTTCCGGAGGAATGGAAACAGGAATTACAACACTATATAGCAGAAGCAATTGAACAGGGCAGAGAATCATGGGAGAAAGAAATAATACCCAACGCAAGAAACTGGAAACCGGACTGGACTTATAATTTTGAATTAATATCCGAAGAAAGGCATAGGAGACTAATTCCGGTATCGGACGAAACAACAGAGAAACGCATTGAAGAATTTAAAAAGTACAGAGGAATATAATGGCAATAGATAAAAATTTATCGGACCCAATGCTCGGAACATTCAGGAATATGTACAAAGAACTGTGTGATAAAAACGCAGCGGGCGATTCATTTGAAACAGCCGGAAAATCACTTGAACGAATGGAGCAGCTGGCAAATGAAACGGATGATTTTTCCGCATTCAGTGCGAAACTGACAACCGAAGGATTATTTATGAAATTCAGCACTGCATACGGAGAATGTTTATCGGAAATCGCAAAGAAAGATTATTCATCCGAAACCGGCGATGAAAAGTTAATGGCAGAGGCGAAGAAATCTTATGAAGACGCAATCAAGCAACTCGAAGGGAAACCCGATTCCGAAAAACTGATTTATCCGTTAAAGCAGGTTATTGAACTTGCAAATTCAGGAGTTACATATCCTGTATTCTTAAGAATATGCGAAGAAAAAGGATTAAACAGAGCGCTTGAGGGAAGCACTGTGACGCGGGACGGAATAATAAAAGACATTGAATTTTCAGTGAAATATTTCCGTCCGGTAGAAGATAAAATGCACAGAGAGATTCTTGAAGCATTTGACACACTTTCATCGAAAGCACATTTCGGCATTCCGGATTCGCTTGAATTTGAGTTGAAAAGGAACAGGATTGAATGGAAATATAAGCCTGATATAATTAGATGGGACGCGATAATAAGCAGATGGGGAAAATTATTCGAACTGATTTATGATTGGGCAGACTCCTACTGCGATTTTGCGCCGTACGATGAAAGATGGGCTGATGCAAGAGGGATGACACACACATTAAGAAACATAAAGCGAACAAAAGAATGCAATCCCGGTTTTTTAAAAGTCAGAGAAAAAATTATATATGAGTATTTCGGAATTAAATGGGACGATATATTCTCACACGAAACATATCTGAATGAAATTAATGCAAACAGGGTTCAATATTCGGATGAAGTCATAAATCTGATAAAGGAACTGTACAGATATTGCAAACCCTTTTCAAATCCTCCCGAAGAATTAATAAAAAAGGCAGAAGAGATACATAAGGGAAAAAGGTTTATAAGACACTACTGATATGTGCTATTTCCTGTTAATTGTTAACATTATTTCTTCAAAGCTCTCGATTCCTGATTTTAGATTTTCTATGATTTCATTTGCCAGAATATCCGGGTCAGGTAAATTGTCAAGGTCAGTAAGACTTTTATCCTTTATCCAGGTAATGTCCAGACTTGTTTTATCTCTTTCAATAATTTCATCGTAAATAAATTTTCTCCAACGACCTTCAGGTTTTGTTTCTTCTTTGTAAGTTTCTTTTCGCTTATTAATATTTGAAGGATTGTAACAAACTATAAAATCTTTCAGGTCTTCAAAACGCAACGGGTTTTTCTTTAATGTAAAATGAATATTTGTTCTGAAATCATAGAACCAAATCTCCTTGGTATGTGCGTTTTTGGAAGCAGGCTTGTTGTCGAAAAAAAGCACGTTTGCTTTTACACCTTGTTTGTAGAAAATCCCAGTCGGCAAGCGGAGAATAGTATGCAGATAAGTTGTTTCCAATAATTTCTTTCTTATTGTTTCACCTGCTCCGCCTTCAAATAAAACATTGTCCGGTAAAACTACTGCGGCTCGTCCGTCAGATTTTAGCATTGTACGAATATGCTGAACGAAGTTTAACTGCTTATTACTTGTTGTTACCCAAAAATCCTGTCTGTTATAGGTTAAATCTTCGCTATCTTGTTCGCCTTCATCATTTGTAAATGTCATACTGCTTTTTTTGCCAAATGGGGGATTAGCTAAAACATAATCAACTCGCAAACCGCTGTCTGAAATCAAGGCATCGGCAGGGGAAATAAAGTTATCGCTTTCAAAATCGCCTATGTTATGCAGAAATAAATTCATCAATGCCATTCTTCTCGTTCCTGCAACAATTTCGTTTCCGAAAAAGGTTTGATGCTTTAAAAATTCTTTCTGCTCACGTGTAAGTGAATAATTTGCCGGATTGGCAATAAAATCGTAAGCAGCCAAAAAGAATCCGCCTGTTCCGCAAGCAGGGTCGGCAATGGTTTTCATAGGTTCCGGTTTTACACATTCTACCATTACACGAATCAATGCTCTTGGCGTAAAATACTGTCCGGCACCGCTTTTAGTATCTTCTGCATTTTTCTCTAAAAGTCCTTCATATATCTTTCCTTTTACATCGGCTCCCATTGTACTCCATTGCTCTTTGTCAATCATATCAATCAACTTAAAGAGTTTTGCAGGGTCTTGAATTTTGTTTTGGCTTTTGATAAAAATTTGACCTAATATACCTTTTGATTGCGACAGTTCACGCAACAAATTTGTGTAATGATTTTCAAGTTCTGCGCCACGCTTGGCAACTAAGCTTTCCCAGTTATAAGCTTTTGGAATTGGTAATTTACGGTTATAAGGCGGTTTGCTAAACTCATCTGCCATTTTCAGGAACAGCAGATAAGTAAGCTGTTCCAGATAATCGCCATAGCTTACGCCATCGTCTTTGAGTATGGTGCAGAAACTCCATACTTTACTAATAATGCTTGATGTATTGTTGCTCTCGTTCGTCATTAAACTTCCTTAAATGTATGTAAAGATTTGTCGTATAATAAAATCCTAAGTTTATATTTGAGTGAACTTTTAATACGTGAAATGTAATCATTGATTTGCTTGCCTGTTTGTGTGTCGGGGACAACGGATACTAATTCTTTGATTTTAATTCCTTTTTCCCAATTTGCGTAATCCAAAAGCTGACCAACAGACTCGCGTAATCCGGATCTTAAATCAATATTTGTCTTTATTTCATAAATGCTGTAAGTATCCTGAGAATGTTGAACAACAACATCAGCAAATTTGCCTCCAAAACTGGTTGTGTCGCATGCCAAAGAATTTTTGCTTACTCCATTTTTGAGTAAGTATTTATATAATTCCTCTTCAATTTCCTGATGCAATTTACTGACATTTGTTTTACCACCGGAATTGGTTCTTTTATAGGTAGTTTTTTTCCCTACTGGAGATGATGAATCAAATTTAAACGACGTAGATAATTCAGCATTATAGAGAAGCTTTTTGAGCTCCTGAGTTAATTTATTTGGCAAAGTTCTGGTATATTGTTTGTTAAAACACGAACTCACAATAGGTATGAAATCCTGAAACAAATTAATATTTTCCTTTTTTATCCTGACATTAAAAACAAGTTTTGATTTGACAATTCTTTTAAAATCAGCACCAACTAACTTTAGTTGTGATTTCATTTCAGGTAAATAATATTTTTGGGCATCCTTTACATTTTTAGGGTAATTCCCGTCAAAAAGACGTTCTACATTGAAAAGTTTTCCAATGTAGAATCTCTCCTTTGTATAAGGTCTTATTGTAAACAGATGAACAACATCTACAAAAGAAATAGTTTTATCTAAATCTTCAAATCCCTTTATATAACCATATTGATATCCATCAATTAAAAATTGAGTATTAAATAACCAGTCTTCATGAACAAAACCGGTGCGTTGCTCATATGGTGAATATTTAATATCCCATTTTTGGGGGTTCCAAACACGTTCGCAAGGGTTTGTCCAACCTTTACTGTTATAAACTATTTTGCATAAACGCTCTTCTTTTTTTGCATTCATTTTACAATTTCTCCTTTTTAGTTTTTGTATTTTTTTCTTTCAACACTTTAAGTTTTTTTAAGTTGTTGCGTTCTTCTCTTATACTCTCAAGCAACTTACCTGCCGGTTCGTCATTCGGGTCTTGCGCTACCAATTTGCCTTCAAATGCCTTTTTCAAAATACTTTGGCGAAGGGCTTCGGCTTGCTTCAAGGCTGTATTGATGCTTTCTTCTATTTTATCGCATACGGAAAGGCGGGACTCGATTTCGGAGACGATGCGTTGTTGTTCTGTTTTTGGACAAATTCTCATTTCCAAAATTTCAAATCTTCCTTTATTCAGTATTGGTAAAGTAGTGGCAGAAGCATTTTCTTTTATCTGATCTTGAAATTTAGGTGAAATCGCTTGATAGTATACGAATTTATGAACTACTAATTCATTTGGAATAATTGCATTTATTTGTTGGTTAAATCCTCCGCCTCTTTTGATAAACCCTGTTTTAGATCGGAAGAGCACACGTCTGAACTCCAGTCACGAATCACCATCTC
>CALKAJ010000165.1 GCA_937983305.1 uncultured Ignavibacteriota bacterium | reverse complement strand
TTTGATGATTCATCGGGGAGTACTATTAGTTAACGTTTTGACATAAAATTTTGATTAAATTATTCGGATTGAAAATGGTATAGCCCCGCATATATTCCGTTACGGTTTATCAGTTCTTCATGTGTGCCTTCTTCTGCAATTATGCCTGACTTGAGCACGATAATCTTATCAGCATTACGGATTGTACTCAGTCGGTGGGCAATGGTAATTACGGTTCGACCTTTCATCAGACGCTCTAATGCTTCCATTACCAGCTTTTCCGATTCTGTGTCGAGTGCTGCAGTAGGTTCGTCGAGAATAAGAATTGGGGCATTTCGAACAATAGCGCGGGCGATTCCAATTCGTTGGCGTTGACCGCCGGATAGTGTTAAACCACGTTCTCCAACCGCTGAGTCGTATCCATGTGGCATTTGAATGATGAATTCATGCGCATTCGCCATCTTTGCAGCTTCAATAATTTCCTGTGCTGTAGCTCCAGAACGCCCATAAGCAATATTATCACGAACAGTACCTGCAAACAGAACAGTTTCCTGTAAGACAAAACCAATCTGTTCCCGCATCATGTCGAGTTTATAGTCAGAAACATCTTGTCCGTCAATTAAAATCCGTCCCGCCTCAGGGTCATAGTAACGTGGAATCAGGCTGAGAAATGTTGACTTACCGCTGCCGGTAGGACCGCATATACCTATCCTCTGACCTGGTTTGATAATGAGGTTGATATCCCGCAAAACGGGAACTGCTTCATCATAAGCAAATGCAACATGTTCAAAAATTATCTCACCTCTGAACTTTGCAGGGATAAGCGCATCGGGTTTTTGTGAAATTATTTGATCTGCACTGAGAATGGTTTGGATTCGATCCATACCAACTGCCGCCTGAGCGATGACATTGGTCATTTTAGCTAAGTCCTGAACCGGATTAAAAAATTTACTGAGGTATGAACGGAATACTGTGAGAGCGCCTATGGTCATAGCATCGCGTAGAATCAGCCCCGCTCCGCGCCAGCGTACAAACCCCACGCAAAGCGAAACAGTAACGGATACAACCGGCGATAGTATTGATTTTACTCGTCGGGCTTTCAAGGCAGCCTCTACTGTTTCCATACTCGCCTCACTGAGATGCTCTTCCTCCGTTTCCTGCCGTCCAAATGCTTTGACGGAACGAACAGATTCCAGACCTTGCTGAACTATTGATACAATATTGCTTTGCTGCTTACGGACATCTTGTGTAGCTTTCTTTACAGCCTTCTTAAACCGGGCAACAAAAAGAAGTAACAAGGGTGTAACTCCTACTGCTACAAGTGCAAAATCAAAATTAAGATAAAGCATAACTGCAATCATTCCAATAATGGTTAGCGAATCAACGAGAATACCTAACAATGTCGAAGAGGCAAAACTCTGAATCGTATTAACGTCGGAAGTGATAGTGCTCAGCATGTTGCCGATTTGGTGAGTGTCATAGTACTTCAGTGAAAGACGGTGAAGATGATGGTAGAGACGTTTGCGGAGATCATTAGCTACATATTGAGCCACGCTTTCTGTATAATAATTATTAATATATCCGGCGAGAGCACCAATAAGTGTGATAATTATAAAACAGACAGCTGCAATGGTAGCGAGCTCCATACTATTTTCTACAAATGAAAAATCACGCAGCCAGGCGATAAACTCCGGTAGTTTATGATTCCCAACTACGTTATCAAGAATAATCTTCAGTGGCCAGGGGGAAGCAATACTCATAGCTGTTTCAATGAGCATAGCTAAAAATACTAACAGAAGCCAACCTTTATAAGGTTTGATTAGCTCCAAAACAATTCCGGTCATTCCTTTATCCGATTGTATGGCAGCGGTTGGATTATTCTTCTCTGATTTACTCATAAGCGGCAGTATATTATAAAGAACTTAATATGTGAATTATTTTTTACCTAACGTTATTAGAAACGGCAGCCCGGTAAAGAGAACCGTTCCACCGATAACTAATCCGACATATTCCATCGGACTTCCGACCGGAAGCTGAGAAGGCGGAAAAAAGGAAACAATAAAAGCAAACAATACAGCCAGAAATCCGATTCCGGCAATTGCCCACATTCCTGCATTTCCTCCCGGGACTATAAATGATCTGGGGAGTTCAGGTTGTGTATATCGTAATCTAATACCTGCCGCATACATCAGCATATACATTATTAGATATAAACCTATAGTTAAAGCACCAAGCAGAAAAAATGCAACTCCAACATTTGGAATGATAAAATAAATGGAGGAAAGAAGGCTGACAATCAAACCCTGTATTATCAGAATATTTTGTTGAATTCCATTTTTATTGACCTTTGCAAGACCGGCGGGTAAGAGCCCATCTTTAGCAGTCCAGAGTAAACCACGGCTGGGACCTGCAATCCAGGAAATCACACAGCCCAGAATTCCAAATGCCATTAAAACACATATAACAGGAAGAAGCCATTTCACTCCCAAACTAACAAAGATATTTTCAAAAGCCTGCATTAAGCCTGACTGTAAAGTAATCTTGCTTTCAGGTAAAACAACAGAAATTGCGAGCGAACCCAGTAACAAAAGAAAGAAAATCAGTCCTGCCGCAAAAAATAAAACTTTTGGAAATTGTTTGGAAGGATTTTTTAATTCATTGGCATGAACTGCCTGGACCTCAATCCCTGCAAATATCAAGATAACTGCTGCGAGAAAAGTAATATTATCAATACTGGTGATATGCGGAAACCATCTGGGATGAGTAATACCATCCGCAGTAAAGGAAGTGATTGTGTCAACAGCAGATGGATGAAGAAATGCTATAGGATTGCCCTGAATAATATAGATAATCGTGAAAATAATCAGGACAGCACCGGGAATAATTGTGCCAAGTAAAAAACCATAGCTTGCGATTTTTGACATTAACTGTGTACCGTTCAGTGTGATAAAGGTAGAAATCCAATATACTACAATGCAGAAAACTCCTACGTAAATTCCGTTATTGCTTAATTCGGGTTTTCCTATCATATAGGCAATGATGGAAGCTGCAAATCCTAAAAGAATCGGATAGTAAACAACATTTTGTATCCATTGCAGCCAGATGGAGAGAAACCCCAGCTTTTTATTAAATGCTTCTTTTACCCATGTATAAACTCCGCCTCCAGTACTGCCAAAAGCTCCGCCCAGTTCGGCAGAAACCATAGAAGCGGGAATCAGGAACAATATTGTTCCGAATGATATATAGAAAAACATTGTTAATTCTTCAATAGCCATAAAAGATAAACCACGAAGACTGAATACAGCGGCACCTGTCATAAATACCAGACGGGTGGTCGTGATATTGGTACTTTTTGTTGGTTCCATATTTGTAATGTTTTTACTTAGTTATGGTTAAAAACTTTCGTTTCTTCTATTCCTTTGCTATTGTTAACAGGATGTTTTTCAAACCATGCCAAAGCACGTTCAAAATCGGCTATTAAAAGATCTGCCATATCCCTGCTGAAACCATGACGGATTAATACCCTTTGGACAACAAGGTCTTCTCTGTTTTCAGGCATTGAGTATGATGCAATCTGCCAGCCCCTGCTTCGTAAGCGATCAGATAAATCATAAAGCGAGAAACCAACCTTGGCATCTTTTTTTAATGTCCAGCAGGCACCGGGAAGTGCACCCTGTCCGTCATAAATAATTTCGAAATCTTTCATTTTTTCAATTTTTTTGGCAATGTATGTTGCATGGCTTGCGCAGGCTTGATGAATCATTCGGTAACCTTCCTTTCCCAGACGCAGGAAATTATAGTACTGAGCTACAATCTGTCCTCCGGGTCGTGAAAAATTGAGGGCAAAAGTTGGCATGTTTCCTCCAAGATAGTTGACATTGAAAACCAAACCTTCAGGTAAATCCGATTTCTCACGCCAAATCACCCAACCCACTCCAAGCGGAGATAAGCCGAATTTATGACCGGAAGTGTTTATGGACTTCACCCTTGGAAGACGGAAATCCCAAACGAGGTCAGGATGAAGAAATGGAGCCACAAAACCGCCGCTGGCTGCATCCACATGAATGGGAATATCCAGTCCCTTTGTTTTTTCCAATTCATCCAAAGCATCATTTATTGATTTCACATCTTCATATTGGCAAGTGAATGTAACTCCGAGTGTAGGTACAACCCCAATGGTATTTTCATCGCAACGCTTTAATACTTCTTCTGCATTCATCAGTAAACGTCCGTGCTCCATAGGTATCTGACGGATTTCCACATCAAAATAACGGGCAAATTTTTCCCAGCATACCTGAACCGGTCCTGTAACAAGATTAGGTTTTGAGCAGTCTTTTCCCGCTGTCTCCATTTTTTTCCGCCACCGCCATTTCATTGCTAATCCTCCCAGCATAGCTGCCTCACTTGAGCCGGTTGTGGAACAACCAATGGTGTTTTTGCTTGCCGGTGCATTCCATAAATCTGCAATCATATTCACGCAACGCTCTTCAATAGCTGCTGTTTGCGGGTACTCATCTTTGTCAATCATATTTTTATCTAAACATTCATCCATTAGTTTGTGAATGCCGCTGTCAAGCCAAGTTGAACAAAACGTGGCAAGGTTTAATCTCGAATTTCCGTCAATCATCAACTCATCGTGAATAATTGCGTAAACATCTTCACTGCTGCTTTCCTTTTCAGGAATTTTATACTTGGGTGCACTCACCCTTGAATTGGTTGAAGCGTATGTGTCTTCATCCGTGTTAATTTTGATTATTTCTTTTTCGTGGAGTGACATAATTATTGGGTTTGTTGAATATTTTAATGAAACCTCTAAAAATGCATTTCGTAATGCTTGCTTAAAAGTTAACTTACAATGTAATTTTGTTTAATTCAATACATTTTAAAAGTTTATTATATTTTCAAGTTGACTCGGAGGGTACCTTTAATATTTTAAAGTTCATTACCGCTTAACGGAATATTCTAACGCTAATCGAATTATACAAAACAATTCAACCGATTCATCGTAATTTTGTGTAGTATTGCAAATTAATTTTAAAACAATGAAAAAATTTATTTTTACACTTTTGCTAATTCCTTTTTTGGCTTTTAATGCAGGCTCTCAAACACAAATTACAACTCCGGAATGTGCCGTTTATGACGAGGCAAATAACAGATTCCTGGTATCTTGTCTTGCCGCAGGAAAGGTAATTGCCATAGACTCAAACGGAAATAAGTCGCTTTTTAAATCCGGTTTTGGATACGCTTTCAGTGCTACAATTTATGGCAACACTTATTATATTTCTTCGAATAAATATCTAAAGGGATTCGATTTAACAACCGGTAATCAGGTGCTTAACCTTTATATTTCATCCGCTCATCAGTTAGATGGGATGACAACAGATACTAACGGTTTTCTTTATGTGACCGATGCACATTACAGCGGGACAGGCGACCAAATCTATAAAATTAATCTTCAGACATCTTCTTACTCTGTATTTGCGAACTATTCTACCGGACTTGCTGATATGCCGCAGGATTTATGGTATGATAAACCGAATAACCGGCTTCTGATTGTTTATGCGGTTGTTAATTCTCCAATCCACGCAATAAGTCTCGCGGATTCTACTATTTCTACCGTGCTTACTAATACGCCCGGAATAATTGATGGAATTGAAATGGATAATAGCGGAAATTATTACCTTACCTGCTGGACAACCAATTCACTCGTAAAGTATGACCACAATTTTTCTGCTCCGCCTGTAACACTTTTATCCGGACTTAACGGGCCATCGAATTTAGGTTATGACAAAGTTCACAATAAACTTGCAGTTCCTGTATATAATTCGGATACCGTAATATTTTTTCCGTTAACTTCGATTGGAATAAAAAAAGAGGAGTCACTATATCAGCAATCAACATTCGAACTTTTTCAGAATTATCCCAATCCGTTTAATCCGGTTACTACAATTAAGTTTAGTGTTCCGGCTAATGGTATTAATAAATTAATTCCTGTTTCATTAAAAATATTTGATATAAGCGGAAAGGAAATTTCTGTGCTTTTTAACGGCTTATTAAATCCCGGAGTTTATTCATATAATTTTGATGCAAATAATCTGCCAAGCGGTATTTATATCTGCAGGATTGAATCGGAAGAATTTTCAAAGTCCATGAGAATGACTCTAATTAAATAAAAATCATCTTTTCAAAGTTAACATATTTATCTGCTCTTTGTTATAAAAAAAATCTGCTGAAATCCGTAAAATCTTTTTAATCTGTGT
The DNA here is from genome assembly GCA_937983305.1 of uncultured Ignavibacteriota bacterium. GTDB lineage: Bacteria > Bacteroidota > Ignavibacteria > Tepidaquicellales > Tepidaquicellaceae > DSSM01. The sequence goes on along the minus strand of CALKAJ010000165.1, from coordinate 5,149 downwards.
TCGAGTCTCTTACTTGACAAACTTGATAAACCTTACAAATTCAGCTTCACCCCGATTTTTCCCGGAGCAACAAAAACTCCACCCCTGAATTTATCACTAACATCAAAATCGAATAGGTGAGCATCTACATAAGCATCTGCAAGATTAATCAAATACAGCAGACCAAAATATAAAATAAACTGGTCACGCTGATTTCTGTAAAACTCTCTTAATTCTTTGAACCGTGTATCCCCGTTTGGATTTTCCGGAGTTATGGAAGCATCATATAAATCTCTGTTGTCAATAAATTTATTGTTGTTTTTTATTGCAACATAAACGAAATATCCGCCGATTCCTGCTATTACAGGAATTTTCCAGTAAGATTCATTGTAATATTGCCCGAGTCCCGGGAGCAATGCCGAAAGTCCAATGGCTGTCCAGGGATTTTTCTTCATTACAAATTTTTTAAAAGAAGTATCCTTCCTTGTAGTATCTGAAAAAACCGCCCGCTCTAATTCAAGTTTCTTTAATTTTGAAAAATTTAATTCTTGCGAATAATTAATCGAAAAATCATCCTGTGAATAAAGTTTTGCCGACAATAAAAATGAAATTATTGCAATAAAAAAAGCACTCTTTTTTAGAAGAGTGCTAAAATCAATATTGAGTTTGTATTCCCGCAAAGTTTAAACTTTTACGGATTTTGATTCTGCTGTTGGTCAGGTTGCTGAGTTGGAGGAGCATCGGGACTCGGAATGTTCTGCTGGGGAATAGTTTGCTGACCGGGTGCACTTCCGCTGTTTTTTTGCAATACGCTCTCAGATGTATCAGTTGTTTTGCTGATATATAAATTCATCAATAGCGAAACCAATAAAAATATTGATGCAAGTACGATTGTTGATTTCGAAAGAAAATCTGATGTCCTTCTGGCACCAAACATTGATGTAACATTTGAACCGCCAAATGTGGATGTTAATCCGCCGCCTTTAGAAGCCTGCATAAGTACGACTGCAATCAGCAGTACACTTACTATAACTAAAAATACTATTAATAATGTAATCATAATTCTAATTTAATCGTTAAGATACTTCTAATTAATAAAAATTTCAAGTCATCTGCTACTGACCATCGGATAAAATCAATCCTTTAGCTTCTCCAAAACCAATTCTCAAACCGTCTTTTTCGCAAAAGCCCTTTATTATTACTTCATCTCCATCATTAAAAAACTTCCTTTCGGTTCCGTCAGGCAGTTTAATCGGTTCCGTTCCGCGCCATGTGAGCTCCAGCATTGAACCGCGATTTTCTTTTTCAGGTCCGCTTATTGTTCCGGAAGCCATCATATCGCCGGGACGCGTATTGCACCCTGATATTGTATGATGAGCAAGCTGCTGTGCCATATTCCAGTATAGATATTTGAAATTTGATTTTGAAATCAGATACGGCTCAGACATTTTTCCGGATTTGATATAAACCTCAAGATTGATATCATAAGTCGGATTTCCCGGAGTTTTCAGATAATCCATCGGTTCGGGTTCCTGCTTTGGTCCTTCGACTTTAAATGGCTCGAGAGCTTCGAGCGTAATAATCCAGGGTGAGATTGTCGTTGCAAAATTTTTCGAAAGAAATGGTCCAAGCGGAACGTATTCCCACTTTTGTATATCTCTTGCGCTCCAGTCATTCACGAGAACCATACCAAAAATATGTTCGAAAGCATTTTCCGATTTCACAGGTTTGCCGAGGTCGTTACCCGTTCCGATAAAAAAGCCCATTTCAAGTTCAAAGTCAAGCTGCTTTGTTTTGCTGAATTCGGGTGCGGGCTTATCATCGTTTTTAATCTGCCCGGAAGGTCTGATTACGTCGGTTCCGCTTACAACAATTGAACTTGCCCTTCCGTGATATGCAACCGGAAGATGAAGCCAGTTAGGCATCAGAGCGTTTTCCTTTCCTCTGAACATTATTCCGACATTAGTTGCATGCTCGCGTGATGAATAAAAATCAGTGTAATCACCTATTGCTACAGGCAAAAGCATTGTTGCTTTTTCGAGCGGAAATAAAATTTTTTCCAAAAAACCTTTGCCGCCTGATATAGGAGAATTTTCCAGAAATAATTCCTGGATTCTTTTTCTCGCTTCGATTCTCGCTTCTTTTCCCAAGCTCATAAATTTATTTAAAACAGCTTCGGAAAATGGTTTTTCATCGGCAAACGAACAATCTTTAAAGTAGCCGAAACTCTCGAGAATATTAAGGTCAACCACAAATTCGCCTATCGCAGTGCAGATATGCGGCTCGTTTTGATTCAGGAAAACTCCGAACGGAATGTTTTCCATTGGAAAATCTGAATGCTTTTCTATTTTTAAAAATGATTTCATATTATTTCATAAGTTTTAATGTTTTCAAATCGTCAATCGGCTCATCTATACTGCAGCTGCCGTAAGAAAGATGATACGTTTCTTTAATTTTTTTAATATCACTTAGTGATAATGCAAAGTTTTCGAGGGTGATAAAATCGTCGGAAAAATTAAATTTATCGGGCGATTCACTGTTGATTATTTCTTTGATTTTTTCCAATGATGGACTGTATTTTTCGGCAATGAGAAAACCAAGAAATACATTAAAAAATCCGTGCATTTTTGTATTTATTGTAGTATTAAAATGTCTCAACGGATGATGTAAACCGGCTGTTGCTTTGAATTTAATTTTTAATTCACTGCATTTTTTAATTGCATATGCAACTATATCAGTATGCGGAAATGCATCTTTAGTAACACCTCCCGTCCGGAGTTTGAATCCGGATTTCTCTTTATTCTGCAAAATTACATCACAGGCAATATCAATGTTGCTTTTCCAATTTTCATCAAGCACAAAAGGTTCGAAGAAAATCACGGAACTCTCGTTAACTTTATTTACTTTTGAAATAATCTTTGTTGAGAGCTGTAATAAATTTTCTTTTTCGGCAGTAGAAAGATTTTGGGGAAGTTTAATTTCGTAAGAAGTGGCTTCGATGAAAGGATTCGATTTTATTATATTACTTAAATCTTCGATTGTTTTGAAAATACTATTCTCATTTTTTTCATCAAATCCCATTTCAGGTAATAGAACCGATAAATTAATATTTTTGACATTGTGCTCCTTACAAATAGTTTTCAGATTTTCAACTGAAGAAGCAGGAACAACAAATCTTGAGACCGGGAAACTGTATTCGGATTTTTTATAATATAAATATTCCGCTATCGCTTTATCCAAAGGCAACGAAGCAGGAGGAAATAAGCCCGCATAGTCAATCAGACCGCTCATTAATTCTTTTAAACTCTTTTTCATCTTAATTTATTTTCAATAACATATAACACCTAAAACGAAAAAGAAATTCAAACCGTCATCTTAATACGGCAATACGCTGAACAGGTGTTTCTTTCTTGCCGTCTCCTTCTACAATTAATTTGTAGAAATAAACTCCATTAGCAAGAGCATCTCCGTCATCATCTCTTCCATCCCAGAATACCTGATTATATCCGATTTTCGCCGGAGCATAGATTGTTTTTATAAGTCTTCCTGCGGCGGTATAAATTTTTATTTTACATTCAATAACAGTATTGCCGGCGAGAGTGAACATAAATGAAGTGTTGCCTGTCATCGGATTGGGATAGTTATACAAATCTTTTACAAAAAACTCGTCGGATACTAATACCGAATATTTTAAAGTATCAAAGTTTGACTCATAACCGGTTCTTGAAAGAATCTTTAAATTGTTTTCACCGGTTTGCAATTCCGGGTAAAAACTGAATGACTTTGGCGTTTCGACCTGTTTACTTTTTGCATCATTTGTCATTCTGTCATCCTGCCGTGATTTTTTGGTAAAATCTTCATTTGATTTTACTTCTTTATTAAGTCCGATATTAATCACTCTGCCGTTTACTATAAATTTGAATAAAGATGTATCGGCAAATGAAACAGGCACTGCATCTTTGCTTGAATACTTAACCATAACTTCAGGATTCTTTTTCACATACTCGCCGCCGAGAAGTCTGACTCCGTCTGCAAATAATTCAAATGTACCTCCGTCAATATTTTTCTTTACCCAAACATCTGTATTAATCGTGTTATTATAATAGTAAAAATCATTCTGCTGACCTAAAGGCATCACTTCAAAGAACAACGATATTTGCTCGTCATACTTTCTTGTCGGAGGCAGATAATTTGCAAACCTGATATAGGTTTTATAAGACAGAGAGCTGTCAACTTTCAAAGTTGCAAAATTTGTATCTGAGCTTACATTTATTCTTTCACTACCTCTTAAGAAATAAATATTCCTGACAGTTCCATAACAACTTTTAAAACCTACATTATAATATTTAATCCCGATTCCAACACTATCCTCAGCATTTACAACAGAATCAGACCTTACAAGCGACGAATAATCAATCGCCAATTCGGCCGGGGGAACGTAGCTGTAGCTGATGGATTTCAAAATTGGAGACGGAATTCCGCCGTAAGGAATAGGTTCAAGCAAAGGTCCGGAGGAAGTATCAATCGAGAGTTTTGTCACAATTCTTAAATTCGGATAAGTATATGCATTTATGGTATCAAGCGGCACACCTGTATTACTTGTTAAATCCTGATACAGTAGCTGTTCTGTATTATCCCGTTTAACACCATATATATCCGTTTTAATTGCCGTTTTCGGGAATAACTCCTGCTGCCACGAAAGGGATTTGTAGTGTTGGGCGGGTATTATATATGAGGTAATATTTCCGTAATAACTTAAAAAATACGGTTCAGTAAAAACTATTGAAGGAGCTGCATCTGCACCACCACCGGGGTAATAAGTAAATTTCTCGTTTACGTTTTGCATTGGTGCATTTAAATATCCTATAAATGCCCATGTACTATACCAGCCAAAAGAACCAACAGAATCAACCTTCACACTACCAAACTCTTTTATTTTATTTCTTGCGGTAACGGACATAGTTACACCTCCCGAAACAGCATATACTTTGCAAGCCATCATAAGACTTGTTGTATCAAATGTATTTAAATAGGAAATAACCGAGTCTGAAGATAAAGCACTATTCATAAAAAAGTGTTTCGTATTTTGAATAAATCCATTTGTTTTTGATATTTTATAAATATGAAGGCCTGAATTTGTTAACTGCATTGACTTGTTGTTTATCGTTAT
>CALKAJ010000164.1 GCA_937983305.1 uncultured Ignavibacteriota bacterium | reverse complement strand
GCTCTTTGAACCGCTTTCATTTCATCCAATACTCCGTATTCGCTCATATCAATCGGCTCTGAAACTTTATCTATATCGGTTTCTCCGTCATCCCAGATTTTATCTTTCGTATATTGCAGAGGGTCATTAAATAATATGTGAATTTTCATTTCAGATTATACCTTTTTTTTGCTTCGTTTAAAACTTCGTTTATCATTTGATTATAATTCAAACCAATTTCTCTTGCGGCTTTCGGAAAACAAGAGTTATCCGCGGGGTCGGGTAAAATTCCGGGAAGCGGATTAATCTCAACAATATTTGGTACTCCGTTTTTATCAAGTCTCACATCAATTCTCGACCAGTCCTTTAATCTTAAGCAGTTAAACGCTTGTTTACAAACATCTTCAATTTCAGAATACAGTTCCAGAGAAATATCTGCAGGACATCTAAAAATATCAAGTTGGTTTTCTCTCGTATCAAAGAACCATTTCACTTCATAAGAATATATTTTATTAAATCCTTCAGGCACTTCGTCAAGATTAATTTCAATCACAGGTAAAACTTTTACATCGTCGCCATTACCGAGCATAGAAATTGTAAATTCCTTCCCCGGCAAAAAATCCTCGATTAATGCTGGTTGGCTGTAGCTGTCCGAGATTCTTTCAATTTCCTTATTAAGTTCTTCAATGTTATTTACAACAGAAGAATTATAAATTCCTTTTGAACTTCCTTCGTGCAAAGGTTTAACAAATTTTGGGAAATCGCCTTTAATATTTTTTAGACTTTTCCGGCTTATAAGGAACGGTGCATTCGGAACATTGTAATAGGAAAGGATTTCTTTACTTCTTGATTTATCGTGGCAAATGCCTATAGATATTGAGTCAGAGCCCGTATATGGTATGTTCAGCATTTCAAGCATCGAAGGAATTTGAGATTCACGCGAAGCCCCATAAAAACCCTCGGCAACATTAAAAACCAAATCAGGTTTGTAGTTTTTAAGTTTATAAAATGCATCATCATCGGCTTCAATCAATTCAACCTCATTGTCTCCAAATTCAAGTGCTACTTTAATTGCATCAATCGTTTCCATACTATCCCATTCGGCAAAAGTATCATCAACTCTTTCGGGGTAATTTTGAATCAGATTTTCATTAATCAGGTTCTCGGACGCTTTATTTTTTATTTCCAAAGGGGTTGCGTCCTCGAATTCTTTCTTGACATTATATGTTAATCCTAACTTCAATAAATTCTTATAAGTTATAAAAAAGTTTTCACAAATATAACATTTAAAATGTAATAGTCAAGAAGTATTTTAACCCTTAAAACCCTTTGTTTTATTGGTGTTTAGGAGTTACCTTTAGTTTTATTTTCGTTTTTAGATTTAAATCTCATATTCTTTTAAAAAAATATTGAATTTTGATAATTCTTATTGTATTTTGTTGACATAAACCAAATAATTTCAATATGAAAAAATTATACTTTCTTTTTATTTTCTTATTACCATCAGTAGTGCTTTCACAGACCAATATTTCAAAAATATTAAAAGACATTGACGTCTCCGGACTGGTTAGTTTTTATTATGCTTATGATACTGATAAAAGCCTGCCGTTAAGGCAATTCTCCGCGATGAGCCCAATCAGAAATCAATTCAGAGTTGATATAGCCCAGATTTCTGCAAAATACGAATCGGATTTAGTTCGCGGAAAAACAACCTTTCATTATGGAGATATTCCAAGATACAACTGGCCTGATAAAATGCAGTTAATTCAGGAAGCATACGTAGGTGTATCGCCTGCTAAAGATTTCTGGATTGATGCCGGATATTTTGTCACACATATCGGCGGCGAAACATTCCCTATGTATAACTTCTTTTCATCTTTTGCAATGTCAAGCTATGTTGAACCGTTCTATCAGAGCGGAATAAGAGCCTCTTACGTTTTCAGCGATAAGTTTGCAGGAACACTACATATCCTGAACGGATATAATGTATTGGAAGATAACAACGAAAATTTGTCCGGAGGTGTCCAACTAATATATAATCATTGCCCAAACCTAAAATTTACTTATAATAACATTATAGGCAATGAAATGCCAAATGGCACAGGCGGCAGAACAAGAATGTTAAACAATCTCGTAATTAATCTATCACCTGCAAAGAACCTGGAATTGATTCTTTCCGGTGATTATACTTTTCAGGAGAAATCTAAACTTGACGGAAGTGATAATTCCGCATCTGCATACGGTGCATATATCAGCAGCAGATACAGAGTTCATCCGAAAATTAATTTAATGCTAAGAGGTGAATATTTCACAGACCCTGACGGAATTTTAGCAGGTGTTTATATTGATTCAGAAGGAAATTTTTCGGGCGTTAAAAATACGCTTGGAGTTACAGGAGGAATTGAATACAAACCGATTGAATCTTCTTACTTCAGACTCGAAGCCAGATATCTCCAGCTCGATAAAACTCTGAAATTATTCTATGACAACACAAACACCAGAAGTGAGGTTATTCTTTCTTCGGGTATTGAATTTTGAAAATATCTTTGTTGTCTTAATCAACAACTTAGTACCAAATTTTGATTGTTGATTTTCACTTATTAAAACATTAAGTTCAGAAAAAAAGGAGTAAATATGTTTATGAAATATTTTTTTATGGTGATAATGTTTTTATTAGTCACCTCTAATGCATTCCCGCAAAATGGCTGGCAAAGTTCTGTGTCACCAACCAATACAAACCTTAACTCAATATTTTTTGTAAACGGCACTACAGGCTTTATTGCAGGAGGATACGGAAGTTCTCCAAACCCCTTCACAATAATTTTAAAAACAACTAATTCCGGCTTAAATTGGAACTCGGTATATCAAGTCAACTCTGCAGGCTTACAAGATATCTTTTTTATTAGTCCTCAAATCGGATATGCAGTTGGGGGTTATTATCCATACTCTTATATTCTGAAGACGACAAATGGTGGTAATAATTGGTTCTCGCAAAATTCAGGATTGACTAAAGCCTTATATTCCGTTGTATTTCTTAATGAGAACACAGGATTCGTTTGTGCAGATTGGGGAACAATTATAAAAACAACCAATGGAGGAAATAACTGGATTCAGACTAATTCTTGTTCACCTGATTATCTTGAATGTATTACATTCGTAAATAATCTAACCGGTTATTCGGTTGGAAGAGTCGGCCAGATTATTAAATCTACCGACGGAGGCGAAAACTGGTCATACCTTGTGAATTACAGCAGCTGGTTAAATTCAATTGCCTTCATTAATTCAGATGTCGGATTCACAGTCGGTCAGTCAGGTAAAATATTGAAAACTCAAAATGCAGGTATAACCTGGACACAAATTAATCTTGGACTTACTAATGATTTACATTCTGTCAGGTTTATTAATAACAATACGGGATACATAACAGGCAGTAACGGACTGATTTTATATACATCAAATTCAGGAAATAACTGGATTGCACAAAACACAGGTACTACAACCGGGATAATTTCCTTGCATTTTTCAGATGTATTAAATATTTATGCCTGCGGTTACAACGGGCTGATTTTAAAAAGTCAAACTGGAGGGCAGACTGCATTTGTACCGGAATTGATTTCTCCGGCAAACAATGCATATAATATTCCGTTAACCCCTACTTTGAAATGGACAACAGGAGCCGGAGTTATGGACTATACTGTACAGGTTTCGCCATTTGCCAATTTTTCGCTAATTGTTGACTCTGTTACTACAACATTGAATCAGCGAGTAGTTCCATCCGGCAAACTTAACACTGCTACTACATATTTTTGGAGAGTAAGAGCAAATACTACTTTAGGAATTAACCCCTGGTCTTCAATGTGGAACTTTGCTACAATAATTAGTTCTGTTCTCAATTATAGTTCTTCCATTCCGGAAAATTATGAGCTGACTCAAAATTTTCCAAATCCATTCAATGCCCGGACAATTATTAAGTTCAGCATAGTTGAAAATGGAAGGGTTTCACTTTCAGTTTTTGACATACAGGGAAAAGAGGTGGAGAGTATAATTAACAGTGAATTGAATCCCGGCGAATATTCCCTTTCGTATGATGCCAATTTACTTCCAAGCGGTATTTATTTTTACAAGCTCACAGCCGGAAATAAATCCTTCGTTAAGAAAATGATACTCACGAAATAATATCCGGATTTTCTTAAAAAAAGGGCTGAATAAAGTTATTTAGCCCTTTTTTTATTGTATTACATCTAAATTTTATAAGTTTTATATTTTACGATAAATATTTTTTATGATTAAAATTGAAGATTTAAAAACAAATTGCAGATATTTTAAGGGAGATATTCCCTGCAAGCCCTCAAAATTGTACGAAGTTAATTGTGTCAATTGTAATTATTATAAACCTTCGAAAGAAAAAATCCTTATTATCAAACTGGGAGCCGCAGGAGATGTAATCCGAACAACTCCACTCCTGTACCCTTTAAAGAATAAATATCCCGATTCTATGATATATTGGCTTACATATTCACCTGAATTGGTCCCGGGAAATGATTCCTTCGATGATATTATCTGTGCAGATAAAATATTGAATTTTACTTTACAGAATGTTCTGTTTTTAAAGGAAATTACATTTGATGTATTGATTAATCTTGACAAAGACAAAGAAGCAATTTCACTTGCAAATTCTATTCAGGCAAAAGAAAAAATTGGCTATACAATAAAAAATGGAGTGTGTTTTCCTGTTAATAATTCTTCGGAGCACAAGTATTTAACAGGATTATTCGATGAAGTTTCAAAAATGAATACAAAGACTTATCCTGAAGAAATTTTTGAAATGTGCGGATTCAGTTTTAATAAAGAAAAGTATATACTTCCGATTAATAAAGATTTCGATTCAGAATGGAATATTGATAAGAGTAAAAAAGTCGTCGGCTTGAATACAGGATGCGGCAGCAGATGGACTTCCAGACTTTGGAAAGATGAATACTGGATTGACTTAATTAAAATACTGCTTAAAAATAACTACGAAGTTATTCTGCTTGGAGGAGAACAGGAAGATGAAAAAAATAAATATTACAGTATTAATTCCGGCGCGAAATATTTTGGTCATTTCAATTTGAATACATTCATTAATCTTGTAAATCATTGCAATATTGTTGTAACTCAGGTTACGATGGGTTTGCATATAGCAATTGGTTTAGATAAAAAAGTAATTCTTCTGAATAACATTTTTAATCGTAACGAATTCGAATTGTATGGTAACGGTTTCATAATCGAGCCGGAGAAAGAATGTAAATGCTACTTCTCTCCGAAATGTAAAAACACCGATTATAATTGTATGGAATATATTAAACCCGAAACAGTGTTCAGTAAAATTGAGTTGCTTAAATAATATGAAAATTATTCAGGTTGGTACAGCTTATCCAATGAGAGGCGGTATTGCTCAATATGTTGCGCTGTTATTTCAGGAACTTTCCAAACAGAACGAAGTCAAAGTATTTTCTTTTAAAAGGCAGTATCCCGAATTTCTCTTTCCGGGAAAAACCCAGTATGAGACAGGAGAACCCGCTCTGAAAGTACCGGACGATAAAAATGTTATTGCTATTGACTCAATAAATCCCTTTAACTGGATTTTCACAGGACTTAAGATGCGAAAAGAAAATGCGGATTTAATAATTTATAAGTATTGGATTCCTTTTTTTGCAATTCAGTATTCCGTTATTTCTTTTTTTGCAAAAGTTTTCAGGAAAACAAAAGTTATGTATATTTGTGATAATGTAATTCCTCACGAAAGAAGATTTGCAGATATACTTCTTACAAAAATTGCATTTCTTTTTGTTGATTATTTTCTTGTTCAGTCAAAAACAGTTGAAACCGAACTTAAACAGTTCAACAAAAAAAACAAGCCGTACATCTTAACTCCACATCCTATTTACAATATCTTTGGCGACATTGTTGAAAAAAATAAATCCGCCGAGATTATCGGCAAAAAATATAATATTAATTTATATAATAAGAAAATATTATTGTTTTTCGGGTACATAAGAAAATATAAGGGATTAATTAATATTATAGAAGCAATGAGTATTGTCAGAAATAAATACCCGGAGGCATTACTTCTCGTTGCAGGAGAGTTTTATGAAGACAGTTCGCCTTATTATTCGAAGATAAAAGATTTAAAACTCGAAGATAATGTTTCTATTGTTTCGGATTTTATTCCTGACGAAGATGTGAAATACTTCTTCTCCGTATCAGATTCAGTAGTACTTCCATATTCCAGCGCTTCACAAAGCGGAATAGTTCAGATTGCATATCATTTTAATAAACCTGTAATCGCTTCAAAAATCGGAGGTATCGGAGAAGTTATCGTTGAAGGTAAAACAGGCTTGCTTGTTCCTCCAGATAACCCCGATATGCTTGCCGGGGCAATATTAAATTTTTATGAAAATAACCTTGAGCAGGATTTTATTAAAGGAATTATTTCTGAAAAAGAAAAATATTCATGGCAGACATATACAAACAAAATTTACAACCTTGTTAAATTAAATAAATAATAATGAAATACGATCCTATTAAAAAAGTGTTTGGCAATTTAGTTACCCGTAATGTATTACTCCGAAAAGTGTTTTATTTCTTACTCGACCTGATGTTTCTCCGTGCATGGCATGTGAAAAAATCCGTAAGAAGTTTATACAGTGGAAAAGAAAAATTGAACATTTTAGACGCGGGAATGGGATTTGGACAATATTCCTATTTTATGGCAAAGTATTTTAAGAATTCCGATATACTTGGAGTTGATGTTAAAGATGAGCAGGTCGAAGACTGTAATTATTTTTTTAAAAATTCGGGATACGATAAATGCAAATTTGAAATAGCAGACTTAACAAAAATTGATTATTCCGGACAATATGATTTTATTCTTTCAGTTGACGTGATGGAACATATTGTTGAAGATGAGCTCGTATTTAAAAATTTTCACAGTGCCTTAAAGAATGGCGGCAAACTTCTTGTCAACACTCCTTCAAATCTTGGCGGCAGCGATGCCCATTCGGACGATGACGAGAGCTTTATTGAAGAGCATGCAAGAAACGGTTACGGGAAAGAAGAAATTATTTCTAAACTCGAAAATGCAGGTTTCAAAGTAAAAGAATTTATCTATACTTACGGTAAATTCGGAACAATATCATGGAGATTTGGAATTAAATACCCGATTCTGATGGCAGGAGCCTCTAAAATTTTTATTTTATTTTTACCTTTTTATTACTTCTTCACGCTTTGGTTTGTTCTAATCTTTATGTGGCTTGATGTAAAAACACACAATGAAACCGGAACCGGCATTGTTGTCATTGCCGAAAAATAATTTATATTATAAAAGAGTTATGCTTGAAAAACAGGGTGTTAACTGTTTTGGCAAAAAACTTATAATTTTTTTCACTTAAATACCTTGAAATTTCAGATTCATTGGTAATGTTATGATTAAAATTTAAATCTTCTATCAAGATTACTTTAGGAAGATATTTTTCCCAATTATTTGAGATTAAGACATCAAAATCTAATGATTCAACATCTATGGAAAGAAAATCTATTTCTTTTATTTCCTTCGGCATATATTCTTCCAGTATTTCCGCAAGTGTTTTAGTTTCTAATTCTTTTTTAAATAATATCCTGTAACCGTCTTTTCCATCTCTTTCGTTCGCAAGTTCGAGAGAAAACGTATTTAAAGCAGGCTCATTGAAAGCATAAAATGTAATATTTTTCTTTTCGGAAGATACAGGATACTCTAAATTAATATCCCTGCCTCTCTTTTTATTAAACTTTTTCATACTGCCGGGCATTGCATCTATATTAATTCCTCTCCACCCCTTTTTATAAAATAAATATGTATTGGAAAACCTGGTCGGATGAAATGCTCCTACATCAATATAAAACCCATTAATCGAATTTACGAATATTCTTCGCAATATCATATCTTCGCCTTCTTGCGAATAAGACTTAGTTGCATTATTATAAAATAATTCATTTAAATAGTTTGCAAGCTTTCGTCTTTTTTCTAATGAAATAAATTTTTTTATCATTCGGTAAGTTAAAAATATTTATAATAAAGTTCTATTCAATATTAATTGGGTATTATAACCGATTGCTATTGGCAATATTTTATACAAATATAGATTTATATTGCATATTAATTTTTTTTAAATTAGATTTATTTTAAGTTTAATACTTTTCACTAACTTAAAATTTTATTCTATGAAAATCAAAATTTTAATATCAGCATTGGTTTTTATGCTGTTAAGCGGGCAACAGATTTTTGCTCAAACAGGGTGGATTCAGAAGTCTCTTCCATCAGGGAATAATATTATTTCCGTTAAGTTTTTCAACCAAATTACAGGTTACGCAGCAGGATGGGGCGGTACAGTATTAAAATCCACTAACTCAGGCGAAACATGGTTTTCAATTTTTTCGGGTAATTCGACCGGCTTTCAATGTATTTATCCTGTCTCAAGCAATATTGTCTATCTTTGCGGACAAGGTGGTACAATTCTGAAATCTACAAATGGCGGAAACTCTTGGATACAGCAATTTAGTGTTGCTTCGGATATATTACTTCTTATGTCGTTTATAAACAGTGATTATGGCTTTATTGTCGGATATAATGGAATTATTTTAAGAACAACGAACGGCGGTTTAAACTGGGTACAGCAAGCATCGGGTGTATATTCTAATTTAACCGGTGTTTTTTTTACTGATATTAACAATGGGTGGATTACGGGCGATAACGGCGTCATTTTAAAGACCACAAATTCCGGATTAAATTGGATAAAGATGAATACTTATTTAACAAATAATCTGGGAAAACCGTTTTTTATTAATTCATCTACCGGTTGGATTCCGGGCACTAATGGATTAATTATTAAGACAAACAATGCCGGAGCGACCTGGGAAATTCAAAATTCCGGAGTGAACTCATACTTAATTGCTTCCTGGTTTGTTTCACCAACAAAAGGTTGGGTTTCAGGAGTAAACGGAAAGATTTTATATACAAATAACGGCGGAAATTCCTGGATGACTCAGAACACCGGCAATTATAACGAATTACATTATATCTCATTTGTCAATGAAAATACAGGTTGGTCATGCGGATACAACGGCACTTTGCTGAAAACTATTAACGGAGGTTTATCTGCACCTGCTTCTCCAAATCTGATATATCCTTCAAACGCAAGCAATATATCAACAATAAGACCTGTCTTTGACTGGGATTCGAACTCAGTGGCAACTCATTATCATATACAGATTTCACCGGTCTCTAATTTCTCTTATCTCACGGATTCGTTAACTCTCACAAATAGCTTTTATCATATACCAAACGGTAAACTGAATGTTAATGCAACTTATTTCTGGAGGGTGAAAGCTAAAAATTCCAATGGATATGGAGAGTGGAGTTCAATCTGGTATTTCTCTGTAACTAATACCGGAATAAATCAAATTTCAAGTTCAGTACCCGAGAAATTTATTATTCATCAGAATTACCCAAATCCTTTTAATCCGGCTACAAATATAAAATTTGAAATTCCTAAATCATCTAAAGTCAAGCTTGCTATTTATGATTTGATGGGAAGAGAAATAGCTTTACTATTCAACGGAAATCTATCTGCAGGAATTTATGCATATTCATGGACAGCAACTAATCTTTCAAGCGGTATATATATTGCAAAATTAATTACGGATGATTTCACCGGTCATACAAAATTGACTCTTTTAAAATAAAAGTCATTGCCGAAAAAATATAGCGTCAACCTGGAGGGTTCTGCCTGTTTCCTTGTTTATGAAAGCAGGCTGAACTCCCGTTAGTTCGAAGCCGGCGGATTCGACTTTGTTTAGTATTTCTTTGAATAATGCCTGCCCCTCATACAAAGGAACAAGCGAGGTTTCAACAAGTAAACCCTTTACGTTTTTCAGAAAATCCGAAGCACCGTTTAATATTTTTTCTTCGTATCCCTGAGTATCAATTTTTAAGAAAATATTTTTTGCGGAAGCAGAATATTTTTCGCCAATCGAATCAAGCTTATATACTTTGATTTTTTCCGTGCCGGTTATTACTGATTCCGGCTCCGCATCAGTATGTTCTTTCTTAATTTTTAATACGGAACTGCTTAATGTATTTTTCGAAATGTTTATTTCAGTTTCTTCGTCTTTTTCTCCTATGGCGCATCTTTCGGCAACTTCCCATCCGGAAAATTTCCCGCTTCGCATTACTAATTTTTTGTGTACTTCACTTAATGGCTCAAACGACACTATTTTCCCTTTATAGCCGAGTTTAAATATAAGCTCTGAAAATTGTCCTTCGTTTGCTCCAATATCAAATATCAAATCAATTTTATTAAACTCTATCTGTTTCATCAACACTTCTTCATCCGTCATTTTAACGTCAACACCGAATTTATTTCCAAGCTTCCTTGAAAGCATTTCGGTTTTAATTTTCATCAGTTTTAAGTTTGCCATATCAGAGTATTCTCCTGTTTTTGATTATATGCACTAAAAATATATATGCTAATTTAAAATGATTAATAACAACTTTAAATACACAAAAATGTTTTGTTAAAATCCCGAATCTTTCAACCAGCGATTTTATTGTATTTTTCCTCGAGTAGCCGCCAAGAAGAAATGTAGTTATTATCATTTTTGTATTACAAATTTTCTCTGCCTTCTTTAATACTTTTATTGTCCAGTCAATATCCGCACAATGGATATAATTCAAATCGTATAATTCAATCAAAGATTTCCTGATAATCAGCGATTGATGAGTAACCACCATTCCGTCAATCATATTCTGCCACCTCAGATTCTCCGGAGTTTTTTTAAGCTGTCTGTTTCCCCAGCTTTTCCCGGATTCATCAACGAGCTCTGTATCTCCGTAATAAACATCGGCATTATCACATACTTTAAAAATATCACTAACAGTTTCTTCGTTATGGAAAATATCTCCAGCATTCATAAAGCACACATAATCCCCTTCCGAGAGATTTATTCCTTTATTCATCGCATCATAAATACCTTTGTCTTTATCGGATACCCACTTTTTTATAAACTGTGTGTTAGCTTTAATCACATCTACGGTTCCGTCTGTTGAGCCGCCGTCAATTACTATATACTCAATATTTTTGTAGCTTTGACTCTTTACATTTTCAAGAGTCTTTTGAAAATTATCTTTATTGTTATATACTACCGTAATTACGCTTATCATACAATCGCTCATAATAACTCCTTATAAAAATTGTATGTTTCTTTCGCACATTTATCCCAGCTGAATACTTTTATTCTTTCTCTGCCGTTTTTAATTATTTCTGCTTTTTTGCCGCTGTTGAATGATATTAAATTAATCGCTTCAATTAAACTCTCATCGGAATTAGGCTCAAAATAAATCGCCGCATTTCCTCCGACTTCCCTTAATGAATTTGTGTCGCTTGCAATTATCGGGCAATCATACTGCATAGCTTCAAGCAGTGGTATTCCAAATCCCTCATAGAAAGATGGGTAAACAAAAGCTTCTGCATATTTATAATAAGTCGCAAGTCTTTCGTCAGTACCTGAATCCTGTCTGATTATATCTGACAATCCATATCCATTTATTTTTTTCTGCTCTGCACTCGTGAACTTCCCGCCACCGAAACAAATAAGGTTAAAATCCTTTTTAAGATTTTCAAAACCCGAAAACACTTTTAGCATTATTTCAAAATTCTTGTAAGCTCTTCTGTCACCAACATAAAGTATATAAGGCTTACCGGTAATATTCTCGCCCGGCTCCGCCGTCAGTGAATTTCCGTGATAAATAACCCTTATCCTGCTTTCCGGAATATCATAAAGTTCGAGCAAATCTTTTTTAGTTGATTCCGAAATACATATTATCCCGTCCGATGTTTCGGCGGATTTCCTTTTCTCAATGCTTGTTTTATCAATGGAGTTAAAATATTCCGGATATTTTTCGTGAGTGAAATCGTGGATGGTTATTACTTTTTTCTCGCCTTTTTTTCGTTCGTAAGGATTAAAATAAGTTTGATGAAAGATATTAGAATCAAAGCTGTCTCTGAATTTCAAAAAGGTATGATACTGAATTTTTCTTGAAATAAGTTTAGTTTTTGGAATCGAAGGTATTTCCTTTCCTTTGAAATACTTAAATCTATCCGCATATTTTTCGAGACCATATTTATTAATAAAATATCCCATATATAAAGATACTTCCGCATCATCAAAATCGGGCATCCTCTTTATCAATTCATAGAAATATCTTGTAGCTCCGCCGTATTTCTGAATTAAAAATATCTCGTTGTCATATAGTATATTCAAAATGCTCTTATTTAAAAATGGATTTAATTTTATTAATTAACGGAATTTTCAATTTCGTCTTATATGTATAAATATCTGCTTCTCCGTTCACATCCTTTGACACGGGATGAATAATCTCTCCGATATTATAACTTTTCATTTCCGATAATTTGCTTTCAATATCAAGTGTATGCGTAGCATCACCTCCGAAACCGATATTTGTTGTCAGGTTTTTATTGGGAATTATACTAACTCCGTTGTTTTTCCAAATGCTGTAAGCCCATTGATAGTCCCAGGTATCAAGCTGTTCGCTTTTTACTTTCAGAATATATTTCCTGTAATAATCTCTTAACCCTTTTTCGGTAAAAGTATTATTCAAAACATTGTCAATTTCCGTTTCTTCGTCATCAATTCTAACATTATATTTTTCCCATGCTCTTGCCCAGCTCGCCCATCCCCATACGTGACAAAGCTTTGAGAAATAATACGAACCTTCTCCTCTCTTAATTCCGTCCTGAAAATTTGCACCGCCTATATGCATTACTTGTTCATCATCTTTGTACTTCTCAAGCATATTACCGCAAAAGCCAAAAAAACTTTTATCGGGTAAAACATCATCTTCGATTATTATTCCGGAACTTACATTTTCAAAGAACCAATTGATTCCCGAAGAAACACCTTTTTTACATCCGAGATTAATATCACTGAAATTATATTTCACATCACATTCCCAATCAATAGTTTTTGTGATTTCCCTTGCCTGCTCAACTTTTTCCTTTTCGCCCGACTTATTGCTTCTTGCACCGTCGCCCGAAATAAAAAGTTTTGCGGGTTTGATTTCCCTCAGAAGGTTAAATACTTTCCCGGTTGTATCAGGACGATTAAAAATTAAAAGCAATATAGGAGTCTCAAATCTTTCGGTCATTTTCCCGGAAATTTTAACTTATCAAAAACCAGATTTTTATATACAATTACTCTTTCGTTTAAATCACCCGAAACCTTAAATATAACTATCAGTAAACCGTATATTACTGTTACAATCGTACTTCTGTAAATAATATCAATATAAATATTATCAATAACAGGCAGATAATAGCCCGGAATAAAACTCAGTATTGCAATCAATATTACAATCAGCTGTTTATAATTCAACGGCTGCATTTTCAGCTTCATTGAAATGAAAATCCATTTCAGGAAATTGAAAGTGAAGAAGGATATAGTTGCTGCCATAGCCGCACCGACTCCGCCAAAAAGAGGTATCAGTAAATAGTTTGCCGCAATACTGACAAGCAAAAGAATTACATTAAAAAACGAATCGTATTTATACCACTTTGAATTAACGATAATCTCCGAATTCAAACCAACAGAAATATCAATCAGAATTGCAAGCCCGACAAAATAAAAAATACCGAAATTCTCTATATACTCAGGTTTCTTAATAAAATAAAAGAGATTGTGTTTGTTGATAATTACGCCGATATAAATTAAACACCCGAAAATAAGTTGTATCAGGGAAGAGCGTTTATAAATATCGTTTATATGGGATAAATTGCCTTCTTTAAATGAATTCGCAATAATTGAAACGGAAATTTTTGACATTGCTCTCATCGGAACATATATAACCGATGCCACATAGAAGTATAGCGAATACGCACCAACGATAGAAAGCCCAACCATCGAGCCAATCATAAGCACATCAACCCTCTGCCCAATCAGCATAGTTGTCCCCGAGAGTAAATTGAATGAGCCGTATGTAAGAAACTCTTTGAGCTTTTCAAATTTAAAATCTTTAAAACCAAAATTAAATTTTAAATCACCCGAGAATATTATTTGAAAAAGTAAAAGTATTGCATTTAAAACATTAATCAAAATAAAGTAAACGACAAAAGTATGGAAGTCCAGAACTTTAAAAATATAAAAAACGATACCAAGCGTGGTTAACATTCTCAACCCGACTTCCTTTAAAAAAGTCGAGAACACTGTTCTGTATAATGCTCTTGCAATTGCTTCCAGTACAGTAAAAAGAAGCGTGAAAACGGAAAGAGGAATCAGGTAATAGTAATAATCAACAAATAAAGCCGAATTTTCTATATAAGCATTTGTAATTGGCTGCCTCAGCAGAAGATAAAGTAAAGTCGCTAAAATAAGTCCCATTAAACCAATTACCAAAACGTATGAAAGAAAACCTTTGTGATACTTATCTTCGGTTTTGTAAAACGGAAAAAATCTTACGACAGTATTCGGCAGACCGATGAGTCCGGAGTAAGCATAAATAACCGAAACCCCGACAAGCAGTTGTATCAATCCGAACTGCTCCGAGCTGAAAAATGCCGGGAAAAGCAATATAACATTAACATATCCAAGAACTACACCGAGATATGAAAATATCGAATTTCCTAATGCCTGTTTTCTGATTATGCCCAATTTAGCTGTTAGATTTTTTTAGTTTTTCCAGAACCAATTTATAATCGCTGTCGAGCAAAGATTTTCTTGTAATGAATAAATTAAAAAAGTTTGCAATAAGAGGGTAGGTAATAATTTTAAATATAAATCCGTTCATTTTCCTGTTTGTAAAAATATGTACATTCTTCCCGTTAGTATAAAAATTCTTATTGAATTTTGCGGCAAGCACTTCAAGTGATTTTCTTGAATAAAGAGAAAGATGCTGTCCGTGGTCTAATGCATAATACCACCATTCATCCGGCTTTGGCTTTGTATCCGGAAAAAGGAAAGTACTGAAAAAAATATTATCCGAAAATTTCAGCATCTCTTCAACTTCAATGACAGGATTTTCAAGATGTTCAAAAACTTCAAAAGCGGTCAGAGCATCGAATTTTTCAATACCGGATTTATCGGATTCAAATTCAGCCGCAAAAAGATTTTCGCAAAATTTATCGCTCCAGAAAAATCTGTATCCAAAATCTCTCATCATTCTGACAAATACACCGTAACCTGCACCGTAATCAACAAAATTTGAATCCGGCTTAAAATACCTGCTTAAAGCATTTTTTGCCGCCCTGGTATAATCGAGATTTCTTTTCAATAAACCTATGTCGCTGTGATTAATTGCACTGGAATATGCTTCCTCAAGCCAGTATGGGGCTTCGGTTTGAACAAAGCCGCAATTTGGACAGTTAAAATACTTAATTTTATATTTGAATAATATTTCCGCTTCCGAAAAAAAATCTGTTTCGGAAGAGCATATTTTACATTTCATTGTTTATCCTGATACTCGATTCCAAGCACTCCGTCTTTCAAAACGTTATTTGCTTTCTTATAGAACGGAACACCGAGAATTTCAAAAGATTTGAAATCTATCCTGTAACTAAATGTTTTCATTGTATCGCTTTTTTCGGCTTCAAATGAAATTAAAATAAATTCGCAGAGTTTTTTAGCATCCTCTTTTCCGTAAACAAAGCCGGTCAGTTTTGTGTTAAACTTCTGCGGCGAAGCAACGGGATTTTTAGCCGTGAATGACTGAGCAAGATATTTCAATGATTCTAAAGGACATTGAAAAGCGGGAATATAAAAAATCAAATCAAATGATGCATCCTGATCTTTCCCAAACATTTTGGAAATAAATCCGCCTGTATTTGTCCTTTCAAGAATGTCTATATGAGTTTTAATAAACCAGAATGGTTTATAAATCAATTCTCCTTCGTCTCTGAATGAAGCTGCTGCAAAATTAATTTCAATATCAACCATTTCATCATTTATAAACTCAAAACCGCTTCCGCAACTTGTACAATAAGTTATTTTATCGTTCAGCTCAACCAGCAGACCGCTTCCGCATTTCTTACATTTTACTGCTTCTAATTTAAACATAAAATTTTATTTTTAATCTTTATTACTGTTTAATATTGAACCTAATATTCCTCCAACCGCAACTGCTCCGAGAACATTTTTTGCCGTATCCATTGTTGCAGCCGTTTTATCTGAAACCGTAAAACCGTATTTCGAGACAAGATTTTGAGGAACTTCCTTTACCAATCCCGTTCCTTCTTCGATTTCTCCGCCATAGCGGAATTTCTTATAAGCCCATCTCATTATAAATATTCCGGCTATAAGACAGAAAATATATACGGCAATTGTTCCTTTATCCGGTTTTGAGAATAATAAAAATACTTCAAAAAAAGTTGCCAGAAACATTCCTGCCGCCGTTCCAAGAATTCCCGTAATAGCTCTGAAGAGATTGCTTCCGGGTGCTTTTCCGTAACATACGCTTCCGTCTTCACCGTCTATTACCACCTGATATGTTCTGTTTTTATAATTATACCTTACAACCCAGAGAGGATAATAAACAATGCTGACCGATTCCCTTACCATATCATACTTTGCAAAAGTAATCCTGTCAAGACTGCCCATTGCCCTTGCCTGTGTTTTGAAATTTTCAAAAGTCCTTTCAGTAATTTCTTTTTCGGATGAAACTATATTAAATAACATTCCGTCCATTTGAAGCTCTTCAAAATTTACAGGCTTGATTTCATCTCCTGCGAGATTTACCTTTTTCACTCCAAGCTCTGCAGTATCACAGGCGGCAATTGTAGTATCAAAAGAATTCTGGATTTTTACTTCCTTATCAACGTAAGTTGTTCTGTTATTCGAAGTTTGCTTTTTTTGACCGAATACCCAGCCGACAACATCTGCTCTGACTCTCCAGAATGGAATATAAACCAGAAAGGCATCTTCAACTTTCGACTGAGTTTTCAAATCTTTTGCTTTTGATATTCCTTCCTCAAGCCAGTTAAAAGTTCTTTTTATGGCATCGTCTCTCTTAAGTTTTTTGGGAACATAATATTTTAATATTCCCGCATCTCCGCTTGCTTTTAAAAGTGTTCCGCAATACTGACAGTTAAAAACTTTCATACCCTCTTTCAAATCAAGAGAGCCGCCGCAGGAAGGACAGGTTATACCCTTTATAACTTTCTCTTTCTTGAGCTTAATTGCTTGCGTTGTAGCTTCCGCTGATGATGATTGCATAATTTATTATTTAAACTTTTTTGGCAATTAAAAACGCCATTATAATTAAAGGAATTGATGCAAGTGCGTATAAAAATATCTTGATTCCAAAGTCGGTAACAACCACACCGCCTCCTTTTCCGCCAATTGCAAAAGCCAATACCAGTGATAAAATACTGATTATAAAAAACACAACTATACTTACTGCAAACATAATTCTGAAAGGTGCCTCGCTTTTTGCAGGCCATACATTTGCATAAACCATACCGGAAGAAGCTTCTACCATTGCAAGAAACTGATTTCCGCCAAATTCATAATAAATCTGATAAAACGGAATATGGACAATGCTTGCTTCCATTATGCTTTCTTTGCCGACACCGGATTGAGTCATCCAGCTCAAAGCCGAATCGAGCAATACATCCGGCTGAACAAAGCTGCTGTCTTTAAATTCATCTTTATGATAAACCTTAAGATTTCCGGCGGGAATATTTATTTTCTTAATCTCCGATATTGAAGTTGAAGATGCCGGCTGAAGATAAATCACATCTCTTCCGCCTACATTTGCTTTAAAATACCACATCGGAAAATAATAGAAACTTATTTGAGTAATTTTTGCAAGCGAATCAAGATCTTTCACCTGAAAATTTCCTGCCATCCATCTGCGTAAATTATTTACGGCATCAGTCTCCGAAAAATTTGATGTTACAACAAAGTGAGATACTACCTTGCTTTTATCAACAAAAATTGCAGAGCCGCAAAATGTACATTCAATAAATTTTTCGTCAACATTTATTTTGTTCTCTCCTGCACACTGCGGACAAATTATTACATCACTTTTAAGTGCTTCCATCTAAAAAAATTTAAAGTTTTGCAAGTAAATCTTTTTTCTTTGTATCAAATTCTTCCTGTGTTATCAGTCCCATTTCTTTCATTTTGCCGAGTTTCTCGATTGTACTCATAATTTCATCCGCTGACATTTTTTGCTCAGGCTGTGAACCGCTTTGCTGATTTCCCTGCTGGTTCATTTGAGTATTCTGGAATGCCTGTCCCATCATATTTGCCATCATCATCCCTGCACCAAGTCCTGCTCCAATTCCTGCTGTTCCGCCTGCACCTTCATTCTCCGCCGCTTTCTCAAGTGATTGAGCCGCTTTGAATTTCATATATTTATCAAGGTCGCCTACAGCACCCATTGCACTTCTCTCGTTAATCTTTTCCTGAACTTCTTCCGGAGGTACAATTCCGGAAATTATCATATCGGTCAATTCAATACCCATTGAATTGAAGAAATCTGTAACTGCCGCCTTGGTTCCGGCTTCTATCTGCGGATAAAACTGACCGAGGTCGAATACGGTTTTCAAGTTCTGCCCGAGCAGTGTATTAAGTTTTGAAACTATTGCATCTCTTAAATAATCCTCAATTTCATTTGTCGTGAAAAGTCCCTGAGTTGAAACCAATTCGAGCATAAAAAGTCTCGGGTCCTTAATCCTTACCGAAAATTTTCCCGATGCTCTCAATTGAACAAAAGAAAGCTCACTGTCTCTGAAGTTAATCGGAGATTTAGTTCCCCATTTAAGGTCAATAAATTTTTTCAGAGAAATAAAATATACCTGTGCCTGAAAAGGAGAAGTACCTCCAAAAGGCAAACTTATTAATTTGGTAAGAAACGGAATATTTTCTGTTGTAAGAGTATGCCTTCCTGCAGAAAACATATCAAGAACTTTTCCGTCTCTGAAAAATAATGCCGCCTGTGATTCCTGTACAATCAACTGTGTACCGAGTCTATATGCCGCAGAGCCATCCTGCGGTTCACGATGAACCATTACTTTTCCGGTTTCATCAAAAAATTGTATTACATCTATTAATGCCATTTTTTATAATTTTTAATTTTAATTTTTATTTTAATCTAAATTTCGAAGAATTTGTTCCCGCTCGTCAAATTTCGAAATCAATAAATCGAGCGAGGTTAAAAGGTTGTTTTTAACTTCGGCAACTCCCTCACCGGAAACGGAAGCCGATTCAAGATTACCAAACAAAGCACAAATTGTATCTGCTTCATTTACAAGAGCAAGGTCAAAATTGTAAATCTGCTCAAGTTTTTCTTCTTTGATTTTGACTATGTCAAAAGCTCCGCTGTAACCTCTTGCCGCTGATTTAAACTTTGCAATTGCAGTTTCGTTCTTCTTGTCAACTCTGTCAATATCCTGAGTTTCAAAAAGTTTACCCGCTTTGGAAAGATTCAAAGTAATGTTTGATATTTTTACTTTATTGCCGTCAAGTTTTGCCGCAATAAAATTTCTGAGCTGTGTATCAAGCTCTCTCGAATTATCCCTGTTTAAATAACCGTCATATCCCGGAATAAATCTTTTAATTTTTTCAAGAAAATTTTCGTTTCCTTTGATTTTGTTTAACTTATTTTGTAAGTCTGACATTTTTCTCCTTTTTTTTAAAATTCAAGATAAGATTTATTTACTAAAAAAACTAATAAAAAAATTACAAGGAATCTTTGATTTTTTTGAGCAGATTTAATGCTTCAATAGGTGTGAGATTATCAATATCGGCTTTAGATATAAGCTCCCTCAGTTTATCATCGAGAGTCAGCTCAAACATACTAATCTGGAATTCATCTTTATTCATTTTCTTTGCCTCTTTGGCTTCAAATGACTTCAGAATTTCTTTTGCTCTCTCGGTTACGGCATCAGGAAGACCTGCCATCTGAGCAACCTGAATTCCGTAACTATGGTCGGCAGTTCCCTCTGTTATCTTCCTTAAAAAAATTACCTTATCATTATATTCCCTTACTTCGACTCTGTAATTCTTAATTCTTTCGTACATTCCTGCCAAAGTGTTTAGCTCGTGGTAATGAGTTGCGAAAAGAGTTTTAGCGCGGATATTTTCGTTCTCGTGAAGATATTCCGTAATAGCCCAGGCAATGGATATACCGTCATAGGTACTTGTTCCCCTTCCGATTTCATCAAGAAGCAGGAGCGATTTATTCGTCGCATTATTCAAAATATTAGCGGCTTCGTTCATTTCTACCAGAAATGTACTTTCGCCTTTAGCTATATTATCCGAAGCACCTACTCTCGTAAAAATTTTATCAACAATACCTATGGATGCACTTTCTGCGGGAACAAAACAGCCGATTTGCGACAGCAGTACAATCAATCCTGTTTGACGCAAATAACTTGATTTGCCCGACATATTCGGTCCCGTAAGCACAATAATCTGATTAAATTCCGTATCAACGAAGGTATCATTTGCAATATATTTTTCACCAGCCGAAAGTAATCTTTCGATTACCGGATGCCTTCCTTCTTTAATTTCAATTTTATCTGAATCATTTACCTGAGGCTTAACATACTTATAAAGATCGGAAGAGCGTCGTTTAGGGAAAGAGTGTAGATCTCGTTGGTCGCCGTATC
>CALKAJ010000163.1 GCA_937983305.1 uncultured Ignavibacteriota bacterium | reverse complement strand
CACCGAGATCTACACTCTTTCCCTACACGACGCTCTTCCGATCTAGCGAAATGCTATAGTAAAGAAATTATCGGCAGTAGAAACTTTAGGAAGTGCCAATGTGATATTGACCGATAAAACAGGCACCTTAACAGAAAATAAAATTTTTGTGGATACTTTTTCCTTTCCCGAAGAAACGGTAAAAGTTAGTTTTAAAAACAATACACTGAGTTTTGATAAGGGAAATATAAAAAGGAGTGAAGAAGCATTTAGAGAGTTGAGATTAATCGGTGCGTTATGTAATAATGCATCTCCAAAAGATGATGATGAGAATAAGGAATTGACAGGAGACCCGATTGAAATTGCTCTTGTTCATCTTGCAAATTCATCAGGTTCATCAGTTGAAGAATTAAAGCTGCAATATGAAAGGATTGGCGAGATGCCTTTCAGTTCTGAAACTAAAATTATGGGTACTTTGCAAAAAAATTCAGGCAGGTACTATGTAGCAGCGAAAGGCTCTGTAGAGCATTTGCTGGAAAAGTGCAGTAAAATTCAGTTGGGGGTAACTATCAAAGATTTGAGCGGGAACGAACGGAATAAAATATTGCAGGATTCTGAACAAATGGCTTCAAATGGTTTGCGGGTATTGGCATTTGCTTATAGAGACGAATCTGAGATTGATAAGGGAGATTATATGAATTCATTGGTTTATGTGGCTATGATAGGGTTTTTAGATCCGCCACGATTGGATATTAAAGAGGCAATTCTTTCGTGTAGAAAGGCTGGAATCAGGATTATAATGATTACGGGAGATCACCCTTTAACAGCTCTTAATATTGCTAAACAAGTGGGGCTGGTAGATGAGGTTGAAAAAAATGTAATTACAGGAATTGATATCCCTTCAATGGATTCACTTTCAGATGAGTGGATTAGAAAAATACTTTCTACATCCGTATTTGCCCGTACCACACCCAAACAAAAATTGGAAATAGTTGATATTTATCAAAAAGCAGGCAACATTGTAGTAATGACAGGTGATGGAGTTAATGATGCGCCTGCACTAAAAAAAGCAGATATTGGTATTGCAATGGGAATGAGAGGTACACAGGTTGCCAAAGAAACTGCCGGTATAGTATTAAAGGATGATTCGTTCATATCCATCGCACGGGCAGTAGCGCACGGAAGAGAGATATTTCAGAACATACAAAAATTCGTGATATACCTTGTATCCTGTAATTTAAGTGAAATATTTATTGTAACTACGTTAGGTTTTTTTGTCCCGGCTTCTACTTTGCTGCCTTTGCAAATTTTATTTCTAAATATGGTTACGGATGTATTTCCTGCATTGGCGCTTGGTTTGGGAAGTGGAGATAAAACCGTTATGAACAGACCGCCAAGAGACCCGAAAGACCTTATCGTATCAAATAGAGATTGGATTTCAGTTTCCTTATATGCCGCAGCTATGACCATTGCAATACTTGTTGCAGTAATTTATTGCAAACAAACAATCTCTTCTGATAGAACTGTTTTAAACAATGTAGCATTTATTACTCTTGTTTTTGCACAGCTCTTTCATGTATTCAATATGGCATCAGCACAATCAAAATTGATTGTGAATGAAATAACAAAAAATAAATTTATATGGATAGCACTCTTAATTTGCACTATTTTTATGGTGTTGGTTTACGCTATACCTCAGATGCGTTTAGTATTAGGTTTAGTTATTCTTTCTCCCGAGATTTGGGTAGTTTCTATTTTGTCAGCATTGATACCGTTGGTTTTATTTCAGGTTTATAAAATTATTTGGAGAAGGAAAAAATTCAATATCCAAGAACACATTACTAATTAAAACTACAAAAGTAAAAAAATAATTATGAATAAATCGCTAATATTTAAATTAATTGCTTCGCTTTCATTGCCTTTGGGTTTAGGCGCAGTTGCGGGTATGTTTACCGCAAAAGCAGTGCCCGTATGGTATGCAACGTTGAACAGACCTTCATTCAATCCTCCAAGCTGGGTATTTGCTCCTGTTTGGACAACTCTTTTTCTGCTTATGGGTTTTTCTTTGTTTCTTATCTGGAAGGAAAGTCCCGATAAAAAACGGAATATTGCTATCTTTGTTTTTTTGTTACAGCAAGCACTTAACTTTGGTTGGAGTTTTATTTTTTTCTATTTTAATATGATTGGTCTGGCGTTAATTGAGATTATTTTATTATGGATATGTATTGGTGTTATGATTGTTTTATTTTACAGAATCAAACCATTGGCAGCATATATCAACATTCCTTATTTGCTGTGGGTTACTTTTGCCGGAATACTAAATGCGGCTTATTTTTTTCTAAACCGAAGTTGATTTCCGACAAGCTCCGGTTTTTAATCCTTTGATTATTGTACCTTGATAATTTGTTGAAAAATAGTTCTTGATAGTTATACCAATTATTAATAGCTTTGAGGAATAAATAGATTATGAACTTGCAAGGAAATATTATAATAAAAAAACAAGAGCCTAAGAAGACTGTCTTTAAAGTCAGACTCAATTGGCTGATTTTTATAATAATATATTTATTATTGGGTGTACTTTCCACCTGGTGGATTGTTGAACAGACTGATAGTCAAATGCGAAAAGGTCTTTATAGAAATGCCTTGCTGGTTTCTCAGGCTTTGGATTCAAAACAGATTTCAGATCTTCCTTTCGAATCGAATGACGCCGAACTTGAATCTTTCAAAAAATGTGCGGGACAAATGCGTCAACTGAGCAGGACGATTCAATTGAGCTGGGCGCCGGCAGAAAAGTATATTGGAATATACAGTATTAGGCGTAAGGACGGGAAAATTCTTTTTGGTCCTGAAAGCATTCCTGAAAATGATGTCATGTCTTCGCCTCCGGGTACTGAATATACCGATCCCCCTGTGGAATTAGATTCGGTCTTTAATACTTCAACAACGGTAATTGTAGGTCCGTTTACAGATGAGTATGGAACATTTGTAAGCTCCTTTGCCCCTATACTCACAACAGAAGGGAAGGCAACAGGAGTAGTGATTGGCATTGATATTATGCTTTCAGACTGGAATTTCGAAAAAACGCAAAGAGCCGCCATAGTTATCGGATTGTTTATCATTTTTGGTGTTATGATTGCGCTGATTACCAGGAAGAACAGAACTTTGAGCAACCAGCAGAGGATACTAAGTGAAAGTGAATCCAGAAATCGCGCCCTTCTTACTGCAATTCCTGATATGATGTTTGTTTTAAGTAAAGACGGTTTTTTTATAGATTATAATATCGGTAATTCCAAAGACCTTTTTATGCCTCCAGAAGCTTTCCTAAATAAACACGTTTCGGAAGTACTTCCTCCTGAACTTGCGTCATTAACCCTTGCTAAATTGGAGAATGTGTTTCATAGCAGGAAAATACAATTTTATGAGTATCAACTTAAAATAGACGGCAAATTAAAATATTTCGAAGCAAGAACGGTATTTACTTCAGACAATAGTGCTTTAAGTATTATCCGGAATATTACTGAACAGAAAAAAGCAGAAGAAGCACTCAAGGAACAAACAGAGCTACAGAAAACACTAATGGATATTTCCAATACTTTTATTAATGTACCGCTGGCAAATACAAATGCAGTCATAAATGAATCACTTGCACATCTTGGAAAATACACTAACACAGACAGGTCATACATTTTTATGTATGACCATAACAAACGGGTTTGTAATAACACTTATGAATGGTGCGGCGATGGAATCACGCCTCAAATTGAGGAACTCCAGGAAGTACCGTATGATTCAATTCCCGATTGGGTAGAGTCACACTTCGCAGGTAAATCAATGCATATACCTGATGTGTCAGCTTTGCCTGAGGATAGTGGTGTACGACAGATTATTGAACCACAGGGAATTAAGAGTCTGCTGGCTTTGCCTATGTTGGACGGAAATAACTGTATTGGATTTGTCGGATTTGATGCGGTTAGGAAGAAACATATTTTCTCCGAAAAAGAGCAGAAGCTTTTAGAACTGTTTGCTTTGATGCTTGTTAATTTACTCAACCGGAATAAAACACAATCGGAGTTGACTACAGCAATGGAACAAGCTAAAGCCGCAAGCAAATCGAAATCCGAGTTTCTTGCAAATATGAGTCATGAAATCCGGACTCCTATGAATTCGATACTCGGTTTTAGTGAAGTAATGCTCAATACCACTGATAATCCCAAGCAAAAGAGTTTTCTTAAAACAATACTCGATAGCGGAAAATCGTTGTTGTCGCTGATTAATGATATTCTTGATTTATCAAAAATAGAAGCCGGACGTATGGAAGTTTCGCCCGAGCCCGCAGATTTGAGAGTAATTGCCAATGAAATAAAGCAAATATTTTATCAGAAAGCTAAGGAAAAGAATATTAATTTGATTGTGGATATTGATGAAGAATTCCCGAAAACTATTGTCATTGATGAAATCAGGCTTAGGCAAATTCTGCTTAACCTGACAGGCAATGCTTTAAAATTTACAAATCAAGGCTTTGTAAAGATACAAATTAAGTTGTTGAGAGATGAAAAAGGATTTATAGATTTTGAAATATCTGTGATTGATACAGGCATTGGAGTTATAGAAAAAGATCAGAAACTTATTTTTGAATCTTTCACTCAGCAATCAGGACAGGATACACGAAAATATGAAGGTACCGGATTAGGTTTGACAATTACAAAACGACTCTGCGAACTGATGAACGGAGAAATATTCCTCGAAAGCAATCCGGGAGGCGGCAGTCGTTTTTATGCCAGATTTTATAACATTAAGTTCAGTGATGAAATTATTGAACAAAATGAATTCTTTACATGGGACGAAGATGAAATTATATTTAGCGGCTCGAAAATTCTTGTTGTGGACGATGTGTCTTACAATCGGGGTTTAGTTAATGCATTTCTGGAAGACTACAATCTTCAACTTTTTGAAGCTGAAAACGGTGAAATGGCTATTGAACTTTGTAATGCCTACGATTTTGATTTGGTTTTTATGGACATACGAATGCCCGGAATGAGCGGCTACGAAGCTACAGAAGAAATTAAAAAAGCCAAAGAACCGGCTCATATTCCTATAGTTGCTTTGACAGCTTCAACAATGAAGAGCGAGATTGATAAGATGGAATCTTTATTTGATGGATATTTAAGGAAACCTGTTCAAAAGAAATCACTTATTAATGAGATCTTGAAATTCCTTCCTTTTCAAAAAATTGAAAAGTCAAAAATAGAAAAAGTTGTTGGAACTGATAAAGAGGCAAATAAAAAATCTGATGAAATACCGGAGAAGGTAAAAGAAATATTCAGAAATGAACTTTTCAAGGAAATCGAAAACCAGAGAAACTATATGGCTATGGATGAAGTGGAAGCATTAGCCGAAAGGCTTTCGAAATTCGCAGATATTTATGATATAGGCCAGTTAAAAAAACATACTAAGGATTTAAAAAGATTTATTGAGCTATTTGATTTTAATAGTATTAAAAATTGTTTAATTTCAATCAACACAATTTTT
>CALKAJ010000162.1 GCA_937983305.1 uncultured Ignavibacteriota bacterium | reverse complement strand
CGGCATACGATATTGTGATTCTTGACTGGAGTTCAGACGTGTGCTCTTCCGATCTCAAATAAATCTGATGAAGACTATTTAAAATCAGATAAGGGGCAAACAGATGTAGCTAAAGCCATATATAAAGCTATCATTTATTATAAGATGGATTTCGAATTTGAAAATCTTATCAGCGTAAAATGAAAAAACCGTCCCGGCACAGCCGAAACGGTTTTTAAAATTTAGTTCCCAATTTTTATTATCTTCGTAACGTATCCATAATTTTCCAAAATCTTTTGAGCATCTTTTGCGTCATTTTCATTTGAATAAATTCCTGTCATTACATAAAAAATTGTAGATTCATTTCCGGGAACTACTTGAACAAAAATAGTGCTGAAATTCAGCGACTCTAATTCGCCAATTAGTTTCTTAGTATTATACTCTCCGGATGTTTTTACAAGTTTGATTGTATATCCGGAAGAGGTTATTATCGGATTCTCAGAACTGTTGTGAGATACATCATCTGATTTTATGAATACTGTAGATAAGGCATCATCTTTATTGGGGGTCAATATTCTGAAGTTTACCTTTTTGAAGGTGTAAACAGAATTCAAATCATTATACTTTTTTATAATGACATCTTCAAAAAGATTTTCCGGAGTAAATCCCTCTACTTCACCCTCATTCTCGTCGATTTCGACCGGGAGTTCAGCGTCAGGATTATAAAGTTCCAGTTTAACATGTGCGAGACCGCCCATTTCTAAATCTTCTTTTGCGGCGTAAGATAAATCAATAATTCTTCCCTTTGCATAAGGTCCTCTATCATTAACACGAACAATGGTTGATTTTCCATTTTCAAGGTTCGTAACCTTTAACATCGTGTTAAACGGAAGAGTTTTGTGAGCAGCTGTCATCTCGTGTGTATCAAATCTTTCACCGTTTGCAGTTTTTCTACCTTGAAATCCCGGTCCGTACCAGGAAGCAATGCCTTCCTCTGTAAATTCCGTTATTTCGTCAGGTGTACGCGACTGCAAAGAAGAATAATACCCGTTACTAATTGGATTAATTAAAACTAATGCAGTAGTGATAATAATCGCTATTGCAAAGATTTTAAATAGTTTCAATAAATCTCCTATTTAATTTATAAAAAATCTAATATATAACATATGAACTCTAACTTTTTCAATTAGTTAGGTTTTATTATTTCAAAGAACAATATTTGAAAAATGATGTTTTATTTTCCAAAATAGAATGTCAAGATATAAATATTTTGAATTATTGTCAAGTGAAAAGGGATTCTGATATTTATGTTTTTTCTGCTTGAATTATCTTCATATCTAATAAATAAATATACACATTAACGAAGAAAATACTATATTAGGATTATGTCATAAATATAACTGATATATAATAAATAAGGTTACAGATTATACCCATCCTCTTAATTTTGATGCCTCAGCAACTCTTGCTACGCCGACAACCATAGCTGCCAATCTTGGGTGTAATTTCTTTTCTTTAATAGCTTCATAGACAGTTTTATATGCTTTGGATATCTTAAAGTCGAGTTTATGGTGTACTTCGCTCTCTTCCCAGAAATAAGAATAGCTGTCTTGTACCATTTCAAAATAAGAAACAATAACCCCTCCGGCAGAGGCAAGTATGTCAGGTATTACCTTGATACCTTTTTCAAAAAGTATCAAATCTGCTTCCGGAGTAGTTGGTCCATTAGCAAGTTCACATATAATATTTGCTTTAATAAATTCTGCATTTTCCTCGTTAATAGCGTTTTCCAGTGCTGCAGGATATAAAACATCTACTTTTAGTTTTAAAACCTCTTCGCTCGTAATAGGTTCGCACCCGGGAAAGCCGACTACTTTTCCGGTTTGAAGTTTATAAACAACTAATTCTTTCGGGTTTATACCATTTGGGTTATAAATCCCGCCTTTTGAATCACAAACTGCTATTAATTTTCCTTCACCAAGTATTTCATTGTGAAGTAACGCAGCTCTTTGCCCTGCATTCCCGAAACCCTGAATAGCAAATGTTGATGGTTTCAGATTATAATACTTACAAGCTTCCCGGACACAATAAACACCTCCCCGAGCCGTGGCATCTCTTCTTCCTTCTGTCCCACCAATTTGTTGCGGCTTATCTGTTAAAACTCCGGGCATATGCTGACGTGTAATCGTTTCATATTCGTCCATCATCCATGCCATAGTTTGAGGATTGGTATAAACATCCGGAGCCGGTATATCCTTTGTAATTCCAATCAGTTCGGAAATTGCTCTGATATACCCCCTTGCAATGTTTTCAAGTTCAATATCCGACATATTCTTTGGGTCACAAACAACA
>CALKAJ010000161.1 GCA_937983305.1 uncultured Ignavibacteriota bacterium | reverse complement strand
ATACGCAGACCACCGAGTTCTACACTCTTTCCCTACACGACGCTCTTCCGATCTGATATTGCTCATTTGCCTGCTGTTGTTCAAAAGTATCTTTATTATACAAAATCGGTGGGACAACCAAAGGTAAAGAATTTCAGGGCGGAGTTTTCCGGCGGTATGAGAGGTAAACCCGAAGATGATTATATGAAATTTCATTCGGTTCAATATAATTTCTACGAAAAGCCGTCTCGATACTTTTTTATGGAAGCAAGTAAAATGGGTTTGCCCGCAACAGGTCTGCATCTATATCAAAATGAAAGGGCAACTTTTGAAGTTAAAATGTTGAACTGGCTGAAAGTAGTTGATGCCAAAGGTGATAAAATGAATCAGGCAGAAACGGTGACACTTTTTAATGATATGTGTTTTATTGCTCCTGCTACCTTGATTGACCGAAGGATATTCTGGGAAAGTATTGATGATACTACGGTTAGAGGAATTTATAAAAATGGAAATATTAGCATTAGTGCCGTGCTTTTTTTTAATGATAAAGGCGAATTGAAAAACTTTATCAGTAATGACCGCTACGAAACTGACGGTAACTATTACAACAGCTATCCGTGGGCGACGCCTGTTGAAGATTACAAAATGATGAACGGATACTTTTTGCCGGGTAAGGCAAAACTGATTTACCGTAAGCCCGATGGTGATTTCACTTATGGCGAAATGGAATACATCAGCGTTAAGTATAATTTGAACGGCTTTGAGGATTGAAAAAATTCCTTTAAAAATATTTTTGTAGTGGTTTATGGATAAGATATGGATATATTATGGATATTTTATAAATTGAAGGTTATCCGGATTGTTAAAGAATCTGCTGCTTATTAAAATCTTAACTAAATTATTGTGGAAATAGACCCGAACGAAAAAGACATCAATTTTGAAAAGAATTTCTTTTCACAAATTATTCCGGTTGAAAAAAGAACCGCTGTTTTTAATAAGCTGTTTTTCCGATACAAAACAGACTGGCAAAGTTCATTTGCGCTTATGCTCTTTTTGAGTGTTGGTCTTGCTTCCCTTGGACTTTCCGATGATTCCTCAGCAACTATAATCGGCGCAATGATTATTGCACCGCTTGGGCAGCCGATTGTGGCTTTCGGCGGTGCTATTGCTTTAGGCTGGAGAACTCAATCTTTTAGAATGATAGGCATTATAATTTTTGGAATGGCCTGTTCTA
>CALKAJ010000160.1 GCA_937983305.1 uncultured Ignavibacteriota bacterium | reverse complement strand
ATTAAAAACCAATCAGACCAATAAGTCTGTAGAATCCAAATTCCATTGACAGGGATTTTAGATTTTCTCCCTTAATGTTTTCCCGGAAATTTTGTTTCGCTCCAACCGACAAGGCAAGATATTCGCCGTATTCTTCAAGTGGAAAATATATCCTTGCACCCGCTCCAAGACTAAACCGGTTCAAATCCATATTCTTATAAGACGAAGTTGTCCATTCAGGGTCAACGAAAATCTCAGCAGAGCCGCCGTATCTTCTTATTGGGTTAACTTTAAAAAGCTGCACAGGACTGACAAGTTTATTGGCATTGAAAGAATAATTTATAGGAGTAATTTGCCAGCGGAGAGCAAACTGAAGGCGGTTATCAAATTGATTTTTATCCTGAATAAAAACCGGAGATGGAACTGCCTGAACTAAAGACCACGTCAGCCATTCAACTGTTCTATTGTTCTGGGAATGAGAAAAATTTACATTAATCAGAAAAAATAATATAAAAGCGAAAAATGTTTTCATTATGTGAAATTAACTAAGAATATAGAGTATAACAAGGAATTACTAATCGTGAATTTTTCCTCTTGAAAGAGAAGCAAATATTCCAAGAAAGCAGAGAAAAGCAAAAAGAAGAAAAGCAATTTTAGTACTGCTGATAAGTTGAGGATAAATATCCGGAGAAATTTCAGCTTTACCGATAACAACGGAAAAAATAACAATTACAATTGCCATACTAAACATCTGACCCATCATACGCATCAGGGATAAAACCGTAGAAGCAGTGCCTATATATTTCTTATCAACGGAGCTCATAATTGCATTGGAGTTTGGGGAAGAAAATAAAGCAAAGCCAATGCCAAGAATTGCAAGTAATATTATAAAATATGTTATTGATGAATCGGCTGAAATGAAACCAAGAAATCCAAGACATACGGTAATAAACAGCATTCCTGCCGATGAAACATATTGCGGTTCGATTTTATCGGAAAGTCTGCCTGCAATAGGAGAGAACACAGCCATAAAGACCGGCTGCGTAACAAGAACTGTGCCTGCCTGTTCCGGAGAAAGCCCTTTAATGTTTTGAAGAAATATACTTAGCAGAAATGAAATTGCAAAAGTAGCCGAATAGTTAATAAGTGCTGCGATATTGGAAAGAGTAAAACTTCTGCTGCTTCTGAAAATATCGAGATTAAGAACAGGATTTGAAATGCTTTCCGAAAACTTTTTATAAATATAAAAAAGAAAGATACCCGAACCAAGCAAAGCGAATCCCCATATTTTTGGAATTCCCGAAAATCCAAACATAAAAAGAGCCATAGCAAGAGAAAAAAGTAAAGAACCCTTG
Source organism: uncultured Ignavibacteriota bacterium (assembly GCA_937983305.1). Taxonomy (GTDB): domain Bacteria; phylum Bacteroidota; class Ignavibacteria; order Tepidaquicellales; family Tepidaquicellaceae; genus DSSM01. Next base: position 6,596 of record CALKAJ010000160.1, on the reverse strand, counting down.
ATATCGAGTTTTGCATCACTGTCAACTTTCCATTCGCATTTCATAAAAAAGAAAGCCATAAATGTAAGTAATATGCTTAGCAGGAAACTGATATAAAAAATATATCGCCAACCAAATATTTCTGTAATAAAGCCGCCGAGAAAGGGACCGGCAGAAAGTCCCGTATATACAGCTGAAATAACAATCCCAAGAACTCTTCCTCTTTTTTCCGGTGGATAAGCTGAAACAAGAATGGAAAAAGAATTAATAAAAATCAGAGAAGTGCCGATACCCTGAGCAGCTCGAAAAAAAATTAAAATAAAAATTGACTGGGAAAAACCAACAAGCATACTTGATGCGGTAAAAATGACAATACCAATTTTAAAAAGTTTAACCCTCCCGTATATATCGGATATTTTTCCGGCGGGTATGAGCAAAACAACACTTGTAAGGATATAAGCCGTAGCAATCCAGCTGAGTAAAACTGCTGAGGATGAGAATTCATTTCCAATTTCCGGAATTGCAACATTTATAGCTGAACCCATAAATGCAGTAATAAATGATGCAACTGCGGAAACGAAAAGAATTATAAAATTAGAATTTCTGAGTTTTAATGTCATCAGAAACTAAAATACCATATCTGATATTGATTATCTATTCCTTTTTCCCGGTAAATCCTTCGGGAAAGACTTGTCATCGTGACACGAAGCACATTGAGGAGCTTTTGAGAAATCCTTATTGATATGACAATTTTCACATTCTGCTTCGAGGTGGGCTTCAGAAAGAATTAAGCCGGTTCGACTGTGATTGAAAGTGCCTTTTACAAAATTCTTGTGACAGGAAGTACAGTTTCTGTCGAGACGTTTATAAGGCATACTGTTGCCGTGACAATCTGCACAACCAAGTCTGCTATGGAAACCGCTCAAAGCCCAGCCTGTAGATTTGCCGTGATTAAACGGAGACATTTCACCTTCTCTATGACATTTTTTACAGCTGTTTCCGTCGTGGCAATTAACGCAGGGCATATGATGGTCATCAAAAGTCTTTTTGATTTTTACAGGTTTTGTAAAATCAACATTCTCTTTTTTCTCATGGCATTTTATGCAATTATCATTTTTATGGCAGCTGTTACATTTAATTTTAAAAACCTGAAAATGTTCATCGTGGAAAAATGTAACTATTTTTCCTTCTTCGTAATTTGTTTCCCAAATCATTTTTGTAGGTTCGGGAAGCAAAGGATGACTTCTGCCTTTGATTTTATTAATTGCTTGTTCGCGTCTGACATCTATATCCGAACCTTTTTGCAAATGGCATTGTGTATTACATCCGTTTTCATAAGACCATTGCTTATGGCAGGTAAGGCACTGGCGGTGATATGCCGCTTTTAAATCCGGAATTGCAACATTCTCTCTCATCCGTTTATTTTCGTGGCAACCTTTACAGCTGAGAATGGGACCTGTAGTGTTGTAATGATGGCATCCTTCGCATCCTGTTGTCATTTCGGACATTTCTGCGTGAAGGCGATGCGAGAATACAACTCCGCCATAATTCTCAGACATTTCATTTATTAAGACGATTTCCGGACCTTCTTTCGGGGAGTGATACACAGAAATCATACTGCCTCTTGGGCAGTCAAGAAGGCAAGGGTTTCCCGGAGTAGGATATTCGCAGGCATGACAGGATTTGCAATTCAATGCCTTTTTCAATTCCGGAGAAAGGTTATGCGGATTATCGGATTCGGAATTTTGTTTTTGCGATTCCGTTTTATGAAGCTGCAGCTTAGGCTGCAAAAAAGAATCCGAAGCAGTGATAAATCCTGCAATCGTAACTATAACCGTAACTATTAATATTTTTTTCATACTCTAAACTTTTAACTTTTAACTTTCAACTTTATGAACTTTTAACTTTACAAACTTTATGAACTGATTTAGCTTTTTTCCTGACTAATAACCGGGAAATTTAAAACTATAAATCTATAAGCAAGAACAAGCATTGCAATACAACCAACAGTAACCGAAATTTCTCCAAAAGAGGGGAAATAAGTATTAGGGTCGAAGAAAGGATTGTACGCTACAATAAAGTTATTAATTCTATTAAGCAGAACGCCTGCAATCACCAAGGTTGAAGCGATAAATAACAATAACGGAGAGTTCAGAACTCTTCTGGAAAGAAACATAAAGAAAGCCGTTAATGTTAAAACACATTCACCAAAATACATAAATGCATTCGTATCAAATTTCATAAGATATTTAAAATCTTCACTTATGAAGAGGTCACCGATTTTAAAAGCAAAATACACTCCAAGAATTGGAGCAACCATACCGCCGAGTTTTGAAAGAATATGCATTTCGGGTTTCATTTTAAAACTTCTTGCGGCAATCAAAGATTCGAAGATTATCATCGGGAAGCCAACGGCAATAGCTGAAAGCAAAAATAAAAGCGGAAGAACAGGAGTCTGCCAAAGCGGATGCATTTTCTGACCTGCAATAACCATAAGAGTACCAAGCGAAGACTGGTGCAGTGTAGAAAGCACAACGCCTGCAATAATAAAGATAAACATTGTTTTTCCGAGAGCGCTGTTTAAAACAGTAAGGAGTTTATCAACAGGCTTATTAAAGGCTTTCAAAAAGCCCGGAAGATTCACTCTGCCCATAAATCTCTCGCATACAATCGGGAGAAATTCAATATAAAGTACGGTAAGATAAATCATAACGCAGATACCGACTTCAAACAAAGCAGAATTACCGTTCCACATTATAAGCGGATGCCAGATATAATAGAACCTGCCAATATCAACCATAACTGCGAAAGCAACAAATGTATAGCCGAGCATAGCAGTCAGCAAGGCAGGGCGAACTATGGCGTGATAATGCTCCCGGTGAATTATATGTCCGAGAGCCGCGGAAGTGAAACCACCTGCGGCAAGTGCAACACCGGCGCCAACATCAACGCCAATCCACAAACCCCAGGGAGTATAATTATCAAGATTTGTAACGGCACCTAAGCCCCAGATAAATCTTATGGCAAGAAAAACCAGACCGTTTAAAGCGAGTACAATTAAAATGAAAACGCCGGGAGTTAGAAATTTATGTTTTACCGGTTCGGGGTTCATAGCTCTTCTCCTTTCTCGTCTTTTTTCTCTTCAATAACTTCTTTCTTTGTATCTCCAATTTCTTCAGGAGATTTTTCCTTTCGTCGTTTAAGCACCCACATAAAAGTACCGAGTAAGGTATATAAAGTAACAGGCGGAACAAAATATGCGAAGATACCGTGTTGAATCGCTTCAGATATACCCGGAGCAGGACTACTGCCAAGTGTTGCCATTTTCAATTTATCGAAATCTTTACTTGCTATATACATCCATGAAGTGCCTCCGATTTCATTTTCACCGTAAATATGATTAACATAGACTTCAGGTTTCCTTTTTATTCTTTCTTTTGCGATTTTAAGGACATCGCATCTTTTTCCAAAAATCAGCGCTTCGTTCGGACAGATATTTACGCAAGCGGGGAGTAAACCTTCCTTCCTCCTATCTTCACAGAAATCGCATTTCCTGATTTGCGGGTCAATTGATACATCATAATCATAAGTAGGAATCTGAAACTGACACGCCACCATACAATATCTACATCCGATACATTTATCGCCATCCCATACAACACTGCCGTCCTGATTTTTTGTTAATGCACCAACGATGCAGGCAGAAACACAAGCCGGTTTTTCGCAATGCATACATTGAGTCTTAACGTGAATTGGAAGGAGAGGATTTTTTTCGTTTTCAAATTCATTAACTACCGTGAGAGCTGTTTTATCAGGTCTTCTGAATTCTTTGAATACTGAATCGTCAGCATAAGTTTCAAGAGCATCTGTTGGGAGATGATGAGCGGTACGGCAAGCCCATTCGCAAAGCCGACATCCAACGCAAACCGCAGTATCAACCAATACGCCGATACGGTTTTCGTCTAATTTAATTTCTGCACCTTTAACCTGAGAAGCCCCGAGAGTACTCGCTGAAACACCTGCTGCTGCAACTTTTAAGAAAGAACGCCTGTCAAGGTTTTTCATTATTTTCTATTACTTTAATTAGTAATTATTCTTTGAGTACAAATTAAAATTATTCAAAAATAAAATCAAGATAATAAAATGAGCATATGCTCAAAATTACTTTAGAGTATAAAGTATCACTCTCCTCCGTATTTCACTCCGAGAATTTCAAGACGTTTGTAATGGTTTCTGACTCTCTCGAGAAATTTATCATAATCTCTGTTAACAGGATACCGCCATAATACTTCTGTTAATGCGAGGATTCGCGGAAATATTTTGCTGTCAACAAGTTCCTGAGGAGCCCTTTCAGTCCACATATTACATTCACCGCCGAGAATAAAGGTAGATTCGTAATCAGTCATTCCATCCGGAATCGGGTCGAATGAATATACTTTCTGCAAGTTTATTTTATCAAGAGAATAATCGAAGTAGCAATGCGAAGTTGGTGACATAATCACAAAGTGTTTTTCCCGAGCAGCTTTTAAGCCGCCTTCGAAACCTCTCCACGATTGAACAATTGCATTTGGTGAAAGTCCGCCTTCAAGAATTTCATCCCATCCGATTAATATTTTCCCTTTGGATTCAAGATACTTGTCTATTCTTTTTATAAAGTAACTTTGCAGCTCTTCATAGTTTTTCAGATTTTCGGATTCAAGTCTTGCATTACATTTATCGCATTTTTCCCATCGTGTTTTAGGAACTTCATCGCCGCCGATATGAATATATTTGGAAGGGAAGAGCGTAATCACTTCATCGAGAACATCCTGCAGGAATTCAAAAGTTTTTTCATTTCCGGCACAATAAACATCTTCGAAAACTCCCCATTGATTTGTAACTTCGTGTGGACCGCCTGTACAGGAAAGCTCCGGATAACTTGCAAGAGCCGCAAGCGAATGTCCCGGCATTTCAATTTCAGGTACAACGAGTATGTGAAGTTTTTTTGCATAGGCAATTACTTCTTTAATATCTTCCTGTGTATAGAATCCGCCGTACATTCTGCCGTCTTTCTCTTTTCTGAAAGCACCAATCTCTGTGAGCTTTGGATATTTTTTTATTTCAATTCGCCAGCCCTGGTCTTCGGTAAGATGCCAATGGAATCTGTTCATCTTATGCAAAGCAAGAAGGTCGAGATAGCGGAAGATAAAATCCTTACTCATAAAATGCCGGCAGCAATCGAGAAGCATACCTCTCCATTTAAAAGCCGGATAATCATAAATAATACAGGCAGGAATATTTCTATCAATCATTTTATCAACCGGACCTTTGTATTCAAAATCGGGAGAAAGCATTTGCCTTAAAGTCTGAAGACCGTAAAATATGCCTGCTTCACCCTGAGATGAAATAATCACATTTGAATCGGTAACTACAAGTTTATAGCTTTCCTCCGGAGGTAATTCCGCACTTTGTAGAATTTCATAAACGAGGGTAATTGTATTTCTTTTAAAACCCGGAGACGGAATATTTTCGACAGGCAGAGCAAAACTCGAAGCCTGCTGAATATATCCCGCGAACCATTCAGCTTCGTCTTTTATATTGCCTTCGTTGTAAATAATTTTAGTATCTGCGTTTAGAAGAAATGAACCTTGCAGAGGAATATAATCCTGCGGTTGAGGAATAATATTCTGAGAAAAAAGATTACCCGCCCAAATAATAAAAAGAATGATAAATTTTTTCATATCGGTATATTTTTAATTCTAAATTATTTTAACAATCAACAAAATACAATGAAAAATCCATTGCTTAAATTTGCGTTACTTTGCTTTCTGTTTTTCATTACAATTATTTAATTATAAATTGATATGCTCATTAATAAATTATTATATCTTGCAATAAAACAAAACCTATGACGAATAAAGGAATTTCGAAAAACCTGTTTGCAATACTTGATAAAATAACCGATGTATATCCGTCATTCGGTCCGAAAGTATTTGAGAAACTTTTCTTATTTCTTCCCGGAATGAAATTCGTTTATCAAAGTTATGTTAAGAGAGCTCAGGATATTATCGAAAAAGCCGGCGAGATAAAAAGCATACTTATGATTGCAGATGTAAATATAGGCGATTCACTTCTGATTCAAAGTTCTCTCAAAGTTTTAAAATCTTATTTTCCCGAAGCCGGTATTGATTTCTTCTGCAACCGGAAAGGCGGCGAGCTTTTCAGCGGAGAGGCACTCGGAGTTAATGTTATCAATGAATTCACAAACAGCGGAATTCCGAAAGAGGAAGACTCGCTGAAGATTTCAAAGCTCATAAAAGCAAACGACTATTCGCTCGTTTTCAATGTGTCTCCGTTTGTTGAAAGGAAATATTTAAAGGATTCCGATAAAGTTCTTAACCTCTACGTTCCGCTTGCATACTATATTATGCATCTCTGGAAATCAGATTCAAATGAAATGAATATCTCGCTTCTCACGTTTAACTTTTTCAATGAACTGTTGAAACCCTTTTCGCCGTTTCATATTCTTAACTCCGATAATAAAGAGCACTTCCATTTATTGCCGGTTTTCAAAGGGAACTCAATTCATCTGTCAAAGGAAGCGGCTGATGAGGCGGTTGAGATTTTAAATAATAATA
>CALKAJ010000159.1 GCA_937983305.1 uncultured Ignavibacteriota bacterium | reverse complement strand
AAACCCGTTGTGATTCTATAGAAACTGCAGCACCAAAAATATTTTTTCATAAATATCTCTTTAATTTACTCTAAAATTATTCGTTTTTTTAATTTCATTCAAGTTATTTCAAGATTAACCGCAAAAGAATTTCTAAACTTAAAACCCATCCCAAACCTTGCCGGTAATTTCCCCGCCTTCAAAGTATGATTTCATTACCGGGTTTGTGAGTTTATATGGAGCAGTTCTTTTGAAAGGATTGCGGGTTTCACGTTTCGCTTGCAGTTCTTTCCCTTTTCCAAGCATATCACCTGAATATTCAAGTATGGTTTTCTTCTCGCCGTTTAGTGCAAGAGCAGCGTTATCGGGATTACATTCTCCGATAAATTCAAACCGCTCACGGGGAAATTTTATTGCTTCCCTGTGCAAATCAAATCGCTCTTCTTTAAATTTCCAGGAAATAAGTTTTACTTTTCCGGGATATTTTCCGCAGTATTCGTAAAACCGAAACATCGGAAATAAAAGATTTTCAAATGAATCTCTCGAAAAATCTTCCGTAATGCATCTGTCTTTTACTCCGGAATATCCAAACCAGTTTTGCGAATCCGCTATCATCCAGTACATCGTTCCTTCGCTTTTCGGTCCTGCTTCTTTCCGGGATTGATTGCCCGTGAATATCAGAAGAGATTCGTCATCTTCCGCCGCAAGCTCAACGCCTTTTTTTATATGACTGATGTAATACTTTGGCTCGCCTTTTTGAAACGGGTATAAATACCAGTTCTTGTCATTTTCAATATCCGAAAAATTATATCCTGTATAAACTGCGTGACCTGCGACTATTATTAAGTTTTTCATCCTGAATTTTTGTTTTAACAAGTTAACAATTCTAAAATTATTCTTCAATATTAAGTTTTTAAACCAATAAATGAACTTTATAAAAAATCCCATATTGACTATATTAGTGTGTTATGAATAAAGATTTAAAATTAGAGGCGCTGTTTATTGGTGCTCATCCCGATGATATTGAAATTACTTCCGCAGGTACATTGCTTAAGTTTGTTCAGGCAGGTAAAAAAGCAGGAATTCTTGACCTTACCCGCGGCGAATTAAGCACGCGCGGAACACTTAAATCCCGCAAAGCCGAAACGCAAAATGCTTCGAAAATTCTTGGAGTTTCCGTCAGAGAAAATCTCGGACTTGCCGATGGTAATATCGAAAATACTTACGAAAATCGTATTAAGATTATTAAAATTATCAGGAAATATAAACCCGAAATAGTTTTTGCCCCTTTTGCAAACGACAGACATCCTGACCATATTTATACGAGCGAAATTGTAAGGGACGCTGTTTTTTATTCCGGACTGAAAAAAATTCAAACCGGAAATCTTGAAGCGTTCAGACCAAAACGGATTTTTTATTTCCGGCATGCTTATGATTTACCCGTGAGCGTTATTGTGGATATCAGCGATGTGTTTAATACAAAAATGAAATCTATCCTTGCGTATAAATCACAGTTTTTCAATCCCGAAAATAAATCCGAACCCGAAACGTATATCAGTTCAGAATTATTTATTAAAGATATAGAAACACGTGCAAGGTTCTACGGCTTTAAAACCGGAGTCGAATTTGGCGAGCCGTTTTATTCTGAAGAGCCTTTTAAAGCAGGCATTAATGAACTTTTGAAAATTTAATCAAATGAAATTTACAGAAAAAAATATTCTTGTTTTCGATTTAGAAGTTGCTCCTTATGATTTCGAAACTCAATACGACGATTCAACAAAAGAGTATCTTCTGAAATACGCCGACGGCGACCCGGAAAAAGAACAGGAAATAATAACAAGTTTGGTTTTCAATCCTTTCACTTCAAGGATTGTTACAATCGCCTGTCTTGATTTCAATAAATATTTTGCGTTTAAAAATCTTAACGAGAATGCAAGTATTTCTGTTGAAATGAAAGAAAAATACGGAACCGTATTTTCAAATAATGAAACCGATACTTCGCAATCATCTCCAAAAGATTATATTGATAACGTTCAATACGTTTATTCAGACGAGGCAACTCTTGTAAAAAATTTCTGGGCATTAATTAAAAAATATCAATACAATCATTTCGTTACATTCAACGGCAGGGAATTCGACTGCCCATTTTTAATGCTCAGGTCTTTAATACTCGATGCAAAGCCGACTTTTAATTTAATGAAAGGCTCTGATTTTACTTTCAAAGATTATCATACCGATTTAATGAAAGAGCTCACTTTCAACAAACATTCTCCGACAGGTGCGAGAAGAAAATTTTCTCTCGATTTCTATTGCAAAATGCTCGGAATTAAAAGTCCTAAAAGCGGCGGTGTTGCCGGAGATAAGGTACACGAACTTTACGAGAATAAACAGTTTCAGACGATTGCCGAATATTGTATGGGAGATGTAATTGCTACGGCAGAACTTTTATGGAAATTTAATAATATTATAAATATATAAAAAAATAACAGGAGACAAAATTAATGAAACCAAATCAAATGCAGGGAATGTTGAAGCAAGTGAAAAAAATGCAGGAAAAGATGGACCAGATTCAGGCAGAGCTTGAATCAAAAACACTTGTCGAAGAATCAGGCGGCGGAATGGTAAAAGTTACGATTAACGGAAAGATGCAAATTCAAAAAATCGAAATAGAAAAAGAAATTATAAATCCGGAAGAACCGGAAGTGCTCGAAGACCTTCTTATTGCCGCTGTTAACAAAGCTGTTGACTCCGCAAATAAAATGTCAAGTGAAGAAATGAACAAAGCTACTGCGGGAATGATTCCGAATATTCCCGGTCTGAATCTTCCGGGCTTCTGATTCCTTGTTTCGTTTCTGCTCCGGAAATCCGGAAAAAATAAATTTCTTATACTATGACCAATATATCCGATGCACTTGATTCGCTTGTAGAGGAACTTTCCTCGCTTCCGTCAATCGGAAAAAAAACCGCAAGACGACTCGCTATGTTTGTAATCAAACAGCCTCGCGAAAAAGTCGAAAAACTTTCACGCGCTTTGCTTGATGTTAAAGACAGAATTAAAATTTGTTCTGTCTGCTGTAATATTACGGAAGCCCCCGTTTGTAAAATCTGTTCGTCCGAGAAAAGAGACAGCGGCTCGATTTGTATAGTTGAAGAGCCGCAGGATGTTTATGCAATTGAAAGAACCAATGAATACAAAGGTTTATACCACGTCCTTCACGGAAGAATTTCACCGCTTGACGGAATAGGTCCCGATGATATAAAAATAAAAGAACTGCTGCTCCGTTTTGACGAAAACAACTTTCCAAAAATAAACGAACTTATCCTTGCCTTAAATCCTACGGTTGAAGGCGAAACCACTATACTATATCTTCAAAGATTATTAAAACCGCTTGATATAAAAATTTCCAGAATCGCAAGAGGGATTCCAATCGGCTCAGACCTTGAACTTGCCGATGAGGTTACTCTTGCAAAAGCTATTGAAGGAAGAGTGAATGTCTGACTGGTTTAAAAAATGGTTTTCTGACAGGCTATACCTCGACCTCTATAATAAAAGAGATAATGATGAAGCCCGCATATTTGTGAATCTTATTCAAAGAGAACTTCCCGGTTCCGCTTCATCAAAAGTGCTTGACATCTGCTGCGGTGCAGGAAGACATTCCATCGAACTTGCAAGGAGAGGATTTGACGTAACGGGTTTTGATTTATCGGAATATCTTATAACCGAAGCAAAAAAAACATTTAAAAAAATTCCGGAAAAGAATCTCAAGCTGAAATTTCTAAACAAAGATATGAGAAATTTCAACTTTAGAAATTCATTCGATGTTGCAATTAATATTTTTACAAGTTTCGGATACTTTGATAATGACAAAGAAAATTTCAAGGTTTTTCAAAATTGCAATAAATCCCTGAAAAGCGGCGGATGGTTTGTATTCGATTTTATTAATTCGGATTATCTTATTAAAAATCTTGTTTCGGTTTCAATAGGAAAAATAAACGGGAAAAAAGTAGTACAAAAAAGAAGGATTGAAAATGGTTTTGTAATTAAGGATATTTATGTTGACGGCAAGGAGAAACCTTCTTATTCCGAAATTCTGAGACTCTACTCGCCGGAGGATATAACCGATGCAATGAATATAACAGGATTTAAGGTTGTAAAAATGTTCGGAGACTATTACGGAAATATATTTATTAAATCCAAATCATCAAGACTGATTATCTTTGCTAAAAAAATCAATTAAAATATTCGCCGTTCTTTTTTTTATATTCGTATCCGGATGCGGACTTTTTAATCTGCGCGATGCGGAAAATCCCGTTGACCCGCGCTCGAATTTTATTCCGCCAACTACTCCTGATATTGTAATTACAAATTTCATTTCCGCAATAACCGAAAGAAATCTCACCAATTACCTCCAATGCTTTGTGGATTCAAACTTTTCAACAAGGCGGTTTTCTTATTCCCCTGATGCATTATCCCAGCAGCAATATTCTATTTTCAGATTCTGGAATCTCAATAACGAGAGATATTACTATACAAGTTTAATATCGCAAACGTCATCTTCCGCCACATCGTATCTTTTTTTGTCAAATGTGATAGTTAATCCATCATCTGATACTTCTGTCTATGATGCCGATTACCTTTTGAGATTTGACCACAACTTAACTAATATCCCGCGCACTCTAAAAGGGAAAATGCGGCTTGTTATAGGGGTGGATACAAGGAACCTCTGGTCAATTCATAACTGGATTGATTTGGCAAATCCTGCTGCAGATACAACATGGAGTTATTTAAAAGCCAATTTCAGCAATTAATTCCCCCATTTAACGTTTTCTTAATAATTAATTTATAATAACAAAAAATTTAATTACAATTTTGTTATCAACAAACTAATTGTTATGCAAAAAATCTTATTTATCTGCGGCTCTCTTAATCAAACCACTATGATGCATAAAATATCTACGCATCTTTCTGACAGATTCGAATGTAAATTTACGCCCTATTACGGCGACAAAGTTATAAATTATTTTACAAAAATGGGACTGCTTGATTTTACCGTGCTCGGAGGTGAGTTTAAAAAAGCAACGGAAAATTATCTTGCACTGAATAACCTGAAAATTGATTATTATGGCAGCGATAACGATTATGACCTCGTTGTTACCTGCAGTGATTTGCTCGTTCCTAAAAATATAAAAGATAAAAAAATCGTTCTTGTCCAGGAGGGAATGACCGACCCCGAGAATGTTTTCTTTTATCTCGCAAAGTATCTCGGCTTTCCAAGATATCTGGCAAGCACTTCAACAACAGGACTTTCAAACACTTACGAAACTTTCTGTGTTGCTTCGGAAGGATATAAAAAACTTTTTACACGTAAAGGCTGTAATCCCGATAAAATAAAGGTTACGGGAATTCCAAATTTTGACAATTGCGAAGTTTATAACAACAACAATTTTGAGCATAAAGATTTTGTGCTTGTTTGTACATCCGATGCAAGGGAAACGAAAAAGTATGAAAACAGAAAGAAATTTATTTTGAATGCTGTGAAGATTGCAAACGGACAGAAATTAATATTTAAGTTACACCCGAACGAGAATATTGAAAGAGCAACAAAAGAAATAAATAAATATGCACCCGGAGCATTTGTATATAAAGACGGAAATACAAATGAAATGATTGCGAATTGCAATACGCTTATTACCAAGTTTTCATCTGTTGTGTATGTAGGGATGGCTTTAGGCAAAAAAGTCTATTCTGATTTTAATGTAGAAGAACTAAAGTTGATGACACCGATTCAAAACAGCGGAAACTCTTCCGCCAATATAGCTTCTGTTTGCGAGTATCACATTAAGAAGGATACAACTCCTGCTTACACTCCTGCAGAAAAATATATTATACCTGTACCGGAATATTAATACTTATGTTAAATAATTCAGACGAGTTAAATATTGTTATTATTATCCAGGCAAGAACAGCTTCTTCAAGATTGCCGGATAAAACTCTCCTTCCGCTTTGCGGAAAAGAACTGCTTGTCAGAATGGTTGAAAGAGTTAAGGCTTCGGATTTTGGGAGCAACGTAGTGGTTGCTACTACTGTAAATAAAAAAGATGATGTAATTGAAAATATTTGCAGCAGAGAAAAATTCAAATATTTCAGGGGAGATGAAAATGATTTACTTGACAGGCATTTCCATGCAGCACTTCATTACAATGCCGATGTGGTTGTCAAAATTCCGTCTGATTGTCCGCTTATTGACCCGGAAATAATAAATAAAGTAATAAAATATTTCGTTGATAATTTTAATAAATATGATTTTGTGAGTAATCTCCATCCACAGACTTATCCTGACGGAAACGATGTTGAAGTTTTCAGGTTTGACGTACTTGAAACAGCGTGGAGAAAAGCTAAGGCGCATTTTCAGAGAGAACACACAACTCCCTATATTTGGGATAATCCTGAAAAGTTCAGAATAGGTAATGTGGTATGGGAAACAGGCTTAAATTATTCTATGTCTCACAGATTTACAATAGACTATCCCGAAGATTATGATTTTATAAAAGCGGTTTACGATGAATTATACCCGGAAAAAAATATTTTTGGGCTGAATGATATTTTAAAATTACTCGGAGAAAAACCGGATATTTATAAAACAAATAAAAAATATGCCGGTGTTAACTGGTATAGAAATTATATAAACGACCTGAAAACAGTTACAAGTAACGAAACTAAAATAATATGACAAAAGAAAAACATAACGAACTGAAAAAAGTTGCTTACAAAGTCAGACAGCACATAATTCATATGTCAACAGACGGAGGATGCTTTATTGGTGCATCTTTGTCGTGCGTTGATATTATTGTTTATCTCTATCTTAGCTTTTTAAATATAAACAAAAATAATTTAAAATCTCCAGACAGAGATTATCTTTTTCTCTCAAAAGGACACGATGTACCTGCCCTGTATGGAACGCTTGCAGAAATCGGATTACTTCAAAAAAGCAGATTGAAAAACCATTTGAAAACAAATGACTTTATTTACTGGCATCCGAATACTAACATTCCCGGAATTGAATTTCACTCAGGCTCGCTCGGACATCTTTTGAGCGTTGCAATGGGTGTTGCTTACGACTGTAAACTTAAAAAACAAAAAAACAAAATTGTTGTTATACTTGGTGATGGAGAATTAAATGAGGGTTCCGTATGGGAAGCATTTCTGGTTGCGGCTTCTCTCAAGCTTGACAATCTGATTGTTATTGTTGACAGAAATAAATTTCAGGCAAACATAGAAACGGAAAAACTGAATAAACTGGAACCCCTTTCTGATAAATTAAAATCATTTGGCTGGAGCGTCAGAAAAATTAACGGGCATATCTTTACTGAGATTGACGGATTGTTTTCTCAACTCTCCGTTCACTCAGGCAAACCTATGTTCATAATTGCGGATACTATTAGAGGAAAGGGGCTTCCCAGTATTGAAGAAAGAGCAGACAGATGGTTTGTAAATTTTACAAAGGAAGAGGTTGAAAGTTTGCTTCACGAATTAAAAACAAGGGAGATGTCTAAATTAACTTCAGAAACTTTAATGGTCAGATAAAATGAATTACGAAGAAATTCTTGAGAAATTAGTTAAAAATAACGAACGAATTATGGTAATGACTGCCGAAAACAGAGCAGCCATTAGAAATCTTCCCGGAAAAATTGGCGGAAGGTTTATTGATACAGGCATTACTGAAATGACACTGATTGGAATGGCATCAGGATTGGCACTCAGAGGCAGAATTCCTGTTGCACACGCTCTCGCTTCTTTTCTTACTATGAGAGCTTTTGAGTTTGCAAGAACAGATGTAGGCATTGCTAATCTTCCTGTCAAGCTCGTCGGAGGTTTTTCCGGTATTCTGTCGGATGGTAATGGACCTACTCATCAGGCAATTGAAGATGTTTCCATTATGCGCGGAATTCCAAATATGAAAGTCTTCTGTCCTGCAGATGAAGATGATATGCTGATATGTCTTGAAAAGGTTTTGCTTAGCGAAAGTCCGTATTACATAAGATATAATAACAGAAAACCCGAATACAAACACAGTGAAGATTTTGAGGAAGGAAAAGCTGAAATTATTGAAATCGGTAAGGATATTAATATATTAACGTACGGAGCTTTATTTAATGAAGCCTATAATGCATATAAAAGATTAAAAGAATCAGGATACAATGCAGGGCTGATTAATATGAGAACTTTGAAGCCGATAGATGAAAATATTATAGTTGACTCGCTTACAAATTGCCGATTAACAGTCAGCATTGAAGACCATTTTTTAAAAGGCGGGCTTTATAGTATCATTGCCGAAACCGCATTAAAACATAATGTGATGGGAAAAGTAATTCCTTTTGCTTTCGATGAAAAATGGTTTAAGCCGGCTTTGTTGAATGATGTACTTGTACACGAAAAACTGACTCCCGAAGCAATTTCAGAAAGAATAATTAATGAGTATTTTAAAATTAAAAAAAATAATGGCAAATAAGGTAAGATTTAACGAAAACTATCCGGAAATAACAGAGTCCGAAAAACTAATAAACAGAGCAGATAAATTAATACCTGCGTTTTCACAAACGCTTGCAAAAGGTCCTACGCAATGGGTTAAAGGGGTCGCACCAAACTATCTCGTCAGAGGAAAAGGTTCAAGAGTATGGGATGCAGACGGAAATGAATTTATAGATTACAATATGGGCATAGGTCCGTTAATTCTCGGTTATTGCAATGACAGAGTTGACAATGCCATAAAAGCCCAGTTGGAAGACGGAATAACCTTTTCAATGATGCATCCGCTTGAGGTAATTGTAGCAGAAAAACTTAATTCCATTATTCCAAATGCCGAAAGTGTCAGATTTTCAAAAACCGGAGCCGAGGTTACGACTGCCGCAGTTCGTCTTGCAAGAGCTTATACTAAAAGAGATAAAGTTCTCTGCTGCGGGTATCACGGCTGGCACGATTGGTATATTTCCGTAACAGACAGAAACTCGGGAATTCCCGGTAATTCAAGGGATTTAACATATACTTTTAATTATAACGATATAGATTCTCTTAAAGATGCTTTAGATGAAGATGTTGCTTGTGTAATTTTAGAGCCGATGATTTTCGAAATGCCTGAACCCGGCTTCCTTGAAAGTGTGCAGGAACTTTGTAAGGCAAACGGCTCTTTGCTGATTTTTGATGAAATGTGGACAGGGTTCAGAATGGCTTTAGGCGGCGCTCAGCAATATTTTGGTATAACACCGGATCTCGCTGTTTATTCTAAAGCTGTTGCTAACGGAATGCCGATTTCATTATTAACCGGAAAAGAAGAATATATGAATCTTCTTGATAAAGAGGTTTTCTTCTTCTCAACGTTCGGAGGAGAAGCCCTTTCCCTTGCAGCTGCTTTGGAAACCATGAATATTATTGAGGAAGAAAATGTTCCCGATGCAATCTTTAAAAAAGGCAAACTGCTTAAAGACGGGTATAATAAAATTGCTGAATCTCTTGATATGCCTTTCACTAAATGTACCGGATACGATGCACGTACAATTATAACATTTAATTCCGAGTACGGAAGTTCCCTTGAAATGAAATCGCTTGTTCAGCAGGAAATGATTAAACTTGGAATTTTATGGGGAGGCTTCCATAATTTGTGCTATGCTCACACCGGAGATGATATACAATATACGTTAAGAGCTTACGATACTGTTTTACCGATTCTGAAAAAAGCAATTGAAGAAAAGAATATTTCTAACTACCTGAAAGGTAAACCCGTTGAACCTGTTTTCAGGAAAACAACAAATTTTAAACAAGCAGAGAAAGTATGAGCTTATTCGATTTAACTGATAAAACGGCTGTAGTTACCGGTGCCGGAGGACTTATAGGCAAGGCATTATGTGCCGCTCTTTCGGATGCAGGAGCAATTGTTGCAGTTTGTGATATTGATTTCAACAAAGCAATCAGTCTCACAAGTGATATTGCAAATAACTCTTTTCCCGTTGAACTCGATGTAACAAAATCAGAGTCAATTCAATCGGCAAATGAATTAATTATTAATAATACGGGAAGAATTGATATACTTATTAACAATGCCGCTATTAATGATATTTTCGATTCTGATTCATCAATACTTGAACAGTCTTCGTTTGAAAATTATCCACTTGAGCTTTGGGAAAAGTCTTTTGAGGTAAATGTAACAGGTACGTTTCTGAGCTGTAAAATTTTTGGAAACGAAATGGCAAAAAGAAATAACGGAAGTATTATTAATGTAGCTTCCACTTACGGTATTGTTGGTCCCGATCAGGCAATTTATAAAGACGAAAATGGAAAACAAAAATTCTATAAATCCCCTTCATATCCCGCAGGAAAAGGAGCAATTGTGAATTTCACAAGATTTCTTGCGGCATATTGGGGAAAAAACGGCGTAAGGGTAAACACACTTTCGCCCGGCGGAGTATTTGACGGACAGGATAAATACTTTGTCGAAAACTATTCTAAAAAAACAATGCTTGGAAGAATGGCAACTCCCGATGACTA
Source organism: uncultured Ignavibacteriota bacterium (assembly GCA_937983305.1). GTDB lineage: Bacteria > Bacteroidota > Ignavibacteria > Tepidaquicellales > Tepidaquicellaceae > DSSM01. The sequence continues at coordinate 4,366 of CALKAJ010000159.1, read as the reverse complement.
TAAGGGTCCCGTAGTATTCCTTGCAAGCGATTCATCTTCCTATATGACGGGTGCAAACCTTGTCATTGACGGAGGTTGGACTGCATGGTAACAATTAAAAAAATCTTAAAAACTTACATAATATTATGAACTTAACAAATCCGGTAAAAGTAAAAATCGGTGATAGATACGTCGGCAGCGGTGAGCCGGTTTACATCATTGCCGAAATCGGAATAAACCACAACGGCTCGGTTGAAGTTGCAAAGAAACTGATTGCAGGTGCTAAAGCAGCAGGCTGCGATGCCGTTAAATTTCAAAAAAGAACACCTGAATTATGTGTACCTAAAGACCAATGGTATAAAGAGAGAGAAACCCCGTGGGGCAGAATGACCTATATTGATTACAGACATAAAGTAGAACTTACTCTTGAAGAGTATTCTGATATTGATTTGTATTGCAAAGAAAATAAAATCCACTGGTTTGCTTCATGCTGGGATGAAGAATCGGTAAATTTCATTGAACAGTTTGACCCTCCCTGTTATAAAGCATCTTCCGCTTCGTTAACAGATTTGAGTCTTTTGAAAAAAAAGAAAGCCACCGGAAAGCCAATCATTATTTCAACGGGTATGTCAACCATCGAAGAAATTAATGAAACCATTAACGAAATCGGAACAGATAACCTTTTAATAGCTCATTCAACATCTGCTTATCCTTGCCCGATTGAAGAATTAAATCTTAAGATGATTGAAACACTTAAAAAAATTTACCCGATGGTGCCGATTGGATATTCCGGTCACGAAACCGGTCTTGCTCCTACCTGGGCGGCAGTTGCTCTGGGTGCTTCATTTGTAGAAAGACATATTACAATTGACAGAGCGATGTGGGGCTCAGATCAGGCGGCTTCCGTTGAAATCGGCGGATTGTTCAGACTCGTTGAAAATATTAGAGATATTGAAAATTCACTCGGAGACGGAGTAAAGAAAGTATATGAAAGCGAGAAATCGCAAATTGAAAAATTAAGAAAAATAAAGTTATAAAATGGAATTGCAATATATTTCTTTTGCTGTAATTGCTTTTTTTTCCTTGTTGTTTATTTTTCTCGAAAGAATATTTCCTTACCAAAAAGGTCAAAAATTTTTCCGCGAAGGTTTTTTCAATGACTTTTTCTGGTATTCAATTTTTCAAAGCTATATTTTAGGACTTATTATTTTTGTATTTCTTAATTATATTTATTCCAATACTTTTTTAAATGAGTACAGGCTGCTTGCAGATGTACCGGTTTGGGCTCAGGTGCTTTTATTTCTGGTTACACATGATTTATATATTTATTGGTTTCACAGGTGGCAGCATAGCAATAAGTTTCTTTGGCGTTTACACGAAGCTCATCATTCGACTAAAGATGTTGATTGGCTCTCAGGTGCAAGATCTCATTCACTTGAAATACTTGTCAATCAAACCATTGAGTTCTCGCCGATTATTTTGCTTGGTGCCGCTCCGGAAGTAGCTGTATATAAAGGTATGATAAGTGCGGTATGGGGAATGTTTATTCATTCCAATATTGATGTAAGACTCGGAAAATTACAGTATATTATCAACGGACCTGAGATGCATCGCTGGCATCACTCAGACGAAGAAGGAAAGGAATACCAGAACAATTATTCTACAAAGTTTGCGTTTTGGGATTGGATTTTTAAAACAGCTTTTTTTCCGGATACAGATACAAGGAAACCTAAAAAATACGGACTAAGTGATACACCTGATTTCCCAAAAAATTATTTTAAACAGCATACTTTTGCATTTAGAAAATTCGATATAGATGGCTAAACCTCCCGAAATAAAATACTTTTCACCTGACGAACAGTTGAATCTTGCTCTTCTGAAGATTTTGAAAACATATTCCGGCAGATTGTTTGCCTGCTACCTGGATATGATAAAAAATCCCGATTCGGAATTAATTCATGATGCAAGAGTCTATGGGAGAAGATTTCAGGCAGTCTTTGAGATTTACAGTCCGCTTTTACATTCCGAAAACGACAATAAAACAATTCTTAAAATCAGGAAAATCTCTCTTGCATTAAAAAAAATAATTGAATTACTCGGAGTTGTTCGTGATTCGGAAGTAACATTTCAGATTATCTCTAAGCTGATTTCCAAATATGACGAACCCGGCTCTACCGCTTTAATGATGCTTGCTTCTAACCTGAGAGCCGAAAAGGTTAGTGGAATTGACTGGCTTAAAAAAAGCAGAAAACTTAAAAATTTTGTTTTGTACAGAGAGCATATAGACAGCCTGCTTGAAGAAAGATTGGAAAATGATATTCTACCCTATCTTAAAGAAACTAAATTCAGAGAAAACTATCAGTATATGATAAATCTGAAATATAATGAAATGATTGTAAGAAAAGAGAAAGTTGTCGGACATCCGGAAAACATAAAAGATGTCCACAAAATGCGAATAGACGCAAAACTTCTCAGGTACTTGCTCGAGATTTCACCCGAGTCGTTTTCAAAGGATTTCAATTCAGCTTTAAATCAAATCAAAAATTTTACCGAATCCGTTGGAGAACTTCACGACCTCGATGTTGCTGCAAAGGTAACTACAAACTACCTGAAAAATCTTGATTACCACCATAGTTCCGGTTCCTTAATTGTATTGTTAAGAGAACTTGACGAGAAAAGAAAAGAATTGTTTCTGAAAATTCAAGCTAAAATAATTAAATGGGATTCGATTCAGCTTAGTAAAAAAATTATTAACCTGAATTAAATATATTTCGTTACAATCTCACCCTCTTCAGTAATCACTATATATGATGACGGAACATCAGTGAAGCATCCTGTATTGTAATACTTAACCGATTTCCCCTCAATTGGCTCGTCTGTTGGTATATGGGTATGTCCGCAAATTACTGCATTTACATTTTTGTTTTTCGCATAATCAATCGCACCATGAGCCATTTTACCAGCAAGTCTCAGCCAGCCTTTGCTTTTTTTCTTTATGTATCTTGCGATTGTCTGGTTTTCACTTCCAAGCCTCTGGAGTCTGTCGTAAATAAATGATGCAATGTTGCTTATTATAACGTTTTCATTTAGGAATCTGTCAAATTGGTGTCCGTGTATTGCCAATATTTTTATATCGTTTACTTCCCAGATATATTCCTTTAATATATCAATACCTATCATCAACGCCATAATTTCGGAAAGTCCTTCATCGTGATTGCCTTCAACCCATATTACTTCGGTGTTCCGCTTTGGGTTTGATAACTTTCTTACATATGAAAGAAAATTCCAGTGTCCCTTCTTTAACCGTTTAAAATTCAAATCATCAAATATATCACCAAGTAAAATCAGTCTTTTAAACGAATGCGATTGCAAAACATCAAGTGCTTTATCAGCTCTTGATACTTCTGACCCTAAATGAATATCCGATAAAATTAAAGTGTTAACAGGTATTAATTCTTCAACAACAGTTCTATGCTTCATACACTTACAAAATAACAGATTTTTTTTAATAGTTCACCTAATAACAGCCTTTTACAATTATTTAACATTGACGTTACTATTTGGACGTTGTTTTTGTTTACAATTCCATAACATTATGATAACAATCTTAACACAGGGGTTATATTCAGTTAACACGGCAATTGTATTTTTGATTAACATTTTTATTAATTAAAAATATATGAATAGAATAATTTACATCATTACAGTTTTTGTGGTATTGTTTTCCGCAGGAGAATTATTATCACAATCAATAAAGGGAAAAATTTTAGACGAAGCGAACTCGGACCCGCTCGTTGGCGCTACAATTAAAATCGAAGGTACAAAAATCGGCGCAATTACCGATATTGACGGAACATACATTATTGAAAATGTAAGTACCGGAAAATATAATTTAATAGTATCTTATATCGGTTATCAGGATAAACTGATAAGAGATGTTGTTGTTACGGGCAGCCAGATTGTATCCCTTGATATAACCCTTTCAACGGGAGCTTTAACAACTCAGGAAATTATTGTTGAAGCAACCCAAACTCTCTCAAATGAGAAAGCCTTGCTTACCGAAATGAAAAACTCTAACAGAGTTACAGACGGAATCAGCGAGCAGCAGATTAAAAAAGCTCCCGATGCCGCGGCATCAGATGTTTTGAAAAGAGTTACAGGTTTATCAATTGTAAAAGATAAGTTTGTATTTATCAGAGGAACATCCGAAAGATACAATACTACTACATTAAACGGCTCATTAATTCCAAGTACCGAGCCCGATAAGAAGTCTTTTTCTTTCGACCTTTTTCCTTCTAATTTACTTGAGAATATAATTGTCTCAAAAACATTTACCCCTGATCAACCGGGAAATTTTTCGGGCGGTTTAGTTCAGATTACCACAAAA
>CALKAJ010000158.1 GCA_937983305.1 uncultured Ignavibacteriota bacterium | reverse complement strand
ATCATTTGCAGATACAAGTAAGAAGATTTATAAATTCTAACCTATTTTTATTATAAACCCGTTATATGCACTTAAGTACTGTAACGGGTTTATTAAATAAGCAGTAAATTTATGAACACGATATTTATCTTTATAATATTTTTTATAATCGGTATAATTTTTTCTGCCGTATCTAACTCCCATACTTTAACGGGAGAATTACCTCTTGTCACAGAAAAAACCGGAGTTCCCGGTTCTTCCGAAGACGGTGATGGAAAAATCACAGGATTGATTATTGATAAAACCAATAACGAAGTTATTACTTCCGCTATTGTTACAATTGAAAAATCCGGTTATAAAAAAATATATGTTTCTGATTTTCAGGGCAAGTATTTGTTTGAAGAATTAACTTCAGGTGAATATAAAATAATCGTGTCACGCCTCGGATATCAAACACAGACACTTGAAATTTCAATTAATAGCGGTGAAATAAAAAGCTTAAATATTTATTTGTCCGAGTCAAGACTTGAAATTGAAACAGTTAATGTAACGGCTACAAGAACAGAATTAACTCTGCAAAACACTCCATCTTCACTTTCAATAATAAGTGCCGAAGAGATAAAAAACAGAAACTCATTAACTTTTGACCAAATACTTGAAAAGATTCAGGGAGTAACCGTTAACAGAACAAGCGGTATTAATTTGAGTTCGCTTTCAATCCGGGGAAGTTCCGATGTGGCAGGCGGCGGAATCGGCAACAGGGTTTTACTCTTGCTTGACGGAAGACCGTCTTTAACGGGTGATTCAAAAGGTGCACTCTGGTCTTTAATCCCGGTTTCGATAATTGAAAGAACGGAAGTTGTTAAAGGTGGATTTTCCGCTCTATATGGTTCAAGTGCCATTGGCGGAGTAATAAATGTTATAACAAAAAAACCGACCTATAAACCATATACCGTAATTAATTTAAGCGGCGGATTTTATCAAAAACTTTCAGACAGTTTAAAATATACGGATAAGCTGTTATCGTTCAAGGCAGCAGATGCAATACACAGCAATACTCTCGGTAAACTTTCGTATCTTTTAAACCTTAATTACAGGCAAAACGACGGATATGCCCAGCAAACAGAATTCGAGTTCTACAGCGGGATTGCCAAGCTGACTTATGATTTATTTAATAACAGAGATCTTGAAGTAACTTTGCAATATACAAAGTCAGAAAGCGGATACCCTCACTACTGGCGCAAAGACCCAAGCTCGTATGCACAGCCGTATCAGGTTTCCCCTCAACTGTTAAACGATAAAATTTACAAGGAAACTCAAAGTTACGATATTCAATACAGAGCAATACCGAATTCAAAATCGAAATATGGAACAAGATTTTATTACTATAAATTATTCAGTCAGTCGGATTACAATCCAATAAATCCCATTACCATTGAATATGGAAACGCAGGGCAATTTTTTTCAACCTTTATAACATCATACAATTTTGGAAATATTTCTCAGGCAGATTTTCAAATAGGAGAAAATAATTTCTTAACAGCAGGCTTTGATGCTCAATGGAATGTGGTGCGCTCTTCGCCTGAATCAATTTTATATGGAGACCAGCAGCAATATAATCTTGGAATATTTGCCCAGGACCAGATTAGATTAATAAACAATAAAACAACCAACACTCCGGTATTGACTTCTACAATTGCGGGAAGATTGGATTACAATAAATTTACCGGAGGCAGCGAGGTTTTTCAGATTAGTCCAAAGTTGTCATTTGTTTATTCTCCGGTTACAACCAACAAAATTTTTGAAAACACTCATTTTAGAGCACTGATTGGCAGAGCTTTTCGCTCACCTTCAATTGCGGAATTATACTTCAAAAAAGAATTGTTCGGAGGATTCGATTTCTTATATAATCCGAATTTGAAACCCGAAGAAATGATATCTGCCGAAATAGGACTCAGAAAGCAGTATCAAAACAGATTTAATGTTGACTTTGCATTTTTTATAAATATGTATGATAATTTAATTCAATATGTAAATATTTCAACAAATGTACTCGGACCATTTCAGGTCCGGAATATTGCAAAAGCACAAATCAACGGGTTTGAAGCTTCAATGGATTACTCACACGATTTCAAAGCCGGTAATAAATTCATTGAATACAGATTTGAAGTTAATTATACATATATGGATGCGAAAGATTTATCCGTAAACAGAAAAGATGATTTTCTTCCCTATAAACCAAAGCATCTGTTTGGATTTGGTGTTAACATTGGATATGAAGGATTCAACTTAAATACAACCGGAAGATATGTATCAAAAATTGATGAGGTGCTTTTCTACAAATACGAAGAGCCCGAGTCTTATTTTTTAATGGATGCAAAGTTATCAAAAAAATTTGATAACGGATTGACTTTTTTTATTGCGGCGAATAATATCTTTGATAAGTTTTATCAGGAGCTTGAAAGAATTGCGGCACCAAACAGAAATTTCACGGGTGGAATTTCGTTTTCGTTTTAAAAAAAATGGCACCGGGATCTTTGCGGTGCCATTTAAGAAAAATAATTAATTCTACCCTGTTGATTTAAAGAACTATAAATATAGTACAAAAATCCGATAAATTAATTCAATATCCAAACAAATCCCGACATTAATTTCCCATCAATAAACCAGACTTAAAAAAATAACTCGATATATATTAGTATTTTACATATATTTACCTGATTTTATAATTTCACATAATATATGCATAAAAAAAGAATTATTTCAGTACTAAATTCCTTTGACAGGGCAGACGGAAAACGATTTGAAAAATTTTTAGAATCATCATATTTTAATAACCGTCCGGGTTTGAAAAAAAAATATCTGAACGCCCGAAGGGCAAAAAACATAGATAAATCCGGGTTTCTGACGGGAAAAGAGAAATCTTACATAACCTCACTTATAATAAATTATCTTAAACAACGCTCGATAGAAAAAGACGAACTTGAAAGTGAGTTGAAATTATTAAGAGAGCTGTTCCTGAGAAAGCAAAGCAGAATATTTGATACAACATCGAAGAAAATTATGTCAGGGTTTAATTCAAAAAAAAGAGTTGAACCTCAATTACTTTTAAAGTTGTACGACTATTATACCCTCTTATATAATCAGCATCTTACATCTTCAAGCAAGTTAAATCAGGCAAAGGTCAGAAAGACTTTAAACTATATGTTAAAAGCCGGAATCAGTCTTACGGTTTATCAGATGATAACGGTTGTTATAGATTACACAAGTATTATATTTTATAAAAATATTCCGGATGATGAGTTTGTAAACGATTATTACGACTTAATGATAAGACCGTTGAATATTGATTACTTTTATAACAAGATTAAATCAGATTATGAATATGCTTTCTTACTCGAGCTTTACAGTTCAATGATAAAGTCTCATATAAACATAAAAGACGAAAGCGAGTATGAGAGATATAAAAATCTGCTGTTGAAATACTCCTCAAGACTTGAAAAATCCGAAGTAACGGTTCATTTGCAATCATTGCTTGATTATTGCACAAGAAAAATTATCAGAATGCAAAATGAAAATTACTTTCTTAGCGAAAGATTTGAAATAGCAATGCTTCTTGCGGAGAACGGATTTTTTCTTAAAGACATATATCCTTATATCCCTACTGATTTTTTTGCTACAACAGTTATACTCGGATTGCAGGCAAATAAAATCGAAGAGACAAGAAACTTTATTGTTTTGTACAGTTCAAAACTTTCTAAAGACGACGCATTACCAATGAGAGAATACGGATTTGCACACTACTATTTTAAAACAGGAGATTATAATTTATCTCTTGAGCACATTTTAAATTTCAAAACGAAAAACGATAATTTCAGGCACGACTCAAAGATACTTGAAATTGTATGCTATTATAAAATTAAAGATTTTGATAAATCGGAAAACGCCTTAAAAAGTTATTCGGAATTTCTTTCCGTCGAAAAATTTCTTGTTAAGTCAAGAAAGTCAAGAATTAAAATATTTCTTGGCAGCTTCAAAAAGTTAATAAAATACGCTTCTATGGCAGATACGAGAAAGTATAAAAACGAAATATCTTTTATTTTACATAATCTTCAGAAATCGGAAGATTTCAACTATAGAGACTGGCTGATTGGCGAGTTCAGAGAGCTATTATATTAATCCGAAAATCATTGAAATCAGAAAAAGAAAATATTAGATTCCAAAACAATTTAAAAAATAAAACAAATTATGAAAAACATTACATTTCTGACAGTGCTTTTAGCAGCATTACTTTTTCTCGGCGGATGCGGTAAAAAAGAAGGAGCCGGCACAAACGAAAAAGATAAAACAACAACGGAAACAACTTCAGGCGACAAGAAAAATCTTGAGCTTGGAGAGAACAGTTCTATCAATGTGGTTTATAGTCTGAGTGAATCCCCCGATATGACACTTGAATTATTTACAAAAGGAAAAAAAGCAAGAAGTGAAGTAAAAGGAAGTGCTAAAGGTGTTCCTATGAATGCAGTTGCTTATTTCCCCGGAGACGGCTTTGTATATTCGGTTGTGGAAGTTGCAGGTCAGAAAATAGGAATGAAAATGAAAGCTACCGATTTGGATTCCGATAAAGATTTCAGCTCGTTTGTTTTAAAAGCACGCGAGCAATTCAAAGATTACGAAAAAGGCGGAACCGCGGAAGTACTCGGCTACGAATGTAATATATACAAAGATAAAGACGGAAATAAATATTATATGTACAAGGATTTTCTTTTAATGAAGTTTGAAGGTGTTAAAGGCTCTATCACTGCAACGAAGGTAAACACTGATGCAAAGTTTGAAGACAGCATCTTCGAGGTTCCCAAAGATGTAGATTTTGATAAGCTCAATCTTGATATGGATAAGCTGAAAAATCTCAGTAAACCGAAAAAATAAATAATTTTGTAATGGGTTACCTGACTTTTAAAGATTTCAGGTAATCCATTATTAATTCTTCATACTCTTTTGTAAATCCTTCCCTTTGTAACCGCAGGTAATCTTCTTTCAATGCATTAAAAGAATTAGGTCCGGAAATAATAATTTCCGGAGGAGTTGAGCGTATGAAATTTTTCCCCGGACGGGATTCACGCTTTTGCTCAAAGTCTTTTTCTCTTTTAGATGACTGAAACTCAAGCATTCGTGATAGAATCTTATTCTGCCTTTCGGTCGTTTTCTCGTCAATCTTGTACTCCGATAAATCTTTAATTAATTGCTGCATCTCTTCTGCAACCTTGCCTAAATCTCCAAGAAATTGTTCGTTATTTCTTTGTTTTTCTTTTTCGAATTCTTCGCTCAATTCTTCAAGAGACTTCTTAATATTTTCCTGCTGAATCTTCAATCTGTCAATCATATCTTTTTTCATACTTTCCGAATCCTTCCCGTCTTTCCCATCCTGCCCGACTTTACCGTTTTTTCCGTCTTTTCCTTTTTCGCCTTTTTTCCCGTCTTCACCAAGTTGTTGAATCTGACCGTTCATACCCTGCTGCAATTTTATCAACTGCGCGAGTTTTTCCATCAGCATTGCCATTCTCCCTCCAGGTTTGTTACCTGGTTTTCCTTGCTGGCTCATACTGTTAATCATATCTCCAAGCATCTTTGCCGCATTATCAAGTGAATTTTTTGCTGATTGCTGATTCGACATTGCATTGTTCTTGCTTTCGTTCTGAAGGTCCTGATTTGCTTTATCCATTTTATTATAAGCATTGCCGAGTTCTTTACCCATTTCAGGTGTAACCTGCAAACCGCTTTTTGTAAGACTAAACAAGTCATCAATTGTTTTAGTAAGCCGGGTCTGAAGCTCTTTCTGCTCTTTTTGATTTTCTCTGTATTCTTCTTTTTCTTCAGATTCACCGGTCTTTTCTTTCAATTCACCCTGATCTTTGCTCAGCTCTTCAATTTCTGATTTCATCTGCTTCATCTTATCGAGCATTTTTTTGAAACTCTCGTCTGAATTCATTTCGTTTTCAAGCGCATCCTGCATCATTTCATTTAGTTCGTTTAAATCTTTCAATATGTCATCCTGCGTTTCTTCGCTTGACGATTTCTCTCCTTTTTGTAACTGCTCCGATGATTTCTGCATCTTACTTTTCAGATTCTTCGACTTCATATTTTTGCTAACCTGCTCTAAGCCGTCGGTTGAAATGTCATCTTTATCTTTTTTTAACTCGTTTTTAAATTCGTCAAGTGATTCACTGATTTTATCAACATTTTCTTTAAGTTCGGATTGCTTTTTGGATAATTCATTAAGCATTTGGTTGTCGGAATTCTGTGTATTCATAGTTTCCATTTTTATTTCTTCCTGCTTTCGAAGGAGTTCTTCAAGTTCTTTGGTAAGTTCTCCGAATTTCTGAAGATTTTCAATTTTCTTCATTAATTCCATTATCTTCTCAAGCTGTTTCCGAAATGCTTCTTCGTCAAAATTTATGTTTTTCAAGTCCTGCTGAATTTCCTGCGGGTTGTTTTTCTTTAATGCCTCCTGCAGTTTTCTGAGCATATCCTGAAATTGAGGAGTATTGATTTTATTGAATTGCTCCTGCATTTTCATAAACTGATCAAGGACCTTTTCGCTTAAAGAATTATTTTGTTTAATATCCTGAATTCCGGCATCAATTTTTTCCTGTATTGCCTGCATATTATTCTGAACCCGCTCAATTTTTTCTTTCAGCTCGTTCTTTTTTTGCATCTCATTTACACCGGTCTCTTCTCCTTTCTGAAGATTTTTCCTTAATTCCGATAATTCTTTCTCAAGGTTTTTTGTGTCGTCAAAAACTGATTTCAGATTCTTTTGTATCTCTTTTGTATATTTTTCGGTTTCCTTTATAACGTCTGCAGCTGTTTTAAATGTAATTCTCTTTATTTCACTTCTGCCGGTTTTACCGGAATTATCTGTAACCTCTAAATAGTAATCTACTGCATCTCCGCTTTTTGCGAGAAGTAAAATGAGATTCCAGAGATATGGTATTTCCAGAGAAGTCGCTGTTTTATTGATTATGGGAATATCTATTATTCCAAAATAATCTTTCGGCTCTTCTTTGACCGATGCCGATGTTCCCTGTTTGACTTTTTTGAAATTCAGAGTTAAAGACCTGAAGCCGTAATCATCGGAAATTTTTGCTCTTAATAAAATTTCCTTTTTCCCGCGTAATTCAAAATTACTTTCGGGAGGTTCAATAATTGAGACCTTAGGAGCCTCATCCGGAATAACTTTTAAATTAAAAATATTATAATCGTTATTAATGTTACCTTCGGAATCCTTCAGAATAAAATTAAATTTTCCGGTATGATTGGCGATAAAAGAACCCGAGGCATTTTCGTCTTTGGTCTGCATTGAAACACTTTGATTATCTATGTTTACGGATGCCGAAGCAAGTATTTTGTTTGAAGAAATGCTTACTTCTATACGACTGCCTTCCGGACAAACGAGTTCCTTTGTTTCATCTTTTATTTCGTACGGTTCCGTATTAGTATATGCAGGAGGAAAAATTTTAAATTTAAATGATTTTAAAGCCGGGTAATCTTCAAGTGTGATTTTATAAACAGGAGATTTAATACCCTGAAGCTCGGCAAAATATTTTATTTCACTGTTGGCAAGAATTGTATCTTTAAATAGATTTTGTTCAACAGGAAAAAGCACAGATTCTTCCATTGATATTATATTCCCATCTGAATCAAACCGTTCACACGAGAACTTTAAATCCGTAGCGTTAAAATTATCATTATCGGAAACAATTTTAACATAAACCTGTATATTGCTTCCGATTAAAGCTTTTGTATTTCCGGGAATAACTTCAAAAGAAATTCCGGTTCCATCGGGCAGGTATTCGAGATTATAATTAATGTATTTATTCAGAGAAGGCAGAAGTGAATTTGGAAACAGAACAAAAAGAAACGAAATAATAAGAATGAGAGAAAAAGGAACAAAAAGTTTTCTTTTTATTGTATCAAACGGAATAAATTTGGCAAGATTGAAAGGAGAATAGTTCTCTCCTGCTTTTTTAAGGTTTGATATAATCAGTCTTTCGGAATAATATGAGTTGGATTTAAGTTTGGAAAAAAGCGAAAGTGAATTTGAAAGGTTATCTGAAACTTCCGGAACGAAGGAGCCTATTTTTCCGGAATACATAACAGGATTAAATTTTTGGAAAATCTCAAAGCGATTGAAAATAAATATCAAAGTGAAATAAATAAAACCTGAAATGAATAATCCCGAGTATCCGAGCGAAGCAATGGTTCTGAATAATGAGCCGGTATTAAAAAACACACCTGTTATAATCAAACCTAATCCGGAAAATAAAGCTGAGGCAAATAAAATTATTAAAGAATTAATGTAATTGTAATATAACTCTTTTATCCATACCCTTTTCAATTTGGAAGTCAGATTGTTAAAAATTAATTCACTATTTGCCGTTAAATCCTTCATTAAATTCTTTTAATTTTAAACGATTTATTATATAAAAATGTTTCATACCATAGATATATACAAGGATATAAAGCAATATCTTTTAATTTCGGATTTGTTTTTATATCTTAACACAAACAGAACAAAATATGGAAAACAATCAAACGGTAAAGGGATTTAAACTATGGTGGATAGCAATCAGACCTTATTCATTTCCTGCGTCGGTTATGCCTGTAATATACGGCTCATTACTTGCGGTATTATTGAGTGACGGACTTAAATTTAATTTCGTTGACTTTATAATTTGTATTCTGGGGTCTGTGCTTGTTCACATCGGTTCAAATTTAATAAATGATATATATGACTACCAAAAAGGTATAGATAAAGAAGACAAAGAAGCCGGAATTCCTCACGGAGGTTCACTTGTATTGTCGAAAAAGCTGATGAATCCCTCAACAATGATGAAAGGAGCTATTTTTTCATTGTTTCTTGCAGGGTTGAGCGGCATTTATCTGATGTTTAATGCGGGTATCTGGGTTTTATATTTAATGATTCTTGGATTTGTAATGGCTGTCTTTTATACTGCGAAGCCGCTTCAGTTGAAGTATTTCGCTTTCGGTGATATTATGGTATTCCTTTCGTTTGGTTCCGGAATGACACTTGGTGCATACATAGTACAAACTCATCAGTTTTCATTTATTCCAATATTACTTTCAATTCCTTTCGGACTTTTAATCATTGCTATTTTACACTCGAACAATATACGAGACGTTAAATTTGACGGAAGATTCGGCGTGAAAACTGTTGCAATTATTTTAGGTGAAAAACTTTCAAGATATTATTACTATGTTTTGATTATCGGCTCTTACGTTTCAATTGTCGCCTTTGTGATATTTGGTTTACTTCCGGTTTTCGCATTACTGAATTTGATAACCCTGCCTGCAGGTATTAAGTTGATAAAAATGTTAAATAACCTGCCTGAAGGCATTCAGGAAAGATGGGAATATGGAACGAAGCATAACGTGATGACAGCACAATTTAATACACAATTTGGCGTAACACTTATGGTTGGTCTGATACTTGCTTTGATATTTTAATTATTCGTAGAATTCCCTGAAAATTTTCCACTCATAAGATGATTTTTCCGTCCTGAAAAGCCGAAGGGTTTTTTTTCCGGCTTCATTAATTTTATCGGATTTATATAGCTGATTGAAAGTAACTATCGCGTAGTTTTTCTCGGTTGAATCAATTGCAATATTCAGTTCGGAAATTGTAATCTTAATTTTCTTTGTGTTCTTAAATGACTGTGAAATCCGTTTTAATCTTTCGTCAAGATTAATAGTACTGAGGTCTTTATCAACAAAAATATAATCTTTATCGTAAAAATTTTTCAGCTCTTCGGTATTCTTACTTTCCCATGCTGTTTTCCAGTCATCAATAAATTCTTTGATTTTATAATCTTCCGAATTTATACGGCTGTTAAGTTTTGTTATCAGGGAAAATAGTACTACAATGGAAAATATTGCGAGTATGGAAATGCTTGTTATTAGAAAAACATTTTGTTTTCGTTTGGCTAAAATATTTTCTTTGTATCTTCTTTTAAACTCATCCTCAAATGTGGTTGTATCTTCCGGGACAGCGTTCGGAATTGTTTCCGCTGCTTGGTGCGTGTCCCGGAGGCTTTGAACCTCTGCAACGGTTAAATTTCCAACATCAACGGCATTGTTTTTGAAATTCGGATTTTCAAGACAGCCGTATGTTGTACAGCCTCCGTTTTCAGACCAGCAATCTTTGTGGTGAGGTGTTCCGCACAAAGTACAAGTTACGGCTTCATTTTGATTTTTTATTTTTGTCTGGCAGTAAGGGCAGTTCATTTTACCTCCGTAAATATTTCGTCGTAATCAAATGTAAAATGTATCTCTGTTTCGCCGCTTCTTACAGTCAGTATGTCGTTATAAGGTATTCCGGAATCAATTAGTTTTCTGTTAATAAATTTTCCGAAAATATCCGACGATGAATTGATAATTGTCAGAGAAAGAGGTTTAAATAATTTCCCGGATTCAGTGATATCTCTGACATGTGTGCTGTTTATATTTGAAAAAAATTCTCTTTTAAGTCCGGTTTCATCTTCAAGTGCGAAAATTATATCATTATTAAAAATGATTGAATATGGTTTATCTCCGTATAAACTTTTAAAAGCAGAGTCAATATCAAGAAATGAACTCCCTGAAAAAGATTTACTGATGCCGGAAAAGTTTTCAAAAGTATAATGCGACATACAATCATTTTTATACTGATATTCAACAATATAACTGTCGTTTGTAAATCCGTTAAATACAAATCCTTTCCCTGTGAGAAAAGGAAGCTCATCTTTTTTATGAAGATATTTAATCGCCTCCTGTACCTGAATACCCGCAATTATCGAAGATATTGTCGGCGTGGTTGGAATTTTACCCGCCTCTATATCATCTTCTCCGAGAAGAAGGCAGGACTTTCTTTTGCTGATTAAAGCAAAATCTGTTTCGCTTAATGTACATTCGTAACACACATTATATGGCGGCGCAAACATCCTTGCAACACCGTTTAAAACTTCAATACCGCCGTCAATCCACGGTTTATTAACCTTTATACAACTTCTGTTAATAAATAATCTTGCTTCTCTGTTATCGAGACCTGCAATAATAATATCCGACTCTCTGAAAATATTTAGTCCCAGATTAAAAATATTTCCGTTATAATAGAAAAAGTTAATATCGGGATTAATTTCTTTTGCCCTCTTTGCTGCTGTTTCCGCTTTAAATTTCCCCTCATCTTCGAGACGAAATAATACACTTCTTGTCAGATTACTTCTTTCAATGGTATCCATATCAACGGCATAAATATTTCCGACACCGAGCATTGCAAGATTTTTAATAATCTCATTTCCCAAAGCACCGCATCCGACAACGAGAACTTTAGATTTTTTCAGAACATCCTGATTCCACCAGGAAATAAGTCCAAGCCGTGAATAACGTGAGTCGTCTATGTTAATTATTTCGTTCATAAGGCAGAAAAATTATCCGGCAGTAATTTCCGGATATAATCTTAAAACGTCACCTTCTTTAACTCCCGCATCTGAGAGTGATTGATTTTCTGTCAATTGTTTCCCGGATGCTTTGTGATGAAATTTATAAGATATAGGCTCACCATCCGGACCTGTAACAGGCATTTTCATTTTTGGAAGCAATGCCTCGATGATTCTTTTTACAGGTGCATCATCAGGAAGTACAGCTTCCTGCTGTTTATTTCCCGTTGCGTCAATTATCATTACATTTATTTTTGCCATATATAAAAATAAAAAAGATTTTCCGAGGTTAAAAGTTATTAATCAATCCGAAATGTATTTTTCCGTCAAGAAAACTGTCGCCTTTTCCCAATCCGTAACTTACCCCTATAATGCCTATTCCTGTTTCAATCTGCAATCCAAAGCCGTAACCGTAAATAAACTGTTCCTGAACGGGTATATTATTCAGAGCATCTGCTTCGCGGAAATAATAACCTGCATCAAAGAAAACAAACAAAAAACTTCTTCGCCCTATAATATAACGTGGTTCAAAATTTTCGTAGATAAATCGCTCCGCAAGAAATTGCTCATCTCTGTATCCTCTTATATTTCTCATTCCGCCGACACGGATTAAATCCGCATCTTCGAGCTTATCGGAATTCACCTCTGCCGCAGATAATCTAATGAACGTAGTTTGTCTTTTAAAAAAAGTAAAATAGAAGTCCAGCTCTGATGAATATTTTTGAATATTAAAAGATTCACCCGTGCCGGAAAATATGGTTTTATTTCCGTAAATATAGTTAAATTTTATACTGATACCTTTTAAGGGATTGTAGATATTATCTCTGCTGTCATATTTGATTTCACTGCCGGCATATAAAGTTCTTGAATCCGATGTTACAAAAACAACATTTGAATCCGATGACGGAATAATGCTTTCAAGCCCAAGAATTACCGAGCCGAAAATATTATCTGTGAATTTCAGGTCCCCTTTGAGTTCGAGTTTCCTTTTTGTATAAGTTGAATCCTGTATCCGCTGTAAAAATCCAAGATTAATATTTACAGGAAAGCCGAGAACAAAGGGCTCCATATATTTGAATTCAAGCTCCTGTGTTGCTTTTGTCTCCTGCATCCATTTTGCATCAAGCCGCCTTCCGGTACCAAATATATTTTTAAAATTTATATTAACGAGTCCCGTAAAATATCCGCTTTCATCTTCAGTCGGAGGAGGAACATAGCCGATTACTCCGTCAAACGTATTATTATTTCCTTCCTTAACTTCGATTAAGAGACCGTTTTTCTTTGTATTTTTAATTTCATATATCTTTGGAGTTTCGACGTTTTCAAAAATTGCGAGATTATCAAGCCGTCTTCTGATATTTTCAAGTTGCTCGGTATTAATGTTTTGTCCTTCTGTAATTCCGATTTCTCTGGTTATGACATAGGGCTCGGTAATTTCATTTCCTTTTATTCTGATTTCGTCAATTTGAGCTTTTGTTCCTTCGGAAATATCTATTGATACAAAAATTTTCGGTGTTTCGCCGGCATAATAAATAGAAATTTCCTTAATCGTAGCGCGTGTAAAAGGAAGTCCTTTTTTTTCGTAAAGATTTAAAACTTCTTTAATATCGTTATTGAGTTTACTTTCATCTAAAACTTCGCCTGTTTTAGTTTCAATTATTGAAAATAGCTGTGATGTACTAATCTCTTTGTTTCCCGTAATTTCAATTTTTCCGATTGATACTCTGCTGCCTTCAGATATTTGTATTGAAATATCAACGGATGTTGAATCATCGGAAAATTTGGTTTTAAAGTTTGAAATTCTTGCAAGTAAAAATCCTGCTTCTTTATATTTTGCTCTGAGCGAAATTAAGTCTGCATTGAATTGTGTCGGATTAAAAACAACATCTTTTTTTGTTGTCATTGATTTTGACAACTCTAAAGACGAAAAAAAGTTGTTCCCGGAAAAATCAACATTATTTACTATAGGTTGTGAATAAACTGCGGAAACATTAATAAGAAATAATAATATTACTGTTTTGCAGTTCACTTATTTTCCGTACGAACCATTATTGTATTTCTCGTAAGCGTTAATTATATCTTTCACAAGTTTATGTCTTACTACATCAGATTTATTGAAATACACAAAATCAATATCTTCAATTCCTTTAAGAACCGCCTGAATTTCTACAAGTCCGGAAACCTCCCTGTTAGGCAGGTCAATCTGAGTAACATCTCCGGTAATAATTGCTTTCGAATTTATACCAAGTCTTGTAAGAAACATTTTCATTTGAGTTGCCGTAGCATTTTGCGCCTCATCGAGTATTACAAAAGCGTTGTTCAAAGTTCTTCCCCGCATATATGCAAGCGGAACAACTTCAATAATATTTTTATCCATATATTGCTTTAGCTTATCAAGCGGAATCATATCCTCAAGAGCGTCATAAAGCGGTCGGAGATAGGGGTCAATTTTTTCCGATAAATCTCCCGGGAGAAAACCAAGACTTTCTCCTGCCTCAACTGCAGGGCGGGCGAGAACAATTTTATTAATCTGCTTATTCTTCAAAGCCGCCACGGCAAATGCAACAGCGAGATATGTTTTGCCTGTTCCCGCAGGACCAATTGCAAATACAATATCATTTTGTCTTACCGATTTAAAATATTCTGCCTGAGTTTCGGTTCTCGGTTTAACCGAATCCGATTTTTTAAATAATATTACATTGTTCAATTCTGCGGCATTTGAATCAAATTTTTCTCTGAAATTCACGGGCGACTTTTCATCAACCAAATCAATAACAAGGTTGATATCTCTTTCCGTAATTTCACCCTGCCTCTTCTGAAGATATATTAACTCTTTAAATATTTTATCAAGTATTTCGACTTCTTCCTTTTCACCCTTTATAAAAAGATTTTCACCCCTTGCAACAATAGTGGAGTTGAAATTTTCTCTGATGAAGTTAATATTATTTTCGTTAATACCAATAAAATTCATCAGGTCAACTCCAATAAGAGAAATATTTTTTTCGGTTATTTGATTTTCGTTTTCTATGGCTATCTCCTTTTCTATAAAAATAATTCAGGAATTAGAAACAAAAAAGCCCTTATGAAAGAATCATAAGGGCTTAAAAAGAATCTATTATTTAAAGATTATTTCTTCTTTTCTTCTTTTTTCACGTCTTTCTTTACGTCTTTCTTATCTTCTTTCTTTACGTCTTTCTTTACTTCTTCTTTCTTTACGTCTTTCTTTACTTCTTCTGTTGTTTCAGTCTTCTTTACTCTTTTTACCCATTTGTTTTTATACTTGTTGGTCTTTAATACAGCGGCTTTCTTTTCAGCATCTGTAAGAGCAGGAATTCTTAATACCTGTCCGGGATAAATTAAGTTAGGATTCTTGATTGTTTTTGCAACTTTCGGAGGTGCTGATACAACGCCTTCTTTGTTCTTTTCCCAAATT
>CALKAJ010000157.1 GCA_937983305.1 uncultured Ignavibacteriota bacterium | reverse complement strand
GGTATGACTTTTTATTTGTGAAATATTTGTTTCTGTTCTTTTCATGGTAATCATTTAATCTTAAAAATCATAGTTCAGACTATTTTTGAAATTGAGTTAATAATATTGCTTACCGAACCCTTATCCATTTTTGAAAAAGCAAACCATTTTTTTCCTAAATCTTTTAGCGATGCTCCCAGGTGATACACTTCATTACCATCAATAATCAAAAAACGGTCGTGGCTTTGGGTAAATGGTTTAGCTTCAAAATTACCGTATTGTGCATTGGCTTTTTGCACGTCTAACTGTAGTTGTTTGCTTATGTTTTTTGTTAATATCAACACGTTCACTCCTTTTTCTTTTTTGGCTAAATGCGTAAGCGTGATTTCATCTATATAATTATCAATCAATACAACATTTTGCTTTGCCGAACGGATAATTTTTGAAGCTAATTCGTAAGCATCAAATACTTGCCCTTCAAAAAACACGCCTTGCGTGGGAATAAGGTGAGTGTTTATTTGTAAATCTATTTGGTTTACTTTGTTTTTTAGGTTTTCCAAATTATCTTCCAAGCGGTTCATTCGGTTATTAATTGAATACCTTTCAATAAATAGTCTTTTAGAATTTTACTTGCCCAAATTCTAAATTGAGTGCCTTGCTTTGAATTTACTCGATAGCCTACCGATAGAATTGCATCAAGATTATAATATTCAATTTCTCGTTTTACTTCACGTCCTGCTTCAATTTGAACTGTTGCATTTTTTGCAACAGTTGCATCATAGGTTAATTCTCCCTCTGCAAAAATATTTCGTAAGTGCCTTGATATAACAGATTTGTCTCTATCAAAAAGCTGAGCTATTTGATTAAGAGAAAGCCAAACGGTTTCTTCATCAATTTTTACCTCAATATGCTCGGCAAGTTCGTTAGGACGATATAGTATAATTTCGTTTTTCATTTATCAAATCAAATCTCTTATTAAATCCAATATTTCGGCACTTTCTTCATCCAGTGCTTTCATTTCTTCCAAAATGGCTTGCGGCGAACGAAGAGCAGTTTCTTCTTTTTTGTTCGGGTTTTTTACGCTTAAATCATAAGTGCTTTGGTCAATATCTTTTATGCTTATATTCCAGGAGTTTTCACTTTCGGCAAAGGTCTTTTGCAGTTTAATAAATTCCGCCAGGTCGTTTTCGTTTAGCGGATTTGTTTTGCCCAGATTGCGGTCGAGGTTAAGCGAGTAAAACCAAACCTTTTGCGTTGGCTTGCCTTTTTCAAAAAACAGCACAACAGTTTATACACCTGCACCTGCAAAGGTTCCGCCCGGCAAATCCAATACGGTATGCAGGTTGCAATTTTCTAATAATGTTTTGCGTATGGCAACTGTGGCATTGTCGGTATTACTCAAAAAAGTGTTTTTTATTACCACACCTGCTTTTCCGCCTGCTTTCAGGATTTTAATAAAATGCTGTAAAAAGAGCGAAGCGGTTTCGCCTGTTTTTATCGGGAAGTTTTGCTGTACTTCGGCACGTTCCTTTCCTCCAAATGGCGGATTGGCAAGCACTACATCATAGCGGTCTTTTTCCTGTATGTCGGCAAGGTTTTCGGCAAGCGTGTTGGTGTGTATTATGTTGGGGGCTTCCACTCCGTGCAAAATCATATTCATAATGCCGATGATATATGCCAATGATTTTTTCTCTTTGCCGTAAAAGGTGCGTTTTTGCAGTAACTCTGTTTCTTTGGAAGAAATAGATTTGCCGGTTCGCAGATAGTCGAACGCTTCGCAAAGGAAGCCCGCACTGCCTACTGCACCGTCATATATTTTGTCGCCAATTTTTGGGGCAACTACTTTTATAATGGTTCTAATGAGCGGCCGGGGTGTGTAGTATTCGCCTCCGTTTCGCCCTGCATTGCCCATATTTTTGATTTTGTCTTCATACAGGTGGCTCATTTCGTGCTTTTCAGCGTGGGTACGGAAACGCAATTCGTCAATGCGGTTAATTACTTCTCGCAAATTGTAGCCGCTTTGAATTCGGTTTTTCAGTTCACTGAATATTTCGCCAATCTTGTATTCTATTGTGTTGGCACTTTCGGCACTTTGTTTAAACTTTTTGAGGTATGGGAAAAGTTTGTTGTTTACAAAGTCTGTGAGGTCGTCACCTGTAAGGGCTTTGTGGTGGTCAAGTTTTCCGTCTTTGCCTTTTGGCATTGCCCATACTGTCCATTGATATTCTTTGTCAATGATAGGAGTGTAAGTTTTGCCTGTGAGTTCGGCTGCTGTTACGCGGTCTTTTTCCAAATCATCCAGATATTTCAGAAACAAAATCCAGGAAGTTTGCTCCACATAATCAAGTTCACTGCTGCAACCTGCGTCTTTGTGAAGTATATCATCAATATTTTTAAAGGTTTGTTCAAACATTATTTATATCTGTTTTTTCGTTCATTAAATCTAATAAACACCAATGCAACCGGTTGTTTCAACTTAAATATTATTATTTAAAAAATCAAATATATAATTTCGCAATCTGTTTTTCTTGTCAACCGAATACAGAGTCAAAATGATATTTATTGATTTAAATGTTTTTCAATTCTTTTGGTAATTGCATCGGGACTTCCATAATTAATATTTCAGAGTTTTCAAGTGCTTCAAGTGTAAATGAAGTTAATTCGGTTAAACCAATGGCATCTCGCCGCCTTAAAATTTGGTCTTCTATTCTTGCACTCCCTTCTATTACAAAAACAAAAACTCCGTTCCCGTCTTTTTTTAATTGATATTCTTTTGAAACATCTTTATCAAAGTTAGCTAAATTAAACCACGCGTCCTGATTTATCCAAACCCCTCCATCTTCTTTATCAGGTGAATATGTTGTTATAACCCAATATTTCACTTTGGCGTTCCTGACATTACCGCCAACGTTGTGCAGCTGCCCGGGGGCTTGACGGAATACCAAAATTGCCTGCGAATTTTATTTTTCAATATTTCCTGATATTACTTTCTGCTGTTCCATTCTCGTTTTAACATTGCGTATTGAAATTCACTTCCCCATTTCCCTTTGAAGAATATGTTCTCAATAAAGTGCCCTTCTAATCTAAATCCTGTACTTTTTAGTAAATTGATTGAGGCAGTATTTTCAGCATCCACTATTTCAACTACTCGGTGTATTTCTTTTGTATCAAACAGAAATGTCAAAATTCCAATAAGAACTTCTTTTGCATAACCCTTTTTTTGTTCGAGATGTGAAATTGTTATTCCAATTTCTGCTATTCTTGTGTCGTACCGGTCAAGTTTAATTGCACAGTCGCCAATAAGTTGTTTTGTTTGAATATTTTCAATTCCGTATTGTACCCATTCGCCTGCTTTCCCAAAATGCTTTGCAGAGTTATCTTGGATAAATTGTTTTGCTTGCTCGATTGTAAATACATCAAAGCCCTGATATTTTGTCACTTCCGGATTTGAGCGATAATTATGAAAATCAGATAAATCTGTCAGTTTTAGGTGTCGAATTTTAAGTCGTGTAGTTAATATATTTATAACTTCCATTGTGTAATCGTTTATTTACTTTGAATTGTTAGGTCATATTTTACAATAACCGCTAACATCTGTATTTACGCCATACGGCTGTTATTTTTCTAATATTTTTATTATGTTTTTTAATCATTTTATATTAAATTGTTTCAACTTAAATATTATTATCCGGAAAATCAAACACATAATTCCCTAATCAATTTCATCTCTTTATTTTGCAGTTTAATTTCTTCGCAGGATATTATATTTTTAGTTTTTTAAAATTTAAGTAGTGCCTTATGAAAAAATCAGCTGTAGTTTTTTTGTTCTTCTTTCTTTTCCCTCTCCTCGTTTATTCCCAGTGCACCAAAGATAATTATTCCGGCTTAAGCTATCCCGATTCTTTTGACGGCTGGATTAGAGGCGATATTAAAGACCTCGAAGCTAAAAATCCGGGCTATGGTACAATGGCAGATTATGATTTAAATAAATTGCACGTTACACTTTATTTTTACAACGAAGGTCTCTCTTCAATTGATTTTTCAAACGTTGAAGATAATTACAAAAATTTTTGCTTAGAAGTAAAAAAATTCGAATCGCAGGGTATCTATTCCAATGTTGTTGCTCCCGTCAAACTGCCTGACCTCGTTATCAACGATGATGTAAAAGTCCTGAATGCATACTTTGAATTTACTTACAAAGGCAATTCTTACGGCTCCTTTTATTTTAACACTGCAATGAAAAATCATTTTGTCAAAGTCCGCTTTTCAATGCCCGTTTCTCTGCTCGAAGAAAAGAAATCCACTGTCAATGATTTTGTTAAAGAGCTCTATAAGCGGATTATCGAATGTGACTAAATCTTTTTTCTTATAATTTTTTGCCTGCTTTTTTTCCGCCCTGCTTTTCTTACTTTTTTACTATTACCGATTTTGCTAATTTGGTTCAAGGCAACTCAATTTTTTGAATGAAAAAAAACAAAACACATAAACCCGATTGGGTCCCCGAAAACGCAGGCAAAGAAT
>CALKAJ010000156.1 GCA_937983305.1 uncultured Ignavibacteriota bacterium | reverse complement strand
CATACGAGATGGTTATTCGTGACTGGAGTTCAGACGTGTGCTCTTCCGATCTGTAAAATATTCACCGGATTTGAAATATTTCTGCATCTCGAAGATGTAGAGTTAGATGAGAAACAAAAAAGCAAGTATATCAGTGATTTAAAAAATTTGGAAAATTATTTATTGAGTCTTGAGAAAAAACTCAGTAATCAGAATTTTTTACAAAAAGCATCCGAGCAGGTAATTAATACAGAGAGACAAAAAAAATCGGATACTCTGGAAAAAATAGGAAAGTTAAAGGAAATAATTGGTTTAAAATAAAAAAGGGCTGAAAAAATCAGCCCTTTTTTTATAGTTAAAATTAATTTATTTCTTTTTAAGTCCTTTTAAAACATCCGTAAGATCCGGTTTTCCTATTTCCTGTAATTCATATCCAATTCTAACGGCAGGTTTCTTTATCTTCACAATTCTTCTCAAATCAATTGGAGTTCCAATAACAACTGCATCGCAGGGAACCTTGTTTATTGTTGTTTCGAGATCACTGATTTGTTTATTTCCATATCCCATAGCAGGTAATAAAACACCTATTCCCGGATACTTTTTATAAGTGTCGCTTATAGATTTTACGGCATAAGGTCTTGGATCTACCAATGATGCGGCACCAAATTTTTCTGCAGCAATAACACCGGCTCCAAACTTCATTTCACCATGTGTAAGGGTTGGTCCGTCTTCTACTACAAGTACTTTTTTACCTTTGATTAAAGCTATGTCTTTTGGGTTATCTACTGATATGGGTGAAGCACCATCTATGATTGTGGCTTTTGGATTTACTTTTCTTATATTTTCTCTGACTTTTGCAATGTTTTCCGGAGATGCCGAATCAATTTTATTAATTACTACAACGTCTGCAAGGTATAAATTCTGTAATCCCGGATAATAAGACATTTCATGTCCCGGTCTGTGAGGGTCAACTACTGTAATTATTATATCAGCTTTATAGAAAGGCATATCGTTGTTTCCGCCGTCCCATAAAATTACATCTGCTTCTTTTTCAGCTTCCCTTAAAATTGCCTCATAATCAACTCCTGAATATATTACATTACCTCTTGCTACGTGAGGTTCGTATTCTTCCATTTCCTCAATTGTACATTTGTGCTTTTTTAAATCGGCAATTGTTGCAAATCTTTGAACTTTTTGTTTTACTAAATCACCATAAGGCATTGGATGTCTGACTGCAACAACCTTTTTTCCCATTGCCATTAGAATCTCAATTACACGTCTTGAAGTTTGGCTTTTACCTGCTCCGGTTCTTGCAGCTACAACTGCTACTACAGGTTTTGTAGATTTAATAGCTGTTTGATCGTAACCTAACATTTTAAAAGATGCACCTGCTGCATTAACTTCAGCACCTTTTGACATAACATAATTAAAAGTAACATCAGAGTAAGAAAATACTACTTCTTCAACTTTGTGTTTTTTTATTAAGCTGATAACTTCTGATTCAGGGAAAATCGGAATTCCTTTGGGGTATAATTTTCCGCATAAGGCAGCCGGATATTTTCTATCGTCAATGTAAGGAATTTGTGTTGCCGTAAAGGCTACAACTTCAAATTGCGGGTTATTCCTGTAATAGACATTAAAATTGTGAAAATCTCTTCCCGCTGCACCCATAATAATAACTTTCGTTTTGGTCATAAAGTAAGAATTTAATTAATTAGTTGATTTTAAAATTTATATTCAAATATAAGTTATATAAATATAAAATATTAGTCATAAAAAAAGCATTCGCCTGAATTAAAACGAATGCTCTTTAAGAAAAAATTATGTGCGAATCTATTTTTCAAAAACCATTTTCTTAACTTCGGTCTTCGATGGTGTTTTAATTCTGTAGAAATAAGTGCCGCTTGGTAAATTTGCCGCATCAAAGGTTACCGAATAAGTTCCGGCAGATTGACTTTCATCAACAAGAGTAACTACTTCTCTTCCGAGTCTGTCGTATATAGTCAGTTTAACCTGAGTAGATTCGTTAAGTGTATATTGAATTGTTGTTGACGGATTAAAAGGATTAGGATAGTTTTTAGCACTAAAATAAGATTGCTCTTCTTTTTTATCCTTTTTATTTGTATCCGAGAAACCGGTTCCTTTATTAATAATTTCAGAAATTAAAGCGACACCGGATTCAAATTTTGAATCTTTATATGTATTTCCTGTTTCAAAATCTATTCTTAAACCCATTGATTGCTGAAGTATTACAGACCAATTATCAGGAAAATTTGAGACAATAATAAATTCGCCTTCTTTGAGTTTTAATTTTGCTTGCTTCCAGCCGGAATAATTTAACGAAATTGGATTGGATTTTAGTAATATATCCTGATCATCATTAAACCTTCCGTTATCATCTATATCAAATAATATAGAAACAGTAATATTCAAATCATTATTAACACCTTTCATAAATATATTCAGATAACTGCTGTCAGTAAACAGATAGGGGAATATCCTTGTTATTGAACCGGCATATTGAGATGGCTTTAATATATTGTCATTTTTTAAAATGGCATAACCGCTGTCTTTATTATCAAAACTATATGAATATTTCATTGTAATTCCGTCAGATGCAGACCATCCCGGCATATCTTTTTTAGAAAAGTCGTCGTAAACTAAGGTTTGTGATTCTGCTTTTATAATAAAAGCAAAAACAACTAATATTGTAAATAAAATTATTTTTTTCATTTTAGTAAATTAATTTCGAAAAACAAGCGATTTAAAAAAACAATTACCTGAGTAAGGTCATTCTTTTAACTGAAGTAAAATCGTTAATCTGCAATTTGTAAAGGTAAACTCCACTTGGTAAATCACCGGCATCGAACTCTACTTCGTAGCGACCCGGCTTCTGGAACTCGTTTACTATTACTTTCACAACCTGTCCAACCAGGTTAAAGACTTGCAAAGTGACAATTCCTTCAATATTTATTTTATAGCTTATTTTCGTCGAAGGATTGAATGGATTTGGAAAATTCTGGTTTAATTTGTAATCATCAGTTATAGGTCTGTTGTCTCCGTCAATTAATCCAACTCCATTTATTGATTCGTAGAAGTGTTTATTATTACCGTAAACAGTAAATATTCCGGTAAAAAGAAACACCAAAACTAAAGCGAAATGTAGTGTTCTATTTTTCATAATACTAATATAATTAATCATTTTTAAATATTCAATGATTATTTTGAGGCTGTAAATTAAAAAATTGTAACAAATTGTACAGCCTCAAAATTTGAGTTTTATAATTCTACAGCGACTAATCTGATTTCTTTATTTTGTAAAACTATTTTAAATACAACAACATCACCTTTACTTTTACCTGATAATACTGAACTTAATTTCTCAACGCTGTCAATTTTCTCTTTATTAACATCTACAATAATCATACCGGCACGTAAGCCTCTGTTAAATGCTTCAGAAAAATTCTTTACATTATTTATCATAACACCTTCGCTGACTCCGTAATCGGATTTCGTTTTTGAATCGAGTTCAATCACCGTAATGCCAATATTCTCGAAGGACTTGGATTTAAAATCTTCAGTTTTTTCGGATTTATTTCTAAAATCATTCATAGAAATATTATCTTCACTTCTCGGTTTAAGTTTAACTGTTTTATCTATTGTACTGCCGTCTCTGAATACAACTAATTTCACTTCGTCTCCAGGTCTGTGTGAACCGATAATTGTTTGAAGCTCATTCGCTGCGTTAACTTCTTTTCCGTCAACACTGAAAATAATATCTCCGGGTTTTAATCCTGCTTCATCTCCGGCGCCGTCTTTAATAACATTTTGCACCAAAACACCTTTTGGTTTATCAAGACCAAATCCTTTTGCTTCTTTGTTGTCTAAATCTTTTATTGCAACACCAATATAACCTCTTTCTACTTTTCCGCTTTTTATTAATTCTTCAGCAACTGATTTTGCAAGGTTCATTGGTACTGCAAATCCATATCCCTGATAATAACCGGTAGTGGTCTTTATTGCTGTATTGATTCCAATCACAAATCCGTTTATATCAACTAAAGCACCTCCGCTGTTTCCAGGGTTAATTACTGCATCAGTTTGAATAAAATTATTAATCGAATAACTGTTGTTGCTTATGTTTATATTTCTTCCGAGCGCCGAAACAATTCCTGCTGTTATTGTGTTGTTCAAACCAAGAGGATTTCCTATTGCGAGAACCCATTGACCGACCTGAACGTTGTCAGAGTTTCCAACTGATGCAGGTATAAGATTATCAGCTTCTATTTTAATAACTGCTATATCTGTGTTTGGATCAGTACCGATTATTTTTGCCGAATATTCTCTTTTGTCGTTAAGTACAACCTTTATTCCTTTCTCTGAGGCATCTTTGACAACATGATTGTTTGTCATAATGTAGCCGTCTTTGCTAATAATAACACCTGAGCCCGAACCGTGCATAGGAGGTTGTTCCATTTGAAAATCCGGACCGAAGAAAAATTCAAAGCCCTTATTATTTCCATTCTCATTTTCCTTTTTAGCATCTGCGGTTACATCTATGAAAACTACCGAAGGCATAACTAACTTCGATATTTCAACGAAAGAATCATTCAAAGATTTAACGTTTGGATTTACGTTTTCAATAGGCGGCGTGGTTTTAAATTCTATCTGAGGGTTTGCAATAAGTTTATCTTTACCGCTGAAACTTGCAATCAAAATTCCTCCGAAAGCAACGGCGCCAATAATTAAAAGTAAACCTGCGATTAAAGATTTTTTTGACATATTCATTCTCCTTTTTTATTTCATTTGTATTTGTGAAATAATTTTTTTTGTTTTCAAAATTCCCGGATGACTTACATCCGATAATAAATGGTAATCAAGTTTATCTATAAGTACTTTCAATTTATTTTCATCAAAATAAAGAGACTCAAGATTCTCAGGTTTGGTCTTACCTATTGAATGAAGAATTCCATTAATCTCCTCTGTATTCTTAAACGATGTTCCATAAACAAAAGTTTCATCATTTACGACAGGGAAGTCGTTCTCTTTGTCAAGGTATCCGACACCTGTATATACTGAGAAAAATAATTGAAAGTACAGCAAAATAACCAGGAAATTACTTTCATTTTTTTCGAGAGTATTCAACATATCTTTTAGTAATAAAAATACTTTTGAATTAATGTCGTAATTGATAATTAACTTATTAGTCAGCTCTATAAGTCTATATGCCACATTCAATTTATCAAGGTTTCGTTTAATAGCGGGAAATGAATTAATATTTTCCGATTTTAAAATACTTTGAAGTTCCCGATTCTCTTTTTTATTGAAATAAACCGATATATGGTTAATGTTCTCAAAAACACCGCTTAATCCGGATTTCGAATTCCTTGCCCCTTTTATGAGAGCACTGAATTTTCCGTGATTAATACTAAACAGTGTTACAATTAAACTGGTATCACCATATTTAAATTTATTCAAAACAAAAGCCTCTGAGCTAACAAGAGCCATTTTATAAATCTATATCTTTATAATTGGTTAATTTCTTAATATCATTAAATCTGCTAAAAAGCACATCCTTGGGAATATCTCTGATACCTTCAAGAGAGAAATCCTGAACAATAAGTGATGCCATCACCGTTCCGCAAACAATTGCTATCTTCAGGTTTTCATCAGAAAAATCATTTGTTCTGTTTATCCAACCCATAAAACCGCCCGCAAAAGTATCTCCTGCTCCTGTTGGATCTGTCACTTTATCGAGAGGCAATGCCGGAACAGAAAAAAGAGTATCAGGTGTAATTAACAAAGCTCCATGTTCGCCTTTTTTTATTATTATTATTTTGGGTCCCATTGTCAGAATTTTCCTGCCTGCCACAACGAGATTATCCTCACCTGAAAGCAGTCTGGCTTCGGAATCATTTATCATTATAATGTCAGTGAGTTTCAAAGTTTCCAAAAGATAGGGGAGTTTACCTTCAATCCAGAAATCCATCGTATCAATCATTGTCAATTTTGGTTTTCTTAATTGAGTAATTACCTTTTTTTGAATTACAGGATCAACATTTCCAAGGCAGACAAAATCACTATCTCTGAAATGTTCAGGAATTACAGGGTCAAATGTTTCAAAAGCATTTAAATCTGTTGTGATGGAATCTCTGATATTCATATTCTTATGATATACTCCATGCCAGTGGAAGGTTTTTTTATCAGAAGATATTTCAACTCCTGAAGTATCAATCCCTTTTGATTTAAAAAATTCAATTTCGTGCTTTGGGAAATCATATCCTACTATTCCGACCATCCTTATACCATCTGTCAAATAACTTGCAGATGTTGTAATATATGTGCAGGAGCCTCCGAGTATGTATTCTCTTTTTCCGTATGGAGTCTCAATAGTATCTAAAGCCATAGATCCGACAATAAGTAAACTCATTTATTTTTTTTAAAATTTATATAAAAACAAAAT
>CALKAJ010000155.1 GCA_937983305.1 uncultured Ignavibacteriota bacterium | reverse complement strand
TGTTTTTTTATATACTTTCCTCAATAATATTATATAAAATAATTTTTTTAATAACAGGAAATAATAATAATTTAATAGCTCTTTATTCTTCAATGCTATTCTTGTTTACCGGCAGAGTAGCTTACATTTCCTCTTCAGGAATGGAAACATCTCTATTTATCTTCATACTATTAACTGTTATTTACATTGATTTTTTAAATAAGGAATCATTTTTCTATATCAAATGGGCTCTATGCGGATTACTTGTAAATACACGCCCTGAAGGATTTGTCTTAGCTTTTTTGTTGTTTTTAAAAGATACGTATTACTTACTCTTTAATAAGAAATCTTCTCGTTTTTTTTATAAGTTATCGTTATGTTTATTGATATTCTTTGTTCTATCAGCCCCGTATATTATTTTTTCTTTTTATACAAATGGCAGTCCTTTCCCAAATACTTTCAAAGGAGTAAATAAACTTTATACCGATAATCAATACCTGGATTTTATAAAAAAAAGCACGGTGTTTTTTTTAAGAGATAATATTTTTATTTTTTTATCAGCATTAGCCGGAATATTTTTTTTCGCAATTAATAGCTTCAAAGAAAAAAAGTTTAATATTGTTCTTATTCCGATTTCTTATTTTGTAATTCACCTTGGCTTTTCGATATTTATTTTTCCAAACTCACGACATTATGGAAGATATTTTATACCTGATTACACTTTATTGATTATCATAGGTGTATATTTTGCATATTACATTTTATCTAAAAAAAGTTTTCGCCTGAAAACGCAGAAATATATTCTTGCGATTATATTGGTATTTTCAATCCCTTATTTTGTCAAAATTGCCTTCGATAACGGAAATTTCGTATCTAATATCAGCTCAATGCATATTGAAGCAGTTAAATGGATAAATAGTAACATCTCAAGAAATTCCGTAATTGGACTTAACGATATTGGCGCTATTGGTTATTACACAGAAAATTATGTGATTGATCTGGAAGGTTTAGTAACTCCTGAAATATTAAGATATAAAGATTTGGATCAATATTTAAAAAACGACTCGATTTTATCATTCATCTTAAAGAAAAATGCGGATTATTTAATAATTTTTGATAATTGGTATCCGGGATTAACAAATATGCACAATAATTATTTTCATTTTATACATACAATTTATGTAGAAAATAATTTAACTTTGGGAGATAACAATCTTAACTTCTATAAAATATTTAGGGATAATGAAAAGTAAAAAATATCTTTTCTTAATAGTTTTTTTATTTTGCTCTGCCTTCTTAACTTCAGGATTTAGAATAATGGAATTAGAAAAAGTTCTCCCTGATTACGAAAGTATATCTCTTCCGGGAATAGTTGTTAATACATTTATAATCGTAAGTAATAGATATATGCAGGTAGATATTACAGAACTCAATTCTATAATTAAGAAAATTGAATTTTTTACAGATTACTATAAAATTAACGATTATAAAATCAAGTTATATGCCGTAAAAGGCTC
This sequence comes from uncultured Ignavibacteriota bacterium, assembly GCA_937983305.1. Classification (GTDB taxonomy): domain Bacteria; phylum Bacteroidota; class Ignavibacteria; order Tepidaquicellales; family Tepidaquicellaceae; genus DSSM01. The sequence continues at coordinate 9,563 of CALKAJ010000155.1, read as the reverse complement.
ATACAATTTAATAACCGGGAACGATTATAGTGGTTTAAAACTTCTATATGAGGCAAAAAAACTTGCAAATATTTCAGGCAATACAAACTTATTAAGTAGGATATGTATTTCGATAGGTTTTTACTTTTTGAACAACGGCGAATATTATAGAGCCATGACTGAGTTTGAAGAGTCTCAAAAAAACGCAATTTCAGATAATGACATATATGCCAAATTTATTTCAACAATATACTTAGGAGAAGTTTACAGACACATAGGAGAATATAATATAGCGATAGATTATTACAGTAAAACCCTGGATTTTATTCCTGAAAACAAATACAATTTCTACTACTGTAATCTTAAATATTACTGGGGGTTTTGCTATTATTCAATGAAAGAATTTGAAAAAGCTTTCTTGGAATTTGAAGATGGTTACGATGTTGCACAAAAGTTAAATATTATTGATATTCAAGGTCATATATTGACTCGAAAAGCAGATTATTATCTGGACATAAAAGGAGATTTAGATACTGCCTATATTTATTATAGCAAGGCCTACAGAATTTTTACAGATAATTTAATTTTAAACCATGCTTCCACAATTGCAACCAAAATGTCAAATGTATGGATGAGAAGAAATGATTTTAAAGAAGCACTTACATTTGATAAGATTGCTCTGAATTATAGAAAAAGAATTAATGTGAAATTTTCTATTTCAAGTTCTTTTACTAACATAGGTAATGTTTATTTCAAAAATGGATTTTTATATGAAGCAGAGAATTATTTTAAAATGGGATTAAAAGAATTAGAAGGTTCTAATATGAAATCGCAATTTGTTTACTCTTACGATCGACTATACAATCTTTATTTAAAGAAAAGTGATATAAGGAAGGCTTTTGATTATTACAAACTCTACAGAGAATATTCTGATTCTGTAAATATTAATAAGGCTTCCGTTGAATTGTCAAGATACAAAATGAAATATGACATAGGCAAGAAAAATGCAGATTTAAAAGAGATAGAGCTTCAGAGACAGAACGAAAAACTATTATTGTTAACTTTTACTACAATACTGATTTCAATTGCAGTGGTTCTTACTTATAGAGCATATCGTTCAAAGATGATAATTAATAAAGAATTGGAAAATTTGACTGCAAATCAGGAGAAGACAATACAGGAAAGAACAAAGGACCTAAAAAATGAAATTGTAATAAGGAAAAAAGCTGAAGCTAAATTGAATGAGGCATTGGTGAAAGAAAAACATCTCAGCGAATTAAAGGGACGTTTCGTTTCTATAGTATCTCATGAGTTCAGAACACCTTTAACAGGAATAGAAACAAGTATGGAAATTCTTTTAAAATCTTTTATTAGTAAAAGCTTTGATTTCAATAAAGTTAAATATTTCGACAGAATCAAATCTAACCTTGAAAGAATTACTAAACTTATGGATGACGTTTTAATACTTGGTAAAAAAGAATCCGGTAAACTAAATTATTCACCCGAGTTGAATGATGTTATCTCGATAATTAAAGATTTGCAGGATTCCAATTATAAAACCGCAGATGGTAGAATTTTATTCAACATTCATATTAAAGGAGAACACAGAAAGGTTTTAATAGATAATAATATGATGTATCATATTATTAATAATTTAATTTCAAATGCTGTTAAATTTTCAACAAAAGGACATAAACCGGATATAACAGTTAATTATCTGAATAACGGATTTGAGATAATTGCACAAGACTATGGAATAGGAATACCGGAAAACGAAATACCTAACCTGTTTCAATCTTTCACAAGAGCTTCCAATGCTTCAGGCATAGCCGGTTCGGGATTAGGATTAGTAATTATCAAACAGTTAGTAGAATCTCATCAAGGAAAAGTAACTCTTGAAAGTGAACTTAACTCAGGCAGTACATTCACAGTTTTTATTCCACAGTAACACTCTTCGCAAGATTCCTGGGTTGATCAACATTACAATCACGCATTACCGCAATATAATAAGATAAAAATTGCAAAGGTATAATATTCAGAATTGATGCAAAAAGCGGCGACGTTTTGGGCACTGGTAAAATATAGTCAGCATAATTTTTAATATTTTCGTCGTCATCATAAGCTAAAGCAATTATTCTGCCTTTTCTGGCTCTTACCTCTTCAATATTTGAAATTATCTTATCATATGTAACATCATGCGGTGCAACAAATACTACGGGCATATCCTCATCAATTAAAGCAATAGGACCATGTTTCATTTCTGCTGCCGGATATCCTTCAGCATGAATGTATGAGATTTCTTTCAGTTTTAAAGCTCCTTCAAGCGCCACAGGAAAGTTGAAGCCGCGCCCAAGATATAGAAAGTTTTTAGCATCCTTAAAACTTTCTGCAACGAGTTTATACTTTTCCTTCATTTCAACCATTTTCGATATTTTTGAAGGTATTGTTAATAGTTCCTGTGACAATTGAATCAGTGCAGCATCCGTTAAAGTATTCTTATTTTTGGCAAGCATCATTGTAATCAGTGCAAGAGACATTATCTGAGAAGTAAATGCTTTCGTTGAAGCAACACCTATTTCGGGACCGGCATGAATATAAGTACCGGCATCAACTTCCCTCGCGATTGTACTTCCAATAACGTTAACTACTCCAATTGTTGTTGCTCCATATTTCTTTGCTTCGCGTAAAGCAGCAAGCGTATCCAGTGTTTCACCGCTTTGACTAATTGCAATTACAACATCACGTGGGGATAATATTGGATTTCTATATCGAAATTCAGAGGCATATTCAACTTCCACAGGTACTCTGCAGTATTGCTCAATCATATATTCCCCTACCAATCCTGCATGCCAGGCTGTTCCGCAAGCAGTTATTATAAACCTTTCGGCATTCACGATTTTATCAAGTACAGTGTCAAGTCCGCCAAGTTTAGCAACGCCCGTGTCAAAGTTAATTCTTCCTCTGTATGTATTTTGTATTGTATCCGGCTGTTCACAAATCTCTTTTAACATAAAATGGTCATAGCCGCCTTTTTCAATTTCATCAAGTAATAAATCAAGTACCTCGGTATCTCTTAATATTTCCTTATCCTCGATAGTTTTTAACTGATAACCATTTTTCGTCATAATAGCCATTTCGCCGTCTTCAAGATATATTACATGCTTAGTATAACTTATAACTGCAGCTGCGTCTGAAGATACAATAGTTTCACCATCTCCCACGCCTATTAATAGCGGACTTCCTTTCCGGGCAACTACAAGTTTGTCGGGTTCAGATTTACATAAGCAGGCTAAACCGTATGTCCCTTCAACTTCTACAAGAGATAATCTAACAGCAGTTACAAAATCGTTAGTTCTTCTGTAATTAAAATTAATCAAGTCTGCAAGTATTTCGGTATCCGTTTCTGTTTGAAACTCAAAACCTTCAATACTCAGTCTTTTTTTAATAGCTTTGTAGTTTTCAATTATTCCGTTATGGACAATTACAATATTCCCGTCAAAATCCAAATGCGGATGAGCATTGATATCATTTGGTTCTCCGTGAGTAGCCCATCTTGTATGCCCAATACCTATCGTACCTGAATATTTATCGAGGTCAAGACTTTCTTCCATTTTTGATACTTTACCCGCTTTTTTATAAACCAACAATTCGCCTTCAGAATTAATTACCGATACTCCTGCTGAATCATAACCTCGATACTCAAGCCTTTTTAGTCCCTGAATTATAACAGGTACTGAATTTTTACTCCCGATATATCCGACAATTCCGCACATAAGATGCCCCTTCTTTAATTTTAAAAGTCAAATTTAATAATTAAGAAAATGAAATTAAAGTGCTTTATATAAAAAAAAACCCGTTTTATAAACGGGTTTAAATTTTTAAAAATCAAATATGACCTTATTTAATCCCAAAGAAAACCGCAGAACTTTCGGCGAGTTTTACAATAGGTCCAAAATATAATCCAAAAAATATAGTTGGAATTAACAGAAGGATTAAAACAATATACGATTGAAAGCTGAATTTAATCCCGGGTAATTCATCAGTATTTTCTGCTCTTTCAAGAAACATATTTTTTACAACTTTCAAATAAAAGAACAGAGATACAACACTATTTAACATAAGTACTATTGCAAACCATAGAAATCCTGCACCCGGTTTCATCAAAGCCGTAACAAGATAAAACTTACCAATAAAACCTACGGTAGCCGGAATCCCTGATAAAGCCAGCATAAACACAGACATTGCAACACCAATAAATGGCATTCGATATCCGAGTCCTTTCATTTTCTCAATATCGTCAGTACCTAATTTGTTAACAATAAGTATTGTTACGAAAAAAGCTCCAAGATTCATAAATAAGTATGCAGATAAATAAATCAGCATTGCAGTTAAACCAATTTTGTCAGCAACAACCAAACCTGCAAGCATATAACCTCCCTGCGCAATAGAAGAATATCCAAGCAGTCTTTTCAGACTCTTTTGCCAGATTGCTACAAAATTCCCTACTATCATAGATGCAACTGAAATGACTATAATAATATCTTGCCAATGAATACCTGCTATTATAGAAAAAGCTCCATCAACTATTTGAGTGGAACCAAGAAATGTAGTCAGGAAAAATCTTGTAATTATAGAAAATCCGGCTGCAGAAGAAGTTACAGCAAGAAAAGCGGTTACAGGTGTTGGAGAACCTTCATAAACATCCGGAGTCCAAAAATGAAACGGAACAGATGAAGTTTTGTATCCGAAACCTGCCGCTATCATTATCATAGTAATGTAGATAAATGCATTTGGGGTTGGATTATTGGATAAGTATCTTGATATCTCATATATATCCAGACTACCTGTGAATCCATAAAGTAAACTCATACCATAAAGCATTATACCTGAAGAAGCAGCACCATAGATAAGATACTTCATCGAAGATTCAGAAGATTTTTTCTCCGACTTTGTGTATCCGGCTAAGATGTATGAGGTCAAACTTGCCAACTCCAAAGAGAGATACATCATTAACAGGTTCACTGAAGATGCCATAAGAAATGAACCTAAAACGAGAGATAGAATCAAGTAAGAATATTCATTCTTGTGGGTTGATTCTTTGATTTCATTGGAAAATTCAAAGAATATAAGAATAATTATTGAAGATAAAATAAATAAATATTTAAAGAAAACAGCAAATGGGTCAATCACTAACATACCGGAAAATAGCGACTCTTGAATCGCTGATTGCATATATACAAAATATGCTGAGACCAATAAACCTGCAATAGCAATAATTGTTACGACAGGAGATTTCTTCCTGATTATTAGGTCAGCTATCAGACATAATAATAATGTTATTATAACCGAAATTTCAGGGAGAAAGCTGTTTATACTTTTTATTATTTCTGTAAAATTATTCAAGCTCTATATTGTTAAAGTTAAAATTCTATTTCATTATAAAACTAATCAATTGTGTTACCGAATTACTCATCAGGTTAATAAACAGTGACGGATAAATACCTAATACGATAATAATTACAATTAGTGGTACTGAACTTAAAAGCTCTCTTCCGGAAATATCATTGAGTCCATCCCACTTCGAGGGAAGCTCTCCGAGAAATACCCTTTGAACTGTCCACAGAATATAAGCTGCGTTCAATATGATACCGGTTGCAGAAACTATTGTAACAATTCTTATCATTTCATTATTGAAACCGCCTAAGAAAATAAAAGATTCGCTGATGAAGGCACTTAATCCGGGCAATCCGATTGAAGCAAAAAAAGCAATCATTGTAACTGCAAAATATTTCGGCATTTTATTTGCCAATCCGCCGAAATCATATAATCCTCTTGTGTGGGCTCTGTCATATATAACACCCACCATAAGGAACATAACGGCAGTGATAGTGCCGTGATTGAACATCTGGAAAATAGCACCATTCATTCCTATCGTAGTTAGAGAAGCCATACCGAGCAGTACATAACCCATATGTGAAATTGATGAGTAAGCAATTAACTTCTTAAAATCTTTTTGTGCCATAGCACATAATGCACCGTAAATAATATTTATTGCAGCAAGAATTGCCATTGGATACATAAAATATCTCGCCGCATCCGGGAAAATTGGGAAAGATATTCTTATTAAACCGTAAGTTCCAAGCTTAAGCAGAACACCTGCTAAAATTACAGAAATGGCTGTTGGTGCTTCGACGTGTGCATCGGGCAACCATGTATGAAATGGGAATACAGGAACTTTAATTGCAAACCCAATGAATAAACCTGCAAATGCTAATAACCTCCATGTGTTACCCAATACACCAAAAAACGATTCAGGTGGGAAAGTTTGCGGGTTCATAAGAGTAATCAGGTTAAAAGTGTGAAGTCCTGTTTGAGGATCTTTTGAACTAAAGAACAAAGCTATCATTACGATTAACATAAATACACTGCCAAAAAGTGTATATAGGAAAAACTTGATAGCCGCATAAAGACGTCTTTCACCTCCCCATATTCCTATTAGGAAGTACATTGGAAATAGCATAATTTCCCAAAAGACAAAGAACAGGAAAAAGTCTAATGCAACAAAAGTACCCATCATTCCCGTAATGAGGAAAAGATACATAGCATAATAACCTTTTTCATTTTTCTTTACACTAAAACTCGCAACAGCACCAACAAAACCTATTAATGCTGTTAACAAAACCATCGGAAATGATAAACCGTCAGCACCAAGAAAATACTCAATATGAATTTTCCCTATCATTGCAGCCGGGAAATCAACATCAATCCAGGTTACTTTTTCAACAAATTGTAATCCTTCCAGCGAGTTCACACCTGCTTTAGAAGAATCAAAATTTGCAAGCATATATACCGAAATTAACATTAATAGAACCATGAATCCGGTAGCTATATATTTTATAGCTTTTGTTTGTGATTTCGGCAATGCCAACACAATAATCATTCCAAGTACAGGAAGGAATACCATCCACGACAAAACTCCTATACCAAGGATTTTTAATTCAGCCATTACGTAAATTTTTTATTTAAAAAAGTTACTTAATAAATTATAAAATAGTGCCGGAAAAGGGGGTCGAACCCTTACGGGATTTAAGTCCCGCTGGATTTTGAGTCCAGTGCGTCTGCCAATTCCGCCATTCCGGCTTATGTTAAAGAACAAAATTATATCCATCTAAAAATGAAGTATAGAAGTACTATACTAAAAACTAAAAATCCAATATATGTCTGCACTCTTCCTGTTTGAAATTTTCTTAATACCATTCCAAAAACCCATACGGTTCCGCCTGTAAAGTTGACAAGCCCATCTACAACATATTTATCAAATAATCCGCTAAAATCCGATAATTTCGTAGTCAGATATGCAGTTCCGTTTACAATTCCATCAATCACATACTTATCAAATAGCGAGGCAAGAGCAGAAAGACCCATAACAAAAGAAACCGCCGTGTAATGATATAGCTCGTCAAAATACCACTTATTCAAAGAAAATTTATACAATGGGTTTAGTGCCTTCTTCAATTTTTCAGTATCAACTTTATTCCAGAAATAAAAGACAAACGAAATTAAAATACCAAGACCTGCCAAAACAAGAGACAGTATCATTGCCGGATAATGTGCATGATGCAAAGCTTCACTAAATTCTTCTCTTGAAACAATATGATAAATAGCTCCTTTGGTTCCAACGAGTAAAGATTCCGGTGATTTCAAAACATTGATAAACCATCCGCCTTCAGCACCAAACGGATTAAAAGAATAAAAGAAAAATATAGATAATCCGCTTAGAATCATTAAAGGTAATGTCATTTGCAAAGGAGATTCATGGCAATGGTCATATTTTTCTTTATTTTTTGGCTCGCCTAAGAAAGTTTTAATAACCAATCTGAACATATAGAATGCCGTCAAACCCGCACCAAGGAAAGCAATTATAGGAATTATGATTGTAATACCTCCATTAATACTGCTAAATGCCATTGTTGACGCAAGAATTGAATCCTTACTTAAAAAACCTGATGTAAACGGAATTCCCGAAATTGCTAACGTTGAAATCAAAAAAGTTATAAAAGTTATAGGCATCTTTTTCCTTAATCCGCCCATCTCTCTAATATTCTGAATATGATGCATGCCGTATATTACAGAACCGGCTCCAAGAAACATACATGCCTTAAAGAAAGCGTGTGTTACAAGATGAAAAACACCATAAGAATAAGCACCTACTCCAATAGCCATAATCATATAACCGAGCTGGCTGACAGTAGAGTAAGCAAGTATTTTCTTAATATCATTTTGAGTCAAAGCTATTGTTGCCGCAATAAAAGCCGTAATCGCTCCAATGAATGCGACAAACGTAAGTGCATCCGCTGAAAGCATTATAAAAATTCTCGCCGTAAGGTAAACTCCAGCAGCCACCATAGTTGCAGCATGTATTAATGCAGAAACCGGTGTAGGACCTTCCATTGCATCGGGAAGCCAAACGTGAAGCGGAAATTGAGCTGATTTACCAATCGCTCCGCAAAAGAGAAGAATACCGGCTGCAGTCAACCATTCGGAAGGAATTTTCCCGGATGAAATTCCGGCAAATATTTCTGAGAATGCAAAATTTCCGATAAAATAGAATACAATCATAATTCCGATTAAAAAACCAAAATCACCAATCCTATTAACAATAAATGCTTTTTTTGCTGCTTCCTGAGGAGGTTTCTTTTCATACCAGAAACCAATGAGTAAATATGAAGAAAGACCTACCAACTCCCAAAAAACATACATTAGAAGTAAATTATTTGTAATAACTATACCGAGCATTGAAAACGTGAACAAACCTAAATAAGCAAAATATTTTGAATACTTAGAATCACCTTCCATATATTTAACCGAAAACAAATGTACAAGAGCACTAATAAGATTTACAACTATGAGCATAACCGCAGATAATTGGTCAACTACAAATCCTACCGTAAATTTGGTTTCGTTTATTCCGAGCGAGAACCAATCATAAGTGATTGAATAATTTCCCAGACTCAGGAAAGCAATGAAAACATATATGGAAAGGAATAAATTTAAGAAGAGAAAGCCTGTTCCTAACCAATCACCTTGCCTTGGCAACCTCTTTCCAAAGAAAATAATAACAAGGAAAGAAACCAGTGGTATTATCAAAATCGCTAAGGGTATAAATTTTAATGCAAATTCCATTTATTTACTTATTATTTACTTTTTTTATTTTAGCATTAATCTTTCATTGTATCAACTTCATCAATGTTTGCAGTATTGAAGTTGTTGTATATATTTAAAACTATAGCAAGTGCAATAGCAGCTTCAGCTACTGCAAGAAGAATAACAAATATAGAAATTAGTTGACCGTCAACTCCAAGACCGCCATATTTTGAGAAAGCAATAAAATTGAGAGTACAAGCGTTCAATATCAGTTCAATACCCATTAAAATCATAATTGCATTTTTCCTTGAAATCATAGCATAAAGACCAAGTGAAAAAAGTATTGCTCCTACAGTTAGATAATGATATAATGTTATTTCCATATTTTGATATATTATTTTTTTCTTGAAAACATTATCGCACCAATAAGTGCGATTAAA
>CALKAJ010000154.1 GCA_937983305.1 uncultured Ignavibacteriota bacterium | reverse complement strand
ATTAAATATCCGGGATAAAAAAACTCGAATCCGTATCTTTCGTTATAGTACCTGTAATACATAACCTTTGGCAAAGGATCAAAAAATGAGTCTCTGTCTGATTTAATATTTGTATCATTTGCTAATTTCATTGTTCTTTCACCTGATGCATTTTGACTGCCATTGTTATCGAATTGGACTTCGCTCTTTACCTGATTGTTTTCTCCCGAATTTTTATTCGATCCATTATTACTGCAGGAATAATTAAAGACAAAAGATAAAATAATAATAAAATACAAAGACTTGATATTCATAATTTTTTAGGACTAAATTAAACAATATTTGAAAATATTGGAATACTAATTGTAATTATTTTTCTGACTCCAAAATTCTCTTTGCTTCCAACAAATCTTTTCTGTGCTCTTCCGATACTTCCGGGTATTTCAAATTCAATGATTCCAGAGTCGAAACTACTATTTCGGAAACAACTGCTCTTGAGTACCACTTATTATTTGCCGGAACAATATACCAGGGAGAATGTTTTGTACTTGAATTGTTTAGCATATCTTCAAATGCCTTAAAATAATCATCCCAGAAATTCCTCTCTTTTAAATCTGATAAAGAAAACTTCCAATTTTTTTCGGGTGTATTTATTCGTTTTAAAAAACGTAATTTCTGCTCTTCTTTTGAAATATTGAGAAAAAATTTAAGATTAACTATTCTGTTTCTGTGAAAATATTTCTCAATATTATTTATATCTTCATACCGCTCTTCCCAAAGTTTCCCGTTTATCTTTTCCTTGGGAATATTTTGCTTTTCAAGAAGCTCTTTATGTACTTTCACTACCAATACTTCTTCATAATAAGATCTGTTAAATATCCCGATTTTTCCTTTCTCAGGCAGTAACTTCATACATCTCCACATATAGTCGTGGTCAAGCTCTTCTGCGGATGGAGATTTGAAACTGTAAACCTGACAACCCTGTGGATTGACACCGGACATAATATGTTTTATCATACCGTCTTTTCCTGCAGCATCTATAGCCTGGAGTGTTATTAGTAATGCATATGTATTTGAAGCATAAAGAATATCCTGCAACTTAGAAAGTTTCATAATATTTTCGGATAATACTTCTTTGGCTTCCTCTTTCTTATGAAAATCACCCGTATAATCAGGGTCAAAATCTTTTAAATTAATTTTTTTGTCGGCAGATACTTTGAATTTGTCAATTTTCATCTATTTATATAAGTTAATTATTTGATTTGCTTTTATTATTACAGATTCCTTCAGGCTGTCAGGCTCTAATACTTCAACTAAATCTCCCCATCCCATTACCCAGGAAATCAGTTCTTCCGAAATTTTCACTTTCATCTCTAATTGACATCCGTCATCGAATTCAACAATTTGCTGCGATTCAATAAAAAATTTATTTTTAATTACATTTGTCATTTTTTTATGGAATCTCAATGTAACATTCTCAACTTCGCCGCCGGTATAAATTCCCCAGCTATATTTGAAGAACTCTGTTGCATCAGGCATTTTTTTTATTGATGATTTTATTTTCATAAAATCAATATATTTAATTTTTTCGAGGAGGTAAACTCTCAATTCCTCCGAATTATCCGATTCATACCCAAGCAGATATAAATTACGCCCACTCCTTGTAAGCAATACCGGTGTCAATATTTTTATTTTTTCTTCTCCGGAAGCACCATTGATGTAACTTATCTTTATAAGTTCCTTTTTATTAATTGCCTGTAAGATTTTCACAAAAAGAGATAACGTTTTATTGCCAAATCGCTTTCTAATCAATTTTAAGTTACGCAAAGTATCAAATCTATTCAAAGACAAGTAAATACTCAGCAAATCGTTGAAAACCTTATCGGGTATATTATTCAAGATTTTCAAAGTTTTTTTGGATGAGTGGATTGAAATACCCATATTCCTTATTCTTTCCATATCCCTTCTGATAGTTTGTATGCTAATATTTCCAAATTTTCCGGCAATATCATATTCCGAATAAACATCCGGACTATCGAGCACTAAAGCAATTATTTCTATTGCTCTCAGGATCTCCTTGTTAAACGGTAAAGTCTTTTCTCCCATGTTTTTTTAAACTTAAGATGATAATTTAAATTTTATAAATCACCATAAAAAATTTTCTCTTTAATAACCAATTGCAGTTTATATGGATTGATTAATTTTTTTTAAATATTATCTTGCGATTATATTTTAATTTGCGCCCGTAGCTCAGCCGGATAGAGCAACAGCCTTCTAAGCTGTGGGTCAGTGGTTCGAATCCACTCGGGCGTACACTCCCATAAAATTTATTAAGATAAGTCGTAGTTTTTTTTGGATTTATTTTAGCTAAAATTATTGTAACTTTATATTTATTTTGTTCTTTTAAAATTATAAAAATTGTTTGAATTAATTTCTAAATTGTCGTGTTTAAAATTATAAATAACCGTAAATATTTATTATGAGCAATAAAGTTATATTAATTACCGGAGGTTCCAAAGGTATTGGTTTAGCTGTAACAAAATTATTTCTTAAAAAAAATTATTTTGTTGTAGATGCTTCCCGGACTAAAAGTGAAATTATTAAAAACAAGAAATATTATTTTTTCAAAACAGATGTTTCGAAAGAGAAAGAAGTAAAATCACTTTTCGATTTCATAAATAATAAATTTGGGAAGCTTGATATACTCGTAAATAATGCAGGATTTGGAAAATTTGGCAAACTAATAGATACGAAAACCAAAGATTTTGATGATTTATTTAATGTAAATGTTAAGGGACTTTATCTTTGTACAAGGTATGCTTTGAAATTAATGCTGCAATTTAATAAAGGAGATATCGTCAATATTGCTTCCATTGCCGGGAAAAATGCAATTCCAAATGCTTCGCTATACTGTGCATCTAAACACGCCGTTTTAGGGCTGTCAGGTTCATTGATGCTTGAAGTCAGAAATCATAATATTAGAGTTTCTGCTATTTGCCCGGGCTCTGTAAATACAAATTTTTTTGATGAAAGTGAAAACATTTTAACTGCTGACAGACAAACAATACTTGCCTCAGAAGATATCGCTAAAACAGTTTGGTTCATAGTAAATTCAAATTCAAGAGCCAATTTTAACGAAATAGAGGTAAGGCCTGCTAACCCTGTTCAAGCAAAAAGATTATAAAAAACTAACATATAAAGATAATAACTTGAGAAAAACCGATATAGATAATAAAAAACTTGAAATTGCTTATCAGCATTGCCGGAACATTACAAAGACGTATGCTAAATCTTTTTATTTTTCATCATATTTTCTTCCGCAAAATAAAAAGAATTCTGCTTATGCCGTTTACGCTTTTTGCAGATATATGGATGACCTTGTGGACAGAAGTGTTTTCATCTCAGGTTCCCCTGAAACTCAACAAAATAAAATAGTAGAAGCGATTAACACCTGGAAAAACGATTTACGTTCGGTATATGCCGGAGATTTTATAGATAATCCCATCATGATTGCCTGGAAAGACACACTTTCCAAATATCACATACCAATGGAGCTTCCAAATGAATTGATTGACGGTGTATTTATGGATTTAACAATAAAAAGATATGATGATTTTGAACAACTAAAAAAATATTGCTATAAAGTTGCTTCTGTCGTTGGGTTGATGACAATAGAGATTTTCGGATATGAAAACAAAGAAGCTTTCGAATATGCAATTGATTTAGGTATTGGTATGCAACTTACAAATATTTTGCGAGACGTAAAAGAAGATGCAGAAAGAAACAGAATCTATATTCCTCAGAATGATTTGAAGAATTTCAATTATTCCGAAGATGATTTATTAAATTTCAGGTTGAATAATAATTTCGTAGAAATGATGAAATATCAGATTTCAAGAGCGGAAGAATACTATAACAAAGCAGATATCGGCATAAAAATGTTAAATAAAGACAGCAGACTTACTGTAGGCTTAATGAGTCATAATTACAGAAAAATACTGAACGAAATAAAGCAGAATAATTTTGATGTGTTTTCAAAACGAAATTATGTCCCTTTACACAAGAAAATCCTTAACATTCCCGAGATTTATTTTAAATACAGGTTCATCTGATTTAGCATTTAAATTTTAGATTATATTGATTAAATTTTGTTTTTCTATAATTTTGTAACTATGCCAAGATATATTACTGCACTAATTTTTATACTGTTTTTACAATCATTTAGTTTTGCGCAAATAAAAGTTTACGAAAGACCGCCCGACAATACAAATGATTACAAAGGTATTTATTCGATTACTTCGCAAAGACAAAAAATTGATTTAAACGGATTATGGAGTTTTTCAATAGATGAAGGAAAAAGCTTTAGCAATATAAATGTTCCCTGTGCGGTTAGTTACAGAGGTAAGCTGGTATTCAAGAAATCATTTCCAATTTCCAAAGAGCAACTGAATAATTTTTCTTTCGTGCTTGTAGCTGAAGGAATTAGCTATGAATCTGACATATTCATTAACAATAATTTTGTTGATAAATCTGTATTCGGGTTTTCATCTGTAATTTCCCCGATTGATGAGAATATTCTTTCGGAAAACAATGATATTTCTATTACTATAAATACCAATCATTCTCATTCGTCTTCAATTCCATTGCCTTTACAGATAAATTATCCAAAAATTTATTCCGGTATTAACAGAAATATTTATCTTGTAGCTGTACCGAAAATATATGTGCATCATTTAGATATCAGCTATAAGCAGGAATCAGAAACATTCTATAACCTAAACTGTAATGCAACAATAAATTCCGGAATTTTATCGGAACTTACAAAAGACGGGAAAGATTTTTCGTTTAAAATTAAAATGTACCCGAAAGGCTCAGACGAATTATTTGCCGAAAGTAATTCCCTGAAAGTAAATATTGACGAACTTCAGAATACAATTATTAATTCAAGTCTTTCTTTAAGAAATCCTTCTTTGTGGTCAACCTCAACACCTTCACTTTATATTATTAAAGCACAGATTTTTAATTCGGATAACCTTATAGACGAAGCAATAATTGAAACAGGAATCAGGGATGCAAGGTTTTCGGTAAATAAAAAGGGATTCTTAAAGGCAAGCGGAGATAATCTGAGAATTTCAGGAATTAATTATTACGAAGAATCACAAAGTTTCGGCTCAGCATTGACATATAATGAAGTTGAAAAAGATTTAACCCTGATAAAGGAAGATGGTTTCAATTGCATTCGCATTCCCGGCAAAGCTGCTCATCCGGTTGTAATTTCCATTTGCAACAGAATTGGTTTGATGGTAATGGAGGAAATCCCCTTTAACGAAGTCCCTGCAAGAATAATGAAGAACCCGGGTTATCTCAAATTAGGAATTGACTATCTTGAAAGCATTATTAACCGCGATAAAGCAAACCCTTGTATAATCGCCTGGGGTATTGGAAATGATTTTGATGTAACCACTGAAGCGGCTCAAAGCTATGTTATTGCTTCTAAAGATATTTCAACAAAATTGGATTCCAGGCCAATTTATTATACATCAAGAACTATGTCCGAAGATATTTGTGCTGACTTGATTGATTTGAAAGGTTTAAATTTATATCTGAAAGACAGTACGAAAATCGGTTTGAATATTAGCGAATTAAATAAAACCGATTCAAAAACTCCTATATTCATTTCAAGGTATGGATATAAAATCGAGAATGAAAACAGAAACGGTTACAATGATCCGTTTTCAAACGAATCGCAAATAAAATTTTTAACCGAAGCCACAACTTTAATACATAAGAATTTTAATATATCTTTCCTTTCGTCTTTCGCCGACTGGAATTCCGAAAGACCCTTGAATTTGCAGCTTGGAAATTCGAACACTTTAGTTACTGAAGGCATTTATGATTTCAACAGAAATCCAAAGCAATCTGCAACCGTGTTAAAAAAACTTTTTAACAACCAGAATATTCCAAAACTTTCAGAGGGAAATCAGGTAGGTTATTTTTCGGATAAGTCTTTTATTTTGATAATCGCAGGTGTTATCGGATTATTACTATTTTCATATATTTTCACGAAACTCCCAAAATTTAAAGAAGCTGTAAAAAAATCGAATTCAATGATTTTTTCTCCATCGAGCTTTTTTATTTATATGAAAGAACAGTCATTAATTACCAATACTAATAATTTCCTTATAGGATTTTTTACTTCTTTAGGCACTTCGATATTTTTTGCTTCACTGTTTTATTTTTATAGAGATAATCAAAGCTGGGATATGCTTCTTTCAAATATTATATCTTCTGATTCTTTTAAAAATGTAATAGCTAATAATTTGAATTCGCCTCTATCCGGTATTTTAATCATTACAATTTTTCTGTTTTTCTCACTATTCCTTAACGTATTTATACTTTCAATTTTATCACTGATTCTAAAGCATAAATTTAATTTTAAAGTATTTTTTGCAATTTCCGTCTGGTCAACTTATCCGTTTGTAATATTTCTTGTTATAGGTACTATTCTATACAGAGCTGCTTCTTTTAATTCCATCTTCATTGATATTTCTGTATATATCTATATATTTTTTGTTATTCTTTGGCTTATAAGACTTCTGGGAGGAATAAAATTTTTCTTCGAATATAACGAGTTAAAAGCCGTGATTATTGGATTCATTTTAATAATTTTCACCTTTGGTTCGCCTTTCATTTACGGATATTTTGCTAAATCCACATTCAGTATCATAAGTTTAATTTTAAGTTATAAAGTTTTTTATTAATTATTGTATCTCTCAAAATTAGAAATTTTCGGTTTTAAAACCTTCCCTGAAAAAACTAAACTTGAGTTTGCTCAGGGTGTATCTGCTATTGTAGGTCCAAACGGCTCCGGCAAATCAAATATTGTTGATGCATTGAGGTGGGTACTTGGTGAGCAAGGCGACAGAGCTCTTCGAAGTGAGAAGCGGGATGACGTTGTTTTTAGCGGTACTAAAATCAGAAAACCTTTAAGTATTGCGGAAGTAAGTTTAACAATAGATAATTCAAGCAGGAGACTTCAGACTGAATTCACAGAAGTTCAGATTGCAAGAAGATTTTTCAGAAGCGGTGATACCGAATATTTTCTCAATGGAACAAAAGTCAGACTTAAAGATTTAAAATCTTTACTTGCCGATTCTGGAATAGCACCTGATGCATATTCTGTAATTGAACTTAAAATGGTAGATGCAATTCTCTCTTCCGTTAAAAACGAAAGAAGGAAAATGTTTGAAGAGGCGGCAGGTATTATTACTTATAAGCAAAACAGAGACCTTACTTTTAAAAGGCTTGAATCTGTAAGAGAATCTTTAAACAGGGTCAGCGATATTATTCGTGAAAAGCAGAGAAATATAAATATTTTAGAGCGTCAGGTAAAAAGAAACGAAGAAGCAAAAATGGTTTTCGAAGAGTTGAGAAAACTTGAATTGCTTTCCGGAAATTACGAGTATCACAGTCTCGAATGCGATTCAAACGAGATTAAAGAACACGAGTCCGATAATCTTACTCTAAAAGAAAAGCTCAGAACAGAGATAGAAGAATACGAAAAAGTAATAGATAACTTACTTTCGGAAATATCAGTTCTCGAGAATTCATCCGAAGAACTTTCAGGTAAGTTAAATCTAAAAAAAGAAGAAATAAATAGAATTGAAAAATTCAATCTTGTTTCCGAGCAAAAAATCAGTAACTACGAAAGTAATATTTCAAGATTAACCTCGGAAAATGATGTAATTGGAAGAACATTATCAAATAATAAGATTAAAGAAGAGGAAATTAATAATAAAATTTCCGTTTTAAAAAATACTTTAATAATTTCCGAGAAATCACTCGAAGAGAAAAAGCAGAAAGTTGATAAAACCATTTCTGAAATCAATGAAAGGAAAAACGACCTTTTACACCTCGGTAACAAACTAAAAATTGTGAGTAAAAGCCTTTCAGAAAGTAAAACTGCTTATGAACAGAACAAAGCGAAATATGAAAATAATTTAGAGAGAATGAAATCTCTTTCGGTTAATACAGAATCTTCGCTATTGGAAATTAAGAAGTACCAGAGTGAAAAGAATCAGCTTGAAACTAAATTAAAATCCGAGGAAGAAGAACTCAGAAATTCAGACAGAATTCTGAAAGAAAAAACTGAGGAGAAATTAAGATTTGAAGAAAAGATAAAAAATACAGAATCAGGAATAAATAACTTAAAACTTGATATTCAGAAAAAATCTACCAAAATTTCATATCTTGAAAATTTAATTGAATCATTTGAAGATTACACGGAAGGAATTCAGTTTCTTCTAAAAAATAAAGAGTTCAAAGGAATTAAAACAGTAATAGATTCAATCAAAGTTGATAAAAAATTTAAAATTGCAATTGAAACTGCACTCGGTGAAATATCCAACTATCTGATTGTAGATGATTCACGAAGATTAATTTCTTATATTGATGCCCTTAACGAATCCGGCAAAGGTAAGGTTACTTTTATTTTAAACGACAAATTATTTGATAACCCACAATTACCATTTACGGATTTTGAAGAATATGAGCCGGATTTTCTGAGCGAAAAAGGAGTATTGGGATTTGCTTCAAAATTTATCTCTTCATCATCTGACACAGAGAAACTGCTTAATTATTTGTTAGATGAGTATATAATTGTGGAAAATATTGAAACAGCCTTCAAGTTAACCTCCGATAGTTTCTACAAATTTATTACGTTAGATGGAGATATCGTAACAAGAGGCGTAGTAAGGGCAGGCAGTGTAATTAACGAAGATAATATTAAAATCGGGAGAAAAGAAAGGATAGTATCTTTAAAAGAAACGCTTGATGTGCTTCAATCGGAATTGAATAATTTAGAGCTGGAATTGAATAATTTATCCGATTACAATGCTGCCATTAATCTAAAGACTTATCAGGATGATTTTTCCGGAAAGCAAACCTCAATCAATAAAACTAAAAGCGATATTAAAGTTATTGATTTCAAGATTGATTCGTTACATAAATCTATTTCTGACGATGATACTGAATACAAGAAACTTCAATCAGAAAATATAACTCTCGACGAGGCAAGAACCAAAATTGGCGAAACTGTAAACAACTATGAAGTTGAACAAACAAACCTTGAAAGTGAGCTTTCTTTCCTGACAACCGAATTCGAGAATATTGAAAAAATCTATACAGAATATTACACCGACTACAACAGCTTCAACTTAGAGGTTTTAAAATTGCAGAATGAACTCAAGAATGAAGAATCCTCTCTTATTAGAATCTGCAATTCCATCGAAAATCAAAAAAGACTATTTGATAAGAATTTTTCACAGATAGAAAAAGAAGATAAATTACGCGAAGAATATAAAAATAAAGTTGAAGCTTCATCATTAATTCTGGAAGGACATTTAAAAGAGCTTGAAACCGTGGTTTCAGAATTTGATAATATTAAGAAACAGCTTGATGATTTGAGAACAAAACAAAATAAACAAAACTCGGAGCAAAGACAGCGTGTTTCAAGCCTCGATAGAGTTTCAAATGCGATGGTTAACTCTCAAATTCGGCTAAGAGAAAACAAAATTAAATCAGAACAGATATTTGATTACATCCGAAAAAAATATGAATATCAAATTACAAATCCCGAATTATATTTCAAAGAAGAACCTTTATTCGAAGAATATAAAGCCGATGAGACATTTAACTTATCTGCACTTAAGAAAGATATTGAAGACCTCGATTCGAAGCTTAAAAAACTTGGTGGAGGATATCAACAACTCGTATGGGATAATTTTCAGACTGAGAAAGATGAGCTCCAAAGAATTATAGAGCAGAGAAATGACTTATTCGAATCAGAAAAAGACATTAAAAAAACAATTGAAAAAATAAACAATGAAGCACGGGAAAGGTTTTTAAGAACTTTTGAAGAGATAAGAGAAAATTTCATAAGAATATTTAAAGAACTATTTCAGGAAGGAGATGAAGCCAACCTGAGATTACTGTATGAGCAGGATGATGAAGGTAAAATCAACGAAGACCCCCTTGAAGCAAAGATTGATATCTCTGCCAAACCAAGAGGAAAAAGGCCAACATCAATAGAACAACTTTCCGGCGGTGAAAAAACATTGACTGCAATTGCGCTTTTATTTGCTATTTACCTTGTTAAGCCTTCCCCATTTTGTGTACTCGACGAGGTGGATGCACCTCTGGACGTTGCAAATCTCGGCAGGTTTAATCATATGATAAGAAAATTTTCTACAAAAACACAGTTTATACTTATTACCCACAACGAGAGAACTATGGAAACTGTGGACAGATTGTATGGTGTAACTATGCAGGAACCCGGAGTTACCACAATTGTTGAAACAAAATTTAAGCAACAATAAATGTCACACCGATTAAAATTCTTTTGCGACTTTGACGGTACCATCACGAAAAATGATGTATGGGTAAACTCCCTTGCAAAATTTATTCAGGACAAAGAAGCGTTTGAATTGGTATGTGATGATTTTGCATCAAATATAATTTCAGCAAGGGAATGTATTAATAAAGAGTTGAAATTAATTAAAAATTTTTCGTTTGATATATTTCATTCATACCTGGATACTGAAGAAATTGACGAGTATTTTTTTGAATTTTTGAATTACTGTAATAATAAAGATTATGATATTTTCTTACTCAGCGAAGGGCTTGATTATTATATAGACTATCTGCTAAATAAACACGGTATAAAGTTAAAAAGATTTTGTAATAAAATGAAAACAGAGGTGATTAACGGAGAAATAAGTTTACAGGCAGAATTCCCCTTTGCAGATGAAAATTGCACATATTGCGGTATGAGTAAAAGAAATGTACTGATAAATAACACTAATGATTTATATGGTGAAATTTCCGTGTTTATAGGTGACGGAGTTTCTGATTTCTGTGCAAGCAATTATGCGGACATTGTGTTTGCGAAAGGAAAACTTGCATCATATTGCTGGAAAAACAACATAACATATTTTGAATATAAAAATTTTAATGATATACTGAATAAAATCAAGAAACTTGACGAGAAGAAAAGAATTAAAGTAAGACAAAATGCATCTATGTT
>CALKAJ010000153.1 GCA_937983305.1 uncultured Ignavibacteriota bacterium | reverse complement strand
CCGTAATGCCCGGAGATACACAGAGAATAGTTATGTGTCAGTTGATAGCACGCGGCAATAATAATTTGAATTCTGTCACAAAACTTAAAGAACTTTCAGATATTGCAAGAAATTTTTATAACACAAATTATACAATTGGTATAAATAAACTTAGTTCGGAAATACCAACAGATTTTTCTCTTGAACAAAACTATCCGAATCCGTTTAACTCAATTACAAATGTCAAATTTCAAATTATAAATTCAGGCATTGTTAAAATAAAAGTATATGATATATTAGGCAAAGAAGTAAAAACCATTGTAAACGAGTATATGCAGCCCGGAACATACAATGTCAGCTTTGATGCGGAAGGACTTTCTTCTGGAGTTTATTTCTACAGAATGGAAGCAAGCAATTTTACAAGTACAAAGAAACTTGTTCTGTTGAAGTAGGCTGCAAGCGTTTGACCCTCCCGATGAATCGGGATTTTCAACTCCCGGGGTCATTCTTTTTTCGTTCTCGTTCTCAAACTCCGGTTTGGGAAGGCAGTTTGGAAGTTCTTAATACAAACAGCTCATTCCCGAAAAATACATCCGGGAATGAGCTGTTTTTTTAATCGCTATTTCTTAAACTTTAATTTGATTTTCCCCTCAGTAACATTTAACTTCTTGGCAGCATCTCCAGCATAGCCGTCAAAAACAAGATTAAATGAACCTTCGGCTCCGTTTTCATCAACTTTTGAAATAATTAACTTTCCCGAATCAGACCAAAACATATCAACGTCATCAGCTATCTTTTTAGCTTTAAATTTGTTGGTTCTGAATTGTGCGTGACCGGGTTTTTTATCGGGGTTCAAAACATATTCGCCGGCTTTTAAGGGCTCATTCACTTCAAACTGAATATAATCATACTTACCGTCAGGGGATTCAATACGTGCCTCAATTGTAAAAGAATCTTTTTTCTTCTCAATATAACTTGCAACATCATCGAGCGAGAATTCCTCTCCGTCAATCAGGCAGTAAAATCCGGAAACAAATTCCTTTTTAACTTCCTTCTTCTCCTCTTTCTTAACTTCTTTCTCGGGTGTTTTTCCGCAACCCAGAACAAACGAAAACAGAACAGCAAAAAACAGAACAAATAAGTTCTTCATTTTTTTTCTCCATTTTTTATTTTTAAAATGCATTTTAAGTGAGTTTTAGTTTTATATACGCTGAACTACTTCTGATGTGAATCGGAAAAAATTATATCTGATTTTTAAAATAATTTGAAGCCTGAAATTACAAAATAAACTATAAAAATAAAAGTAGAATGAGAATAACAGTAAAAAAGAAATATTTTATAGACCTGAGTAAATATTTTTGTATTTAAAATTAGATTTAGTTATGTTAGATTTGCATAAGAAAATAATTAATACACCCTCATTAAACAAATCTAAAAAATTTACACGGAGTAAATTATCATGTCAGAAAAGAATTTCAATGCATTTGAGATGGCTCAGACACAGTTTGATAAGGTTGCAGAAATCCTCAACCTTGATGATTCAACTCGAGAGCTTTTAAGAAGTCCATTAAGAGAATATCATTTTTCTATTCCCGTTAAGATGGACGACGGTACAATGAAAGTATTCAAAGGATTCAGAATTCAACACAATGACTCACGCGGTCCCGGAAAAGGCGGAATAAGATTTCACCCTCAGGAAACAGTTGATACTGTCCGCGCTCTTGCAATGTGGATGACCTGGAAAACTTCAGTCGTGGATATACCTCTCGGCGGAAGCAAAGGCGGCGTTATCTGCGACCCGCACAATTTAAGTGCAAGAGAGCAGGAGCAAATTTGCCGCGGATTTATCAGGCAGATTGCAAAAGATGTTGGTCCTTTAAGAGATGTACCGGCTCCCGATATTATGACAAATCCTCAGCATATGCTCTGGATGCTCGATGAATATGAAACAATATTCGGTGCAAAATATCCCGGATTCATTACAGGTAAACCTGTAAGTATCGGCGGCTCACTCGGAAGAACTGAAGCCACAGGATACGGCGTTATTTACACTGTCAGAGAAGCTTTGAAGCAAATGGGAATTAAACCCGAAAATACTACTGCGGCAGTTCAGGGCTTTGGAAATGTTGCTCAATATGCAATTGAACTTTATCAACAGCTCGGCGGAAAAGTAGTATGCGTTTCCTCCTGGGATCAATCGGAACAAAAATCTTTTACATTCAGGAAAAAAGACGGCATTGACCTGAAGTTTTTAATGTCAATTACAGACAGATTCGGCGGAATCAATAAACAAAAAGCAATTGACGGCGGTTACGAAGTACTGCCCGGTGATGAATGGATTAAACAGCCGGTTGATATTTTATTGCCTTGTGCTCTTGAAAATCAGGTAACAGGTGAAACTGCTAAATTTATTCAGGGAACAGTTAAGATTATCGCAGAAGGTGCAAACGGTCCTACAACTCCCGAAGCGGATAAAATAATTGAAGAAAAAGGAATTTTCATGATTCCCGATTTCCTTGCAAATGCCGGCGGCGTTACCTGCAGTTACTTTGAACAGGTACAAAGCAATATGAACTACTACTGGGAAAAAGATGAAGTGCTCGGCAAATTAGATACAAAGATGACTTCTGCGTTTTTAAGCGTAAGCGAACTTGCGAAAAAGAAAAAACTCTATATGAGAGATGCAGCTTATGTAATCTCGATTAACAGAGTTGCCCAATCCTGCAAAGACAGAGGCTGGGTTTAATATTATATTTTAAATCATTAAAGGCTGTCGTTTTTTACGGCAGCCTTATTTTTTAACAAAATAATTAACTCAAGTGAAGAAACCGGATATTCTCCAATTCGACAGGGACAAATTTAACCCTGCTGTAGATAAAATTACAAGGATTGGAAGCGGTTCCTTAGGGGGGAAAGCTTCAAGTCTTGCTCAGATAAAAAATGTTCTCGAGGAAAGCTCACTCATTAATAATTTCGAAGGAATAAAAATTGATATTCCGTTTATGACCGTAATGGGAACTGATGTATTCGACAGATTTATGACTATGAATAATCTTTTTGAAATTGCTTATTCGGATATGTCTGACGAAGTAATTCTTTCCGAGTTTCAAAAGGCAAGTTTGCCGCCGGAATTAATCGGGGATTTAAGAGCATATATAACCAAAGTTAATGTTCCTCTTGCTGTCAGGTCTTCAAGTCTGCTTGAAGATTCTTTAAAAGAACCTTTTGCAGGAATTTACGGAACAAAAAAACTGCCAAATAATCAGGTTGACTTAAATACAAGATTTAAAAAATTAACTGAAGCAATTAAATTTGTTTACTCATCTACATTTCTTAAGGAAGCTAAAGATTATTTCAAGGCTACAAATCACAGGATTGAAGATGAGAAAATGGCAATTATTATTCAGGAAGTTGTTGGTAAGAGATATAAAAACAGATTTTATCCTGTAATATCAGGGGTTGCGCGCTCGTATAACTTCTATCCGTTTGGCAAAGCAAAAGCGGAAGACGGCGTTGTAAATCTTGCTCTCGGTTTGGGAAAAACAATTGTTGACGGCGGAGTTTCGTGGAATTATTGTCCGGCTTTGCCTAAAGCACCTCCGCCTTTCGGAGATGTGAAACAAATAATAAATCTTACTCAAAAAGATTTCTGGGCTGTTAATATGGGTAAGATTCCTGCTTACGATCCGGTGAATGAAATTGAATATCTAACGAAAGCAACAATTTCAGATGCCGAGAATGATAAAGTACTTGACCTGATTGCCTCTACTTATGACGGCGGCTCTGACAGATTAATTCCCGGCATTGGAAATCCGGGTGCGAGAGTATTGAATTTTGCTCCGATTTTAAACCTGAATTTATTTAAGCTGAATGAGTTTATCAAACGGCTGATGAAAGTTTGTGTTGATGATATCGGGAAACCGGTTGAAATTGAATTCGCAATTAACTTTGATAAAACGGAAAATAAAGGCAATGAGATTCGTTTTGGATTTTTACAGGTAAGGCCTATGTTTGTTTCGGATGAGGCAATTGAAATCAACGATGAAGAAATTAATTCTAAAGACTGCATTGTATATACAAAACACAGTCTCGGGAATTCTTACATAAATAATATTTACGACATAGTATTTGTTAAGCCGGATGTTTTTGAAGCAAAAAATACAAAACTCATAGCGGCGGAAATTGAGGGAATAAACAAAAAGCTTGTCGAAAGTAAAAATCCGTATCTTCTTATTGGATTTGGAAGATGGGGCAGTTCCGATTCATGGCTTGGCATTCCGGTTAACTGGGGACAGATAGCAGGTGCAAAGGTTATCGTGGAATCTGTTCTCGAAGGAATGAATGTGGAAATGAGTCAGGGTTCGCATTTCTTCCATAATTTAATCAGCTTCGGTGTTTTGTATTTCTCGGTAAAGAGCTTAGCGGATAAAGATGATAAAAAAGAATTTACGGATGGAATTAACTGGGAATTGCTGAATGCCGATGAATCGAAATTAAATGAAACAGGTGCAATTGAAGAAGAAACTCAATTTGTAAAACATATTAGATTTAATTCACCGCTTAAAATTAAAGCCGACGCTAAAACCGGAAAAGGAATAATCATAAAAATGAGTGAGAAAGAATCAACACTTGATAAAATTTTATCTGCCTTACAGGAAAGGGCAAAAGAGCTAAACTGTCTTTACAGTATCGAGGAATTACTCAATAATCATACTCTTGATGTTGATTATATTTTCAGAGAAATTGTAAAAGCAATTCCTCCCGGTTTTCAGTTCCCTGATGTCTGCACCGTAAAATTAGTTATAGAAGATAAAATTTTTACTTCTCCTAATTACAAAGAATCGCAATGGGAATTAATGACGGAAATAGTTGTTCAGGATACTTCAGTCGGACAGATTTATGTTTACTATACCGAGCGAAAACCCGTTTCGGCGGAAGGTCCTTTTCTTAAAGAGGAAAGAAAACTAATTAATACGATTGCCGAAAGAATTTCCGGATTTTTATTGCATAATCAATTGAGACAACTTTTTGATGACTATAAGACCACCGGAGATAGAAGCCCTGAAAAAGAGACTAAAAAGGAATGGATGATTGCGCTCGATTTGCTGAGAAGAACCGATGTTAATTTGTTTAAAATTATCAGCAGGAAAATGTTAAACTTCTTATGCTGCCGGGGAATAGAGGAAGCAGAAAATTTACTTCCGAAAACCTCGCACGATGAAAAAGGAGAAGAAGATACTGCCGATGAAAACATTCCGATAATAAGAACTAAACCGTTAGACGTAAGTAATGAGATATTTAAAATTGCACCGTCTTATCTCACTGATTCGGAAATATTGTTCAGAATCCAAAAATGGATTCAGGAAGATAAAGCAAATATTCTCGTAAGAGTTCTTGAAGATAACAGCTCGACATTGGATGAAATATCCGAAGCATTAAGAAGGTTTGAACTGATAATACCCGAATCAGACCAGTTATCGGATTCGGTTGAAAAGGGGATTAAAGCTTCTCTTACAAGAAGACTTTTATCCGACCAGCTCGATTTGATAAATATCGCTAAAGACTTTGTTAAAATTCACGATTTTGCGAGACTTATCAACAAAATGATTTACCCGCAAAGAAGTCAGGGGAAAATTGGCGGAAAAGGAATGGGGCTTTATGTAGCTCATAAAATACTGAGAAAAGCTTCCCTTAATAATGAACTGCTGAAGAATATCAGAACTCCAAAATCCTGGTATGTTGCCTCCGATGCTTTAATGGAATTTTTGCATTATAATAATCTCGAAGAGGTTATTGAGCAAAAATATAAAAGCAAAGACCAAATCAGACAGGAATACCCCGCCATTATTCAGCTGTTTAAGAATTCTAATTTCCGTCCGGAAATAATGAAACAGCTTGCCGGGGCGCTTGAAGTATTTGGTGATTCACCTTTAATTGTAAGAAGTTCAAGCTTGCTCGAAGACCGGCTCGGCTCCGCATTTTCCGGAAAATATAAAAGTTTATTCCTCGCTAATCAGGGTTCGAAAGTTAAAAGACTTGATGCTTTGCTTGATGCTATTGCCGAAGTTTACTCTTCGATTTTCAGTCCGGACCCGATTGAATACAGAGCCGAAAAAGGTTTGCTTGATTATCAGGAAGAGATGGGAGTATTAATCCAGCAGGTAATAGGTACTAAAGTAGGAAAATATTTCTTCCCTTCATTCGCCGGCGTTGCCTTCAGCAACAATGAGTTCAGATGGTCACCGAGAATTAAACGTGATGACGGATTAATAAGGTTAGTTCCCGGTTTGGGAACAAGAGCAGTTGATAGAGTTGGAGACGATTATCCCGTTTTGATAGCTCCGGGAAAACCGAATTTAAGAGTAAATATTACAGCAGAGGATATAATAAGATATTCACCGCAAAAGATTGATGTAATAAATCTTGAGACAAATACATTTGAGACACACGAAATACGCGACCTGCTGAAGGAAATCGGAGAAGATTATCCTTCGATGAATCAGGTATTTTCAAAAATTGAACACGACCACATAAAAGACTTAGCAGGACTTGATCTTGATACTGACCCTGATTCGCTCGTTGTTACTTTTAACAGACTTGTAACGGGTTCGGATTTTATTCCGAAATTGCAGGCAATCCTGAATGAATTAAAAGATAAAATGAATACTCCGGTTGATATTGAATTTGCATCAGACGGAAAGCAGTTCTATTTATTGCAATGCAGACCTCAGAGTTTCTCCGTTGAGAGCACGCCTGCTGAAATTCCAAGGGATATTCCCAAAGACAGAATAGTATTTAGTGCAAATAAATTTGTTTCAAACGGTAAAGTACCGGATATTACTCATATTGTTTATGTTGACCCCGAAGAATACGGTAAACTGTCAGAGTTAATGTATTTGAAGTCAATAGGAAATGTGGTAGGAAAATTAAATAAAATTCTTCCCAAAAGGAAATTTATACTTATGGGTCCCGGCAGATGGGGAAGCCGCGGAGATATAAAACTCGGAGTAAATGTAACATATTCGGATATAAATAATACGTCTGTTTTGATTGAAGTGGCTAAGAAAAAAGGAAGCTACAGTCCTGATTTATCTTTTGGCACACACTTTTTTCAGGACCTCGTAGAAGCACAAATCAGGTATTTACCGTTATATCCGGATGAGCCGGGAATTATCTTCAATGAGGAATTCTTAAAATACAGCCATAACATTTTATCGGATGTACTGCCGGAATTTTATTATCTGAGCAATGTAATTAAAGTAATTGATGTAATGAAATCTTCCTATGGAAGAGTTTTACGTGTTCTGATGAATGCAGATATAGATGAAGCAGTCGGAATATTAGTTCCGCCTTCAACGGGAAATGAAGATTTTGTATATGAAAAGGCAGATAAGAATATGAAAATTGAAGATTGCTGGATGTGGCGCGTAAAAATGGCGGAAAGAATAGCAGCCGGTCTTGATGCGGAAAAATTCGGAGTAAAAGGTTTATATATAACAGGCAGTACGATAAGTGCTACAGCCGGTCCGGATAGTGATATAGATTTGCTTGTACATTTCGAAGGAAGCGATGAACAGAAAGGACGGCTTGCCGAATGGTTTAACGGATGGAGTCTGGCACTTTCGGAAATGAATTTTCTTAAGACCGGATATAAAACGCAGGGATTACTTGATATTATTTTCGTCTCGGAAGAGGAAATTAAAAACAAAAAAGGATTAGCGGCAAAAATCGGCGCAGTCACAGACCCTGCAAAAAAGTTGAACCTTAAAAAATAATATTTGTTCTAAATTTTGATATGAAAATCGAGAACGAATTAAAATCAAAATTCAGCAGTGAACAGCAAAAAGCACTGATTAATATTATTTTTACATCTAACTGGGTGAGTAATAAAATTTATGCTGAATTAAAAAAATATAATCTCACCAACGAACAATATAACGTTTTAAGGATTCTGAGAGGTTCAAGTCCTGATTCGATTTGTCTTAAAGAGATTTCGTGCAGAATGATTAACAGACATTCCAATACTACCAGAATAGTAGAAAAACTTTTGAATAAAGGTTATCTTGTAAAAGAAAGCTCTGATGAAGACAGAAGGGAATTAAGCATAAGAATTACGGAATCAGGTATGAAGCTTCTTTCCGAGATTGATTCAAATTCCAAAATCGGAGATGACATTGTTAAACTTTCGGATGAAGATTCCAGACAACTTAATAATTTATTAAATTCGGTCAGAGATTAGCTCTTCGGCAGGTCCTGATAAAGTAAGATTTCTGATTTTATTTTCAATTACTTTGAAATCAACTGTCAGTATTCTGTTTGAGCGTGTGTGAATTTTAACAGGCGGTTGGATATTTCTCTCCGCATAAGCCGAGAGTGCCGCCGATATAGAGCCTGTGCCGCAGGCAAGAGTTTCTCCCTCAACCCCTCTTTCAAACGTTCTGATTGCTATCTCACTGTTTTCAACCGAAACAACTTCCACAAAATTTACATTTGTACCTTCCGGCATCAAATCTTTGTGCATCCTGAGATTTCTGCCCCAGTTATCAATATCAACTTCGTTTAAAGATTTGACAACGGGTTTTTCAATGTTATCTATGAAAACTATAAGGTGAGGAGCTCCTACATCAAAATATGAAGCGGTAAGAAGCGACCACCATTCAAGAAACTGAACTTTGAGCTTAAATTTCAGTTTTATTTTTTTGGGAGGAGGGAAGTGAATTGTAATAAAATCATCACTTTTATATTCAGCCGCATAAATATTATTTACTGCCTCAATTGTCAGTTCTTTCCTGTTAGAAAAGTTATTGTCGAGTATATATTTCATCGTACATCTTAATCCGTTTCCGCATAGTGCATTTCCCGTGCCGTCTTTATTATAATAATTCATTTTAAAATCGGCAATGTCTGAACCCTCCAGAAAAATCACTCCGTCGAAGTTTTCGCCTTTTTCTTTTTCAATTAATTCTATGGTGATTTTATCAAGATTCTTTAAGTCATCATTAGTATTATTTACGAGTAAAAAATTATTACCCGCACCGGAATATTTTCTGTAATCAGTTTTATTCATATACTCCTCTCGGATTTGTTTGTTTGGTTACTTTAATATCTTTTAATTGCGGAGCTTTTATCCTTATTTCAAGTTTGAAGCCTCTGTAAAATCCCGAAGGGTACCAGCTGAAATCCATTTCCCAGGAATTCAAATCCCTGTATGCGGTAATATATGGAGCCGATATTTGTTTGTTAATTAAATCATAACTTGTTGTAAATGAAAATTTCCATTTTTCGCTGAAGCTGAATGAAATATTTCCGTTTATATTCGACGATTTGAAAGTTGCTTCCGGTGTAGGTCTGGATTCGGAAAAGTTGTAATTAATTCCGCCTGAAATCGGGATGTTATATTTAACCGGGTCTGTGTTTTTATTCAGGGAATCTTTGCCTCCCGTGTTGAAACTCGCAATCCCGAAATTAAAGTTCGATGAAATGTTAAAATTGACATTTGTCAGGTCGGCTAATTTTCCGTCTGTGCTGAATAAAAATTGATTAATTCTTGTTTTTGAAATGTTATCGTATTTATAGAGATTAAAAGTTGCACCGCCCGCAAAGTTTAATAAGCCTCCTATCTGAGTTCTGAAGTCAAGCCGTAAGTCAGACCATTTCAGAGAATCGGCGGCGAAATTGTAATTAATACCTGCATTGAGATTAAACAACTGAAATTTATTATCAAGTGTATCGTTTACTTTAGTTTTCATCTCAAATAAATTGCTCATTGTGAAAGCAAGCGACTGGCTTTCTCCGAAAGGAGTTCCGCCAAAAATACCGTTTTCAAAAACAGAATATTTCACCTCTCTTCCTGAAGCATCTGTATATGATTTGTAGTAGCCCCATTTCTCCGAAGAAAAATCAGGAGTAAAAACGTAGGAAATTGCAGGTGTTACAGTATGTCTTATACCAGTTATGCCGAATACATTTGGTTTGAAGATTCCTACAAATTTTGTGTTCATTGAAACACCCATTGAAAAATATCTTGCCGCTTTGAATCCGTTTACATTTTCGGTTATAACGGAATTTGAGCCGGCATCATAATATTTATTTACAGAACTTGAATACCACTTTTCCGTGTAGCTGAAGAAAGGTATGAAATTTACATAGCTTGTTTTTGGAGAGTAGTTTATTGATATATTATGCTGTACTCCCGGTCTTTCATCTCTTACGGTTGAGTCTGAAAGAAATCCCTGAACAGTTCTTTTATATCTGTTGTATATTCCGCTGCCGTTGTATGAAAACCCAATGTACTCATAGAAATTGGCATCATCCGAAGCGGAATATCCGGCTCTGAAAGGATATGTCTGCGTTATGTTGAAATTTAATGACGGTATGTTTTCGTTAACATCTCCGTTAGTAAGATTCTGGTCTCTGTAATAATTCAAAGACATCGAAAATGGAGTTTCCTCCCAGTATTTCGAAAGGGTAAGATTTGATACTGCATTTTGTCTTAAAAGGTCATTCAGATTATTTGTATTGTTATCGTAATACGATTTACCGCTGAGGAAATTCAAATTACCGCTTAAGCTTGTAGTCGGATTAATCTGCTGATTGTGTGTAAGTGCCAGCTGCCATTCAGTTGATGAAAATTTATCAACATCCTTATCTTCTCCTAATCTGATAACAGATAAACCTGCATTGAATTCGCCCGAGAAATTATATTTCAGAGCATACCGGAATCTTGAATTAAAATCAAATCGTCCTTTGGTAAATATTGAAGCAGTGAAGTTTATATCAGTGTAGTCGCTCATTGCCCAGAAATATCCCATCTTAGCGAAATAAACTCCATAAGTTGCATCATTTCCATAAGTGGGGACTATTAATCCGGAAGACCTTCCTGCTCTATCAGGAAAAACAGCAAATGGAATCCAGAAAACGGGGACTCCTTCTATATATAAAAATACCGACTGAGCGATAACCTTATCTTTGGGAATAATTTTCATCTTAGGAGAGTAGAAATAATATTCCGGGTCTTCTAGATCGGAAGAGCGTCGTGTAGGGAAAGAGTGTAGATCTTGGTGGTCGCC
>CALKAJ010000152.1 GCA_937983305.1 uncultured Ignavibacteriota bacterium | reverse complement strand
GATACCGCGACCACCGGGATCTACACTCTTTCCCTACACGACGCTCTTCCGATCTAGGATGGCCACGATAGAGGAGCAAAAGTAGTAGCAACCGCCTATGCCGATATGGGATTCGACGTTGACGTCGGTCCTCTCTTCCAGACTCCCGAAGAAACCGCAAAGCAGGCAGTAGAAAACGACGTCCATTGCATAGGAATGAGCTCCCTCGCCGCAGGCCACAAAACCCTCTTACCCCAGCTCGTCGAAGAACTAAAAAAGCTCGGAAGAGAAGACATCATCGTAATTTGCGGCGGAGTAATTCCCGCTCAGGACTACCAATTCCTCTACGAACACGGAGCATCAGCCATCTTCGGACCCGGAACCAAAATCCCCGAAGCCGCCATTAAAATTATGCACGAAATAATTAAACGCTTTTCTTAGTTTTTTATTAATTGTTATAGGCATCGCTAAGAAAAATACTCTTTCGATGCCTTTTAAATTCAGCAGCTTAAAGTAAAGCATAAGTTTTACAATAATGAAATGCTGACCAAAGGAAATAAAACAGGAAATCAAATATTAATGAAATTAATATATTTTATATTTTATATGCTGTTTACTTTTAGTTTGAACAGTTTTGCACAAACTAAATTAAATTTCAATTACAATTATTTCAGTTCTGCTTTTGAAGAAACACGGGTTTCGGTTCTTCTGAAAAACTCAAACGATGAAATTAAACTGCTTTCAGATACAGCCACGAAATTCGAAAATAGTTTTAATATTCCTTCAGAAAAAACCGAATATATTTTATCTGTTGAATTTGAAAATATAACTATTGGAAAAGATGCTCTGGATTATCCATTCTCATTAGCCGGAAATGAAACAAATATTCAGATAAATTTAAAATTTCAAAAAAGCAACCAATTTTACGAACACAAAAGAGAAAAAGTTTTTATAGAAATAATCAAGTATTATAAGTCCAATCATAATATCGAAATAAAATATCTTCCGGAAATAAAAGGATCGGAATATTACAGAGAACCATTTTTTCTGTTGAAAAATAATTCAAACGATACACTTTACGGACAACATTTAGAAGGTTACTTTTGGGGCTCTCTTAGTTTTTTAGTTGATTCCGTATGGAATAAAGAATTTTTCGGAAGCTTGGATTATAGCTTTGAAGTAGCTCCTCCTCTCCTTCCTGATTCCTCTAAAACTGCATATGTTGGCTCATTTGGTTGGCAAAATAAGTTACCTAAAAATCGTTATAAATACACATTGCTTTATTCGACTGACAAAAATTTAAATATTTTAGTAAGAAAATACTCAGAGAACAATAAAATTGATTGGTGGACAGTAACAAAAAAATATTACAGGTTGATTTACGAATTTGATATTGAATAAAACAGAAAAAAACATTCGCCTCAGTATAAATTTTTTTTAAAATCAGATTCCCTAAACCCCAATGTCATTTCGCTGTAAGTTAGTTTTTTCCCATCCCGCCTCGTCGGGACCGGAATTCACTGGCGACTTTCTTTAACGTTCCCGGGCTTTGCTGTCGCCATGACCACCGCTTTTGTCAAGCCGAAGCGGAGGCAAATATATTATTTGGGCGTGGTGACGCAAAACCCGTGTTACCTGCCGTTTTATTTGTCTCTAAAGTCAATGTTCAATCTTTTTGTTCCTGTCCGACCCCAGTAGCTGTAGACAATTCGCCCTTTAATTCTGTCCTTGCTTATGAAACCCTCATACCTGCTGTCAACTGCATTGTCTCGATTGTCACCTAGTAAATAATAGCTGTCTGAAGGCACAACAATATTATTGATATTCATTTTAGTGTTGTCGTAAGGCACTTTAAATTTATAAATTAAGTGCTTGTGTCCGTTTGGAAGTTCTTCTTCAAACTCAACTACTGGCATTTCATTATTGTTCGTCTCTTTAATAAATGTTGCTTTGCTCAGTTTGCCGTTTATGCTTACAATATTGTCAATTAATTCTATGGTGTCATTAGGTCGTCCAACTACACGAAAAGTATAAATCTTTCCGTCAGGTCTTGAATAAACTACAATGTCTCCATAGTCAGGTTCGGTGTTTTTATATGCTCTCATATCAGCTACAAGCCAGTCACCAACCTGAAATGTAGGATTGTTTGAAGTTGTCGGAATTTTAAAAGTCTGTATTCCCAAAACTGTGCTTGTATCGTAAATCACTAATATCCCATACATTCCAACTGCAATTAGCAAATAATAATACCAAGTGTTGTATGGTTTTAAGATATATTCTTTTTGACGTTTTGCATTATTCACTCCGTCAAAGATTATGTAAATGCTCAATGCTACTTCAATAACTAATAACGATAACAGTCCATAAAAAAAAGTTGTCCCACGAGTTAAGCCAAATAACAAAGGGAAAAACAGAAGCAACCCAAAAAATATTATAGCTCTTTTAGGTTGTCCGTTATAAACTTGTCCAAGCCCAGGAAGTATAAGGGAAAGCAAAAATGCGATAAATCCATTTCTTGGTTTGGTCGGGATAGTTGTCGGTCGTTCGTCTATTGCCTGTTCCATTTCTTTTTATATTTTTCTGTCAAATTTTCGAGTTAGCACTGTTGTCCAAAAATTGCAGGTAACGTTTTTGGGCTTTGCGTTCTTTCTTGATTTCGGTGCAAATAACTGTCAACCATCTCTGAACTTGAATAGAAGCACAAAGCTCCAAGTTTGCAAGTCACCCCGCCTAACGCAAAACCCGTGTTAGCTGCCGTTAAAATTTTCATACTTTAATAGTCTTCAATGTCGCCTCCTAAATCATTGTAAATTGAATGTAAATCATATGAAATCTGAACAAACAATTCTGGTATCACCCACTCTTCACATTCGTTAATATTAGTTTTGTCTTCGAGTTCTTCTATACCTTGCATTATACCATCCGTCATGTCATGAAACGATTTTGAGGCCTTAATAAAAATTTGCTTTACATCTTCAATTGGTGGCTCATATGTTAAATGATGTGCAAACTTATTTCTCATTTGGTTTATAGAAATCAATGTATCAGTCTGCCCTTTTGTTATATGGCCTAATCCATAAGTAAGTTGAATAAGTCTTAAATGATTTAGTCCTTCAGCTAACTCAAGTAGTTTGGGCTGACTAATCTCAATTATTTTTATTAACAGAAATTCAACGACTAAATGACCTTGTATAAAGCCTGAAATTAAACTGTCACCTGAGACAGTTGCTTCATATAATTCCGTGAAATTATTTATTTTCTTTTTTTTCATTATCTACCGATTTACAATCCCGTAATGATTTCATTTAACTTAAGATAAATATTTCCTGTCTGAGAAGCATGTCTGCGTTTCCGTAGCAGAAGTTGCAATAAGTCAATTCGACTTTCTAAAACACCCATGATGTCTGAGCCGTCCATAAGTATCATAAGTCGTCTGCCCGTTGAATGTGCTTTAACTGCATCGACCGAAAAACCATTTATTGAAAGAAATAGTCCAAGTGTGTTATCAAGCTTCCTTGCTAGTTTACCACTAAATGCGTCCAAGTCTTGTATGCTTACTAAGTCCTGCTGCCATTTACCCTCAAAGAGATAATCAACATTCTCGAATGTAAATGCTCCATCAATTTGTTCACCTGTAATTTTAAAAGACGCTTTCGGATCTAAGTCAAACAATGTAAAAAGATCTTTGATTATTTTTTCAAGTTGAAAACCCCTCGTTTGTGGGTTGGTTGAACCAACAAGTTTATAGAACTCTAATTTTATTTCTTCAAGTCGTTCCTGAACACCTTTTATCTTCAAAGTTTTTTCATAAGCTTTTGCTCTTCGTTCTTCTTGTTTCTTTTGCTGTTCAACAAGGTCTTGATGTCCTTTCATTTGTTGCCTTAATGCTTCCACAGATTTTAAGGCAATTTTTGCTTTTTTTTTGCCGTCATCAACTCTCTCAAGATGAGAGTAGTCATTTATTATGCACACTTCACTCATGAGTTTTAAAAGGTCGTTTTGATAAGTGTCTTGATGTTGTGCTAAGAAATTTACAAGTGTCGACACGATGTTTCGTTTATAGTCTTCCCAATTCAGCTTAGATAAAATTGAAGGGTCACTAATTGTGTTCATTATGAAACTCCGAAGCTCTGATTTATACCAATAGATATTAGTCAATGCTTCTGTCAGTGAATTTATTGCTGCTGGTGCTATTACTTTTTTTGTCAATTCCATGTCATTTTGTTTGATTATACACTGTCCTAAAATAATGGTAGCTAACGATTTGCGGCTAAAAAGAGGTTGGCGATTTTGAAGCACAAATTTTCTTTTGAAAACCACACTTCAAATGTAAAATAAATTTTCATTATTAGCACAATGCAGCCAATTTATTTTAGCCGCTGTTATATGCCGTTGTTTTTTCCAGTTCATCTTCTGTTACCTTTTGATGAGTTGTCTCTGCGACACATAAGACTTGCATTTTCAATAATTGAACGTCCACCTCGACTATGCGGGTCTATATGATCAATGGTAAAATCATCCCAAGTTAATTTCTCCCCGCAAACTGTGCAGATTCTTTCTTCGGTTGAATTCCAAATTAATCTTCGTTGTTCTTGACTAAAACCCCTTTGTTTGTCCTTAACTGCAAATAGATTTCGTAATATTCCGTCTAATATTTTTAACCTGTTTCTACGCTGGGATATGTCGTCTGTTGATGAAAGAACAGTTAGTAAATATTCGCTATAACTGCCTTCTGATTCTTCAATATTTTTTAATTTCTTTTGCTTTTCTCTCACTATATCTACCCCATTTGAAAAGTTCACTAATAAATCGAATGCAAGTTTATTTCTTTTCTTGTCAGTGAGAATGAGTCCTTCATCTTCGTAGTTTGAAATAAGAACAACGAGAACATAAAAATCTGAAAGTTGTATAAACCTTGTTTCAAAAAGATTCGGAAACATTGTACCAACACGATTTAAAGCTTTTATTGTTTTTATTTTTAGTTTGGAAAGCTGAGATGATTTCAGACCTTTATCCATTATTCTGTCTATTGCAG
Source organism: uncultured Ignavibacteriota bacterium (assembly GCA_937983305.1). GTDB lineage: Bacteria > Bacteroidota > Ignavibacteria > Tepidaquicellales > Tepidaquicellaceae > DSSM01. Next base: position 6,035 of record CALKAJ010000152.1, on the reverse strand, counting down.
ATTTTTTATTAATAACATCTTTCTGTCCAATTGAAATCATAATTTCACAAATTAGTTCAATATGTTTCATTCGAGAAATTTGTCCAAAGCTTAATATTCCATTACTAATAAAATAGTCTTCATTTCTCTGAGCAATGTAAGAAGCCGTTTTAAGAAATCGACTTTTGAAATATTTTGCGTGTTGTTTTTCTGCTGTCGTAAGGGCTTTACCTGTTGAATTAATTCGGACAAACAATTCTATTATATCGGATAACGTTCCATCAACCTCAATAGTATAAACCTTATAGTCTGTAATGAGTGTTTTAAGTCCTTTTTTATTTAAGTAATTCCAATCTATTTCAATCGTTTCTTCTGGGTTATCATCTAGTTCAGCCTTTAAGCTAAATCTTTTTCCCCGAATAACTCCCATAAAAAAGAAAACCGTTTCAAGTCGTTGTTTGCCGTCAATAACATCATAGATTATTTTACCTTTTTCCTCTCTTTTATAAAGGAAGATTGCAGGTAAAGGATAATTCTTTATTAGACTTTCAATTAATTTTTTCCTGTCTTTTGCTGTCCAAACAGAATCTCTCTGAAAATCTGGTTCAAGATTAAGTTGGCTGTTGTTATAACGATTCACCAAGTCTTGAATTGAAACTTGGTAAATATAGTGATTTAATTCTTTCTTCATTTCGTTCGGGTTGATTTATTACGTTTGGAAACAATGGCATATAACAATTGTATGTACGCCATATGGCGGTAATTTTTCTAATATATTTATTTTGTTTGTAACTCATTTGTTTATTTAAAAATAATTTTAAATCATACGATTAATTCAAAATAAAGATGGTCTAACCGGCTTTTAATCTGTTCCGCTTCCTTTAGCATAAATTGCGTAAATATCTTTTTAGTCTTAACAGTAACGTATTTAATTTATGGTTTGTATAACAATCAATAAATTCTCATCCCGCTCAATACAACTAAATCAACTGTTTAAAAGTATCTGCCTTTCTAACAAAACCCTGATGACCCTTGCTAACGTCATTCGGGTAAATCGTACTTATCGTATTATATTGGTTAAACTTAAATATTATTATTTAAAAAATCAAATACATAATTCCTCAATCAATATTTTAAATCACCTTTCTCCTATTTTCCCCACGAACCCATCTATGGAAAAAATATTTCTACTCTCTAATATCTTCTTACCACTCAATATACCTCGCAACCTTTGTAAGAAAATGCAAATTAACGTTTTCGGTACGATCTGAAGTGGGCTGCCTTTCAAGCCCATTTTTGATGCCCCGTGTTATAAGCCGTTGCCCCGCCCCTTTTTTTAGTTTTCAAGCGAAAAACGATGTTGAGCTTGTATTATCAGAGATAGTTACTTCATCTCACAAACTATTTTTAAAAGAAGTTTGATAAAAACAAAATCATCAGTGCGAACTGCGACACAGACTTTCTAAAAAATTGAGCCTTAACTCAAAGGTGCAGTAAAATTGTCGCCTGATTGCAGTTCGCATCAGACTGGAATTTATTGTTAGCCATTATTTTTTCTTAAAACGAAAACATCGATTTAATCAAATAAACTATTCTCTGATGTTGTTTTTATCACGTATTCATCAAAATCATCTATTTTTAATAAACTACATAGTTTTTTTCTCTCTCTTTTAGGCACAAGAGCTGCCATTTTAGGCAAACGTAAATGAGACTTAAATATTTTCTGCCTATGCCTATTATTTTCTTTGCATCGCCAATGCGGATAGTCACCCCAATATCCATACTCAACAGGCGCATTACAGTTTGCACAATTTAATAATCCATTAAATGGATAAGGTTGATTTATACCGCGAGTGAAACATTCGTCATTTAAACAACGCCAATAATAAGGTTCATCTGCTCCTTCAGCAGCAATCATTTCACTTCCACAAATTGGGCATTTCGATTCAGGTTTACTCTGAACTTCAAGTAACTCTTGCAGCCTCAATATCTTAAAATAATCAGCTAATACTGTTTTGCTATTACGACGTTCCATAATTTCTTGAGTATTTGAAAAGCTCAAAGGATTAAGCGAGCCAGACCATGTTATATTTTCATCAATAAAAATAAGCTTTTCATGCATTCGAAGTTTATGAATTACAATAATTCCTATTTCTGAAAGTTGAGTTTCAATTTTCTTTATTGTCATTAATTCCGAATTCGATCTTTCCGAATGAGCTTTCGTAATAACATATATTTGGACATTGCGCTCTGTTGCGGCTTGAAGTTGGGGCAGAAGAAAACTGACACGATCAGGTGTCATGAATGGCGAATAAATAATTAAACGATTTTTTGCTCTGGAAATGTCGCTTGATAAAATTCGATAAAAATCGATTTGTGTTACAATTATTCTATCTGAAGCAGGATCAATTTCACCACCGAGCATTGACATTTGTGTTTTAGCAGCACGTGCTGCTAAACCATCCGGGATAATAGTTCTTGCATCAATACGTGAGAACTGTTTTAAAAGAAAAGGAATTAAGGTACTTCCGATAAAAGCCTTTTTTCCAAGTTTTAGACAATAATCAAAATCACCTAAAATAAATAAACGGAATTTTGCTCGTGTAAGAGCCACATTCAAGAAACATTTTATCTGTTCATCTAACATTGGGATGAATAAATTCACTCGAAATTGAGGTTCATCAACTACCATATCAAAAATTACGACATCGGCTTCTGACCCTTGAAAACTATGTGCTGTACCAGCAACTATTTCATCTTGAATGTTGGCATGACTTTTTAACAATAGACTCACGAGTTTTGCATGAGCACGATAAGGTGAAATAATTAAAATACGTTTTGACGTTCCTTCTATCCGTTTTTCTATGCTCGATGAGAATAATTGCTGAGAAATGTCGACTGATACTGTTGCTGAAAGAAAATTTAATCGGCTAGAATTTCCATTCTTCACAACACTTGTGACCCATGCATTTAAAGGCCCGGTATCAATAAGAGTGACAGGGCTATCATGAGGCCAATCCTTTATATACCATTCGGTAAAATTTTGGAAACCGCCATATTGATCAGGTGTCGTAAATACATTTTGAAGCTCATTGTTGTAAAATAAGTTTGCCACTTTTGCTATTTCTGGAAGCATTCTACGTTGCTTCACTAACTTAATAAAATATTCGGGTAAATCAGTATTATTTTCATATTTATCCTTAAGTCCTGAAGCTTCAAAAATATCTCTACCTAACCACTTAATAGTTGATTCATTTTTTGATAGGACAATTGGAGGTAACTGCTTAAAATCACCTACGATTATTAAATTATTTTGAGCTAAGATAGCCGCAGACCATACAGCAGGAATTGGAGCCATGGATGCTTCGTCAAGAATAACTGTATCAAATTTTCTGCCTTGAATATCATCACTCAGATATGTCTTTGTTAAAGTGGCTCCAATAATAGAGGCTTTATTTATGACCTCACGTTCAATTAAAGCAAGTTTTGCATCAATCTCATCAATTGGTTTGATCAATTTTAGAATTTCTGATTTCTTTGTTGAAAGCATTTTCAAAAGAGATTCTAAATCAACTGACTTAAATTTATTTGATAGAGTATTATGTGCATCACGAATTAATTTTAAACGCTCAGTCAATAAGGAAGAATCCCCTTTAAATTCTTCCCATTGATTAATCATTGAAATTAAATGAGATAATTGATTATTTATTTGTTTTTCAATTTGACTAATTTGATCTTCAATTGATTCAATTGATTTTGGTAATTCTTTAAACATTTGGAGTTGCGAACAAATACCGATATAAAGTTCTTTAACATCCCCTTCGAATTCCTTTGAGAGTTGTGCAATTTCATCTTCAATTTGATGAAAGGATGTTTGTAACGTTTTTTGTTCTTCAACAAGTTCTGTTAATTTATCAGAAAGATGTTTTAACTTCTGGTCAGTGATTTTTTTTAATTCGATCTCAACAGGCATAGTGCCTATGTAATCGTATCTGGTTAGCTCCTCATTAATTCTTTCAATATATTCAAGTTTACCTTTCTCAAAATTAAAAATCTTCTGCTTTTCTTCTAAATCTGTATTCTGAGTATTAAAAAGATGTGAAAGATTTTCTATTATTCCCTTTTGCTTTTCTGGATTTGGTAGAAAACGAATGACTCGACCAATAGTGCCTACATTCTGCGCGGCTGATAAGAGTTCATTAGCTTTATTTAATTCGTTTTGTGTACTTTCAAATTTTTTACGTATATCCAAGATTTGAACTGATAACGCCGAAATAACCTCTTTCTGCTCTTCTTGTGAAGGCAATGCCCTACTCTCATTTCTAAATTTGTTTATTCGTTCAGCCAGTTCAATGCGAGAGGCTATTTTTTTTGTTAATTGCTCATATTCGTTTTGAGAAATATTAATTTTATTTGTTAAATTCGAATAATACTCTTTCTTGGTTAATATAATTTTTTGTAGTTCCAATATTCTGGCTATGTGTTTATGTATTTCCAATAGGTTACTATGCTGTTCTTTTAAGGCATCATGCTTTGCAATTAATTTTTGTTTTTCTTGCTCTAAATTTTCAATATCCAGTTTTTTTAATTCAATAAGTTCAATTTCTTCTTTTGCAGATTTTAGCCATTCTACAATCGTAATTTCTTCCTGTATGGCAGTCATTTCATCAGAGATAAGTTGTTTTTGAATAATAAATTTTTCTCTTTGTTCGATAAGTTCACGTGATCGCCGTTCTACTTGGACTTTAATTAACACATCAGGGAAATCGGATTGAAGAACATCATCTCGAACTTCACCAATACGTATTAATATGCCTTCTGGAAGCTTCTCCTTGATTGTTTTAGCAACATGTTTGACTGCTTGATCTACAGCAATGTTTGTATGAGACACAAGAAGGACAGAACGGGATTGCTTATAAAGATATTCTGTTATTGTCCCAATTGTATGTGTTTTACCTGTACCAGGTGGTCCCCATATTATTGTGAGATTTCTCCCTAATGCAGACTGAAGGGCATTCAATTGTTCATCATTTAACGTTGGTTTATCAGTAATCTTGTACGGTTTTCCATCTACAGGAGCACTCCCAAGCATTCTTTCAGCTGCTGGATTTTGAGAGTTGGCATTAACCTCTATTCGTTCAATCAGTTTTCTCATTAAAATTGTAAGGTTAGTTTGTAGACGTGCTGTTGGAACAAATTGCCCTAAGTCGATTCCAATACTTAATACAAGGCGTAAGCCTTCTACGGATACAATCGTTACTTCTATTGGAGCTTTACCTGAAACTATCAGATCGCCCGGTGTCCCATCAGGTGTATTTAAAACAGAATCTATCATGAAGGCATATTGATATGCACTTGCTCGTTCTGCAATTTTTTGACCATTACTTAGAGGAATTGCACTGTTTGAAGCATTACGTTTTGCTACTTCAATTTCATCTTGGAGAGCAATTCGGAATTCATCTAATAGAGGAGATAAGGAAGGCTTATCATTTCTGACATTCTGGTTCATTTTTTACTCTTTATTTCATAAATAATTTGTTGATGTTTGCAGTGTCTCCTAAAATATTTTTTGCATCTTCCAATAACCGATACTTACCGCATTTATAACAGGGCGGCAGTTCTTTAACTCCCACACAATGGATCTATTAGTTCCGCTCTTGTTTCAGATTCGTTTATTTCTTTTAATTTTCTTCGTAATAATAGGAATAGTCAATTCCTTTCATAAACATTTCCCTGCTGTCAATCTCTGTGGTTAAAGCATTTTTAAGTAGCTTTTTCAAAACACTAATGTTTACGGGACCTTTCACCATTGCATTCATATATTCCACTTTCCCGATTTTACTCCAATCCACGCATTTTTTCAGACGTTTCTTCAATATCAGGTCTAACCAAATTCTGGTGCTTCTGCCATTGCCTTCCATAAAAGGATGTGCAATATTCATCTCTATATATTTTGCCGCTATTTCATCTTTAGTTTCATTATCCATTTTCAATTTTCAATTATCAATTATCTTCATCTCAGTTGCAAAATTGTCTGAACCTTGATTCATCTGATT
>CALKAJ010000151.1 GCA_937983305.1 uncultured Ignavibacteriota bacterium | reverse complement strand
TTGATATTAATTTCAAACCCGGATTGAAAGTAAGAGAGCACGATTATACTGCCCCTGATGAAGTTTTTTTTGCCAGAACAAATCTGGAAGATGATGAATACTATCAGAAAATACATTCCTCGATTCTTTACAATATCGTTCCGGATCTTGATGATTTAAGAAAGTTTTATGGTCCTTATTCCGAAAGTATAAAGCAGATTTTTGAACAATACATTTTTCTTCAACTAAAGAGAAAGTGTAATATCAGTTCGGCTTCTCATCTTAATCGTGTCGGAGGCGTTGCCATTGAGTTGAATTTCAATTTAGCAGGCTGCTTTGAGTATGGAGCTATTGCCGCAATGCACGATGCCATTGAGGATTTATTACCTTTGGTAAGAGACAGCAGAAAAAGAAAATATGACATTGAAAATTATAAATATTTTCTTGATGATTATATTCCTTTCGTTCTTCAACCTTTTGTAAAAACTCTTACAAATCATTACGACTTAATTCTCGGATATGCAATAAGGTATTTGAAGGATAAAGACAGGTTTATTAATGTTTCCAATATCCTTGAAGTTCTTGAAATGCTGATGTTAAAAAAGCCGGAGGAAATTGGTGAATACATTGAAGAACTTTATTTAGTGCTTCTCAATGATGATTTTGACGAAGAACTGGATTTGGTTGACCAGATAAAATGGAAATGTTACAAAGACTTATATCTTAAAGGAATTGCCAAAAAATCAATTAAAGACACAAATTACAGGCTTTTTGAAATTAAGGGAATTGACCTTGCGGATAACTTTCACGGAAAAGATTCGCTTTCAATAGACGGAAAAATACGCTCTTTGAATAAAAATATTATATGGGGTAAACTTGGCTACGGTTTCCAATCAACCTGGACACCTTTAAATAACCATATCAGAGAATCTATTGAAGAAGTCTATATCTCCGCAGAAAATATTATTTTAAGGGATTTAATCGAACCTCAATCAAGACTGGATTTTATCACAGCCACATTAATTAAGTTTTCACTTCTCGAAGAAGTATTTTACACTTAGTTTTCGGATTTTATTAAAAATTTTAAAATGCTATTTTAATAAATCCTTAAACATTAAATTTTATCATTATGCATACTCAAATTGACAGAATATTATATCCAAAATCAATAGCCGTTGTAGGAGCTTCATCCAAGCCGGGAACATTAAGCTGGGAGCTGATAAATAATCTTGTCAAATTTGGATATCAGGGAAGGATTTATCCGATTAACCCCAAAGCTGATGTTATTCATTGTTTTAAGGTTTATAAATCTCTCAAAGAAATAAAAGAGCCTGTTGATTTAGCAATTATTATGGTTGGTAAAAACTTCGCATTACAGGCAATTGATGATTGCCACACAAAAAAAATTGATGCCGTTGTTTTAATTACTGCCGGCTTTAAAGAAACAGGTGAAGAAGGAGCAAGTCTTGAAAAACAATTGCTTGAAAAAATTAAAAAATATAAAATTCGTCTTGTAGGTCCTAATTGTATGGGCTTGATAAATATGAAACCGGAAGTATCAATGAATGCCACATTTGTTAAGAGTGACCCTATTCGCGGAGGTATTGGTTTTATTTCTCAAAGCGGAGCTCTCGGAGCGGCAGTTCTTGCACTTCTTGCCAAACGTGACATTGGCTTTTCACAATTCATCAGTATAGGTAATAAAGCTGATATAACCGAAAATACTGTAATGGAATACTGGAAAGATAATGATGATGTTAAAGTGATAACTTTATATCTTGAGTCTTTTGCAAATACCAAAGAGTTTTTAAAAATAGCTAAAGAGATAACCCCTAAAAAACCTGTTATTGCAATTAAGGCGGCAAAAACCGCTTCCGGGCAGAAAGCCGCATCTTCGCATACAGGAGCACTTGCGA
>CALKAJ010000150.1 GCA_937983305.1 uncultured Ignavibacteriota bacterium | reverse complement strand
ATATTATTGATTTTTGGCGGATTTTTATTCTCTCGTATGGGAGCTGAATTTATTCCGCAACTCGATGAAGGCGATTTTGCATTTCAAGCATTTCTTAAACCGGGAACTTCTTTGACTGAAGTAGAAAAAGCATCTACACGGTTAGAACAAATCGTATTGGAAAACTTTCCTGACGAAATTGAAAGTATCCAAAGCCGTATTGGTGTTGCCGATTTACCTACCGACCCAATGCCTATTGACATAGCCGATATTTTTGTAATTCTAAATCCACAAGACCAATGGACAAAAGCGGAAACAAAAGAGGAATTAATTGATAAAGTGCGGGAAAAGGTAAGTGTGTTGCCCGGTATCAATTTTGAGTTTACCCAACCAATAGAAATGCGCTTTAACGAACTTCTAACAGGAATTCGAGAAGATGTTGCGGTAAAACTATATGGCGATGATTTGGATATATTGGCAAATAAAGCGGAAGAAATATCCAAACTTATTGCCGGTATAGACGGAATTGCAGGAATAAAAGCCGAGGCAACCCGTGGTTTACCGCAAATAACCGTGCGTTATAACCGCAATAAAATGGGGCGATATGGTCTGAAAATTAAAGAATTGAATACGCTTATCGAAACTGCTTTTAGCGGAGGTGTTGCAGGCACAATTTACGAAGGTGAAAAAATGTACGATTTAGTGGTGCGTTTAGATGAAGAACATCGCACAAATATTGACGATATACGAAATTTATTTGTGAGTTTACCCGATGGCAACCAAGTGCCTATTAAGGAAGTGGCTGAAATAAATTATCAGCCCGGTCCAATGCAAATAAGCCGTGACAATACCAACAGAAGAACTTATGTGGGAATTAATGTTGAAGGCAGGGATATAAAATCACTGGTTGAAGAAATTCAAACTACATTAGATGAAAAACTGGAATTGCCTTCCGGTTATTATATTCGATACGGTGGTGCATTTGAAAATCTCGAAAGGGCATCTCAACGTTTATCCTTTGTGGTTCCGCTTGCTTTGGCGTTAATTTTTATGCTGGTATTTTTTGCAGTTAAATCGTTCAAGCAAACTCTTATGATATACGTTGCTGTTCCCTTTGCAGCTGTGGGTGGAATTTTATCGTTATATCTACGTGATATGCCTTTTAGTATCTCTGCAGGAGTAGGTTTTATCGTTTTGTTTGGTGTTGCAGTGTTAAATGGATTGGTGCTTATTTCTGGTTTTAATGAACTTAAAGCCGAAGGCAACCTTAATATTAACGACATTATTAAAAAAGGTTCATTAAGACGTATTCGTCCAATTTTCCTAACAGCTTCTACCGATATATTAGGATTTATCCCAATGGCTGTTTCAACTTCGGCAGGTGCAGAAGTACAGCAACCTTTAGCAACAGTAGTAATTGGAGGTATGCTTACTTCATCTTTACTAACCTTAATAGTTTTACCTATCCTGTATCGTTTTGTTGAAACAGGTAAATTTAAAGTTAAAATTCCTGTACCCAGTACGGCTGTGATAGCAATGGTTTTAATCATTGGAGGTGTAGGTTTGTCAGGTAATCTAAAGGCTCAAAGTACAAGTTTAACACTTCAACAGGTTATTGAAAGGGCTAATGAGAACTATCCTTCAATTAAGGCTGCTCAAATGGAGATTGACAAGCAAAAAGCTTTGAAAGCAACAGCTTATGATTTTGGAAGCACATCAATTTATACCGGAAAAGAAGAAGTTGGAAATGGGTTGCCGGGAGTTCAAAACCGACTAGGAATTGGGCAATCAGACATTGATATTTTTAGTATTCCTGCAAAAAGCAAATTAGCCGATGCACGAACGCAACAGGCTGAAATGGGATTGAATTTAACTGAAAAAACGCTTTTGCGAGATGTGAGTATCGCTTGGTATAATGCTGCTTATTTTAAACAACAATGGCTGCTTTTTAAGGAACTTGACACCTTATACGCCAACTTTCAGAAAGCTGCTGAATTGAGGTATAAAACACAGGCAAGCTCAAAAATTGAGTTTCTTTCCGCTTCGGCAAAGTATAAAGAATTGCAGGTAAATTTAAAGAAAGCTGAAAGCAATTATTTGGCAAGTTTGCAACTTCTAAATCAATACTTGTTGTATCCATCGGAGTTTGATGTTGACATTCAAAATCTTGAGCAAAACGTTTTTGATGTAGTTTCTAAGAGCGATTCATTAATAGAAAGTCCCTTATTGAATTACTATTCTACTGCCATTAATGTTGCCGAATCGGAATGGAAAACGGAAAAAGCCAATTTCTTGCCGAAATTAAACCTTGGCTATAAAATGCAATCGGTTGATGGCAATTCGGGGTTCTACGGATGGGAAGCAGGAGTTACTGTACCATTGCTGTTTTTCTCTCAATCGGGAAAAACGAAAGCTGCAAATTTAAACGCACAAATTGCAAGTCAGCAATATCAACAAAAAGAATTGGAAATAAAAGCAGGGTATAATCAACAGATTAGCAGATACCTTGCATTGCTTGAAGTTATTAATTATTACAAAAATGAAGCCTTGCCATTGGCAGACGAACAAATTCAGGCATCTAATTTAGGATATAAATTGGGGAGCATTGACTATGTTCAGTTTATTCAAAATATGGAATCGGCAATTAATACAAAACAGGAGTTTCTAAATCAACAGGCAGAATACTTTGAATTGTCTGCTCAATTAAAATATATAACAGGTAAATAATTTTTAAAAATGAAAAAAATGAAAAATAAAATATTTATAGCAATTATAGCCATTGCAACATTGATGTCCTGTAACTCTGCAAATAATAAAGGTCATGAAGGTCATGAAGGTGAAGAACATGAAGAGAGTGGTGCAGAGGGAGTAGTTATACTTAATAAAAATCAGCAGGAAGCCCTAAAAATTAAATTAGGAACTATTCAAATGCGGAATTTAACCACCGTGGTAAAAACTAACGGGCAGCTCGAAGTAGCTCCTTCAAGCAGTGCCGATGTAACTGCAATTGTTGGTGGAAATGTGAAAAGTATCAAAGTGTTTCATGGTGACAAAGTAGCTAAAGGGCAGCTTCTCGCCGTTCTTGAACATCCCGATTATATTGTTCTTCAGGAACAGTTTTCGGAAGTAGCAAATAAACTGGAATTCCTGGAAAAAGAATACGAACGTCAGAAAGAACTATTTGAAAACAATGTTGGAGCAGGTAAAGATTATCAGCAGGCAAAATCAGAATACAATACAGCAAAAGCAAAGTACGAAGGATTAAAATCACGTTTGCAATTGCTGAACCTTTCTCCTGATAAAATTGAAGAAGGGAATATTTCAAATACTGTAAATATCATAGCACCAATAAATGGCTTTGTGAATGAAGTGAATATTAAAGTTGGGACTTATGTTGATGCCAAAGACAAACTTTTTGCAATTACCGATAACAGTGAAATACATGCCGACTTTATGATTTATGAGAAAGATGTTCATCTTGTAAAAGAAGGTCAAACGGTTCATTTTACGGTTTCAAACCGCCCAAGTGAAGAGTTAACAGCAACCGTCTTTGCCATCGGAAAAGAATTTGAAGCCAATTCGAGAGCTGTACATATTCATGCCAAATTAAATGAAAAGGTTTCCGGCCTTATTTCGGGGATGTATATTTCAGGGCATTTGCACACCGACAAACAATTTACCCAAACAGTACCCAACGATGCCATAGTTACTGAGGGAACTAAATCGTACATTTTTATTGTTGATAACGAAGCGTTGGAGTCAAAAGAAAATGCCGAACATGATGACCACGACCTTGGTGTGGAAGAAAAAGCAGATGCTCACGCAGATAATGACGAACACGAAGGACACGACCATGATACAGAAGAAAAAGCTGATACTCATGCAGACAATGACTCAGGGCATAACAACAGCGGAGAAATGGCTTTTCGTATGGTCGAAGTTATTACAGGGCTTAAAGATGATGGTTACACTCAAATAACCCTTGTTGACAGCTTACCTGAAAACACACAAGTTGTTTTGAATTCAGCCTACTATTTACTTTCTGAGATAGGAAAAGGAGAAACTTCACATGAACATTAAAAACTAAAATCATGAAAGAAATAAAAGCATTTGTAAAACCATTTAAGGTTAACGACATTGTTCATCAGCTAATGGATGCCGGATATCCAAACATTACCATTTCGATGGCAGAAGGTACTGGCAATTTTCAAAACGACGACCCTTCCATTTCAACGCACTTTTCAATATCGGATAGTCCTGTGGCTAAACTCGAAATTGTAAGTAATAAAGAAGATGTGGAAAAAATAATTTCCATAATATCGGAACAAGGACGCACAGGAAATCCCGGAGACGGTCTAATTTACATATCTGATGTTGAAAAAACATACCGTGTAAAACAAGTTTAGAGAATAATAATTAGTTGTATTTTATACAGGTTGTCGAATTTCGACAGCCTGTATATCATAAACTTTAACGTATGAGCACATATCTATTTTTATACTACTGCATCTTTTTAATAGCACTTTTCATTGCGCCAAGCTATGTAACTTACAAACGAACAGGGATAAATCCCTTCAAGTTTAGCAAGGAAGAAACAGCAATAAACTATGTTGGGAAAGCCTACAAAATCATTTCAGCTTTTGCATTTGCAACCATTCTGTTAAATGCTTTTTTGACTTCAACCATGCAATATTTAGTTCCAATTGAATATTTACAAAGTGACATTTTAGTTTGGGTAGGGCTTGGTTTGATTCATCTCGCTTTCCTAATAATATTTATTGCACAGCGTAATATGGCAAACGAATGGCGTATAGGAATTGATAATGAAAATAAGGTAAACCTTATCACAAAAGGCATGTTTGGCATTTCTCGAAACCCTATTTTTCTTGGAGTAATCATTGTATTCATCGGATTATTTCTGATAATCCCAAACGCTGTCACAGTTGTTATTTTAGTTTCAGGAGTAATTGTAATTCAGGTACAGGTTAGGTTGGAAGAAGAGTTTCTTTTGAATCAACTTGGTAATGAATACAAGGAATATATGTCTAAAGTTAAAAGATGGATATTTTAATCAATTAAGTTATGGCACACAATCACAGTCATGGACATTCGCATTCAGATACAAACAGCTATAACAAAGCGTTTGCGATAGGTATAGGGTTAAATATAGTTTTCGTTGCAGTTGAAGTATTTTATGGCTTAATAGCAAACTCTTCGGCACTGCTGGCTGATGCCGGACACAATGCAAGTGATGTACTTGGTTTGGTGTTTGCCTGGTTTGCCGTATGGATGTCAACCAAAAAGCCAACAAAACGCTTTACCTATGGTTTTAAGAAAACAACTATTTTAATTTCTGTATTAAATGCCTTTCTTTTATTTGGAGCAGTGATTGCGATTGGTTGGGATGCAATTGGAAAATTCAAAAATCCTGAACCTGTTGCAGGAACACAAGTTATGATAGTTGCCGGAATAGGTGTTTTTATAAATACCATTACCGCTCTTATGTTTTTAAAAGGGCAGAAAGATGACTTGAACATTAAAGGGGCATTCTTACACATGGCAGCCGATGCTGGTGTGTCGTTAGGCGTTGTGGTATCTGGTTTGTTGATTGTAAAAACTGGATTACAATGGATTGACCCTGTAATGAGTTTTATAATCATACTTGTAATATTATGGGGAACATGGAAACTTTTTACCGAATCAATCAGGCTTGCATTGGATGCTGTTCCGGATACTATCAAATTTGAGAATGTAAAAGCTGCAATTCTTGAAACAAGTGAAGTAATAGACTTGCATGATTTACACATTTGGGCAATGAGTACAAATGAGAATGCTTTGTCTGTTCATGTGTTAACATCAACACAAAATACCGACAGCCTTTTGAACGAATTGAAAGAAAAATTAGCAAAGCAGTTCAGCATAAAACATATAACTATTCAGCTCGAAAAAGAAAGCTTAAATTGTACGAAATGTTAAAATCAGAATATCACATATCAAAAATGGACTGTCCGTCCGAAGAAAATATGATTCGGATGAAATTGGATGGTTTAAATGTTATTAAAAAACTCGAATTCGATATTGAAAAACGGAACCTTACAGTCTTTCATTCCGAAGCTGATGAAGAAATTCTAAAACGGTTGGAAGCATTAAATTTTGGAGCAAAGTTATCTGGCACCGAAAATATTGATGAAAGTGAGGTTATACTAGAAAGTTCAGAAGTTCAGTCAAAACTCCTTTGGTCGGTATTGATAATAAACTTTACCTTTTTCATTATTGAGATGACAACAGGTCTTATCTCAAAATCAATGGGGTTAGTTGCTGATTCACTTGATATGTTAGCTGATTCTTTTGTGTATGGATTAAGTCTTTGGGCAGTAGGTTCAACAGTTTTACGAAAAAAGAAAGTAGCTCGTTTGAGTGGGTATTTTCAACTATCATTAGCCCTTTTAGGGATTATAGAAGTAACCAGACGATTTATTGGCTCAGAAGCCATGCCTGATTACCGAATAATGATTGGCGTTTCAATCCTTGCATTAATAGCAAATGCAGCCTGTTTATATATTCTACAGAAATCAAAAAGCAAAGAAGCTCACATGAAGGCAAGCATGATTTTCACTTCCAATGATGTAATAATAAATGGAGGTGTTATTCTTGCAGGGGTTTTGGTTTTACTTACCGAATCAAAGTATCCTGATTTGATAGTTGGTTCTATCGTTTTCTTGATTGTTGTACGAGGAGCATTTAGAATATTAAGGCTTGGAAAATAATGAAGCCTATTTTGCTAAAATCGAAAATAACCTGTCCTGAATGTGGTTTTCAAAAAGAGGAAACCATGCCCGAAAATTCTTGCCAATTCTTTTATGAATGTGAGAAGTGTAAAACTGTATTAAAACCTAAGAAAGGTGATTGTTGTGTGTATTGCTCTTATGGTTCGTTTAAATGCCCTTCAATTCAAAAGAATGAAAGTTGCTGCTAATTTTTTAACAAAATTGAAGTGTTAACACTGTTCTGACGAAAAGTATTTTCGTTATATTTAACATTTATTTTTACAAATACAGTAACAAGTTGGAAAATAGCAGGTGTAGGTTCGGAAAATTCAATAGTAGAAAGGAAAAACAGACAGGCGAGTAGTGTAAATATTGCTGTACGTTCGGAAAATACAATTCCAAATCCGAAAAGTGAAAATGTGAGTAGGGTAAACGCAATTGTAAGCCTGTAAAACAGAATTGTAAAAGCGAAAAAACCAAAAGTAATTAATTATAAACCTTCAAAAATTAAACTATGGCATCACGAACAAAACTTACAGACACAGCAACATTGGAATTGTATCGCATCGCATTGGAAAATGCAGAAACCCAACCTGAAATTTCAGCAATCATGGCAGATTTAGGCTACGATTCGACAGTTATTGCAGAAGGTAAAGCATTACTAACAAAAACCCGAACTGCATACGATGCAAACAAAACCGAAGACGATGAAACATCTGCCGCTTACGCCGATTTTACGAGTAAAAAGGAGCAATTAGAAGACACATTTAACACCCACCGCAAAAAAGCTAAAGTTGTATTTCGTAACGATTCATTAACCGCTGACAAATTGGCAATTACTGGTATAATGCCACGGACTTATATCAAATGGTTAGAAGCTGCAAAGAAATTTTATAGCGTTACATCTGTCGATACAACGATTCAGGCCAAATTAGCTCGTTTAAAAATCTCTGTTGACGACTTAACAGCAGCAAACACATTGATTTCTGAATTGGATGTGGCAAGAGCAGTTTACCTGAAAGAAAAAGGGGAATCGCAAGATGCGACAAAAGCCAAAGATGCAGCATTTGCACAAATAGATGACTGGATGAGTGAGTTCTATGCAGTAGCAAAAATTGGTTTAGAGGACAGTCCACAGCTATTAGAAGCATTGGGTAAAACCATAAGAGGATAGTGGAATTGCCTTCCCTATTTGTAAGCACATTGGCAAGCCCCACGAGCCACCGCACGACCAAAGCTTGCCAAAGAGCTTACAAAGCCAGCCCAAGTAACCGCCTTTAAGGGCGGTTTTAGGGTTGCCCTCCCTCAAAAAAACAAAATAAATTTGTGCTTCGTTGACAGTTTGGAGCAGATTGAAAAAACCTTAAATGACTGAAATACAGACTGAGAAATCAACGCCCAGTTGCCAATCGAGTAGACGGCCGGTGAGCTAATGAGCCCACCGGAGCGCC
>CALKAJ010000149.1 GCA_937983305.1 uncultured Ignavibacteriota bacterium | reverse complement strand
ACCACCGAGATCTACACTCTTTCCCTACACGACGCTCTTCCGATCTAGTCTTAAGGTTACTTCTTTTGTTGCATCAAATTCACCGCCGACTTTTACTATTACGGCATCTTTCCAGTTTAACGGGAAATCAATATTTACATTTGGACTACCCATCATAGTATTAACATTCGAATTAGTCCCATTTGTAAGCTTAATTGACATTTTATCAAATGCATTGCTCCAGTTTATCCACTCAAAATCAAGACCTAATCTGACAGTATTTGATGCTTTATATGACATACCAAATCCGATTGATTGAGGAAGTTTCATACCTACTTCAAGGTCGTATTCTGCATAAACGCCTTTTGATAAATCAATTCCCATTGAAGCAAAATTCATACCAACATATTTGAAAGCTGTATCAAGAGGCGCACCGTGTGTTCCGGGTTGTGAATAGAAACCCATAACTGCTCTGCCCATTGCATCTTCAAATTGCTTTGACATATCCATTGTTGCTTTACCGTTTTTATAAGTAAGGGTTGTAGGAAGAGTATAGCTTAAACCGAAAGATAGATTGCTATTCGGTTTGTAGGCAAGTCCGATTTTACCGTTAAAAGTTACTACATTAAGACTTTTCATATCGGCGGAAGCAACAACTTCCGAATATCCAAATCCACCCATTTGAGGAGACATCGAGAAAAGCTGACCGAATGTCATTCCGGGCATCGGGCTGCCTTGCATAATTGAAGGATTCAATCCAAAAGGCATTTTAAATTCCATCATACTATAAACAAGCTGTGCAGTAACACCAACTGAAAATTCAGGAGTGATTTTGTAAGCACCGGAAAGTCCGCCGTTCATCACTGCAAACATTGAATGATATTCCTGATTTGTATAATCGCCTTTAACGGGATAATAAGTACTATCCGACGGGTTAAACGAATAAGACTGATTGCGATAAAGTGCATTTTTCAAAGAAAAATCAGCACCCATTCCGCCAATCATATAAACGCCTGCACCCCAGGTAAATTTCGAATCTTTTATTTTTCCGACATATCCGGCTGAGGGAAGCGGAAAATAGTTATTAGTGCCGTCAACATCATTTAAAGTGTTTTTGAAGTGTGTCTTTGGTGCCATCAGTGAGAAATCAACATTCAAAGCTGACTTATCAAGGAAAGAAATACCTGCCGGATTAGTCATCATTAATTCAGGTGAATCAAAAAAACCGATTGAGGTACCTCCTCGTCCCATGCTTAAAGCATCATAACCGATTAATCTGACACCATTTTGTGCAAATGAAGAACCGGTAATCAGTAAAACAAAAAGTAATACGTAAATTTTTTTCATAAAAAAGTTTGATTAAATTTGAGAACAAAATTAGTTGCTAATAGCAACTTAAGTATTGTAAAAACAATAATCAATGTAAAAAAACATCTCTAAGAAAGTCAGAATAAATAACCGATATTAAATTTAAAATTCAGACTGTTATAATTTCCTGCATTAGAAATTGTGAGCGGTGATTTCCTGTCAAGAGGCATAGGGACAAATCTGTAATTAACATCGAAGCCGAGAAGCGTGTAATCGAAATTGTAATTGAAACCCAATCCTACAGTTACATTGGGAGCCCAAACACTGCTTGTAATATTAAAAGGCAAATCAGTGCTTGTTCCTGCTGCCCGATAAGTTCCGGAAAAACTTTCACTCAGATACATAGCTCCTGCGGAAATATTAAAATTTAAACCTTCTTCAAAGCCATTTAAGCCTCTGTTAAAAGGATAGTACTTCATTTTTAAATTAAGCGGAAGAGCAAAAAGATTGGCATTATTTAGTGTATAAGTGTATTTGTAAGTATTATCGGCTGGGGAGCCGTCCCACCACCACCAAGGGTCATCATCCCAGTAGTCGTATGGATATCCGCCATAGGAGGGAGCAACGGTAAAAATAAGAGAAGGAGCAAACTCTACCGAAATATTTTTACTGAGCTTTAAACCGAGGCTGAAATCAACTTCAGCAACTGATTGCTCGGAATTTCCAACAATACCGTTATAATATCTGCTCACTTCGGAATTAGTAAAAAAGTCTAATGAAAGTCCGAATCCAACATAATAATTCTTTCCCAGTACTTTAACCTGAGATATTGCAAGAGAAGAGAAAGAGAGAAAAATAACCGAAAGAAGTATAAATTTTCTCATAATATTTATTATTTTGATTTTTGAAATACATCAATGTTATAAGTAATACTTACAAAGGGAAGGAGGGGCCATCCTGAACTTTTCGTACCCCAGATATAAAACAAAGCAAAATCGGCGGATAATTTATTCCCATATACTCTGAAACCTGCAAAAGAGAAATTATGTTCACTTGATTTTCTTCCCGTGAATATCCAGTTTTCTAAAATTAGTTTTGATTTATTTGACGTTTGTATTTCACCGCCGGCTAACAACATAACTTCGTTTTCATTACTTCCTGTAAAAGACAGCCCTGCACCCCCCGTAAATGAGAAGTATTTGTTTCCTGCGGTAGTTACTATATATGGAATAGAAACACCGTTAGAATTATTTGAAGTTGCATTCATATAAATAAAACCGCCTGCAAAGTTTAATTCAGGTGACTGGTATGGTGTTATTTTTGCGTTTATATAGTAGAGCTGGCTGTTAGAAAACGGTATTAGAGATATACCTCCAACAAGAGTTCCATAATCGGTAATTCCAATTCCTACCATCGGGAAAAATAACTCTGTTACCGAAAGGATTGCTGAGCCATTTTTTATTGGTCTGGCAGTTGGCGTAAAAAACAGTCTTGCAGAGTTAGGATCTTTGATTGTATATTCACCGTCAACAATTTCGATATTAGATTCTGTAATTGATTCAATCTGGCTCAATGGTATTGTCATAATGACGCCCGAGCCGGTTTTAAGAACAATTGAAATTGTATCTCTGCTGATTATCTGTCCCGATACATCATTCCCATCTTTAGTTTCTACGGAAACAAATTTTATTGTGTCAGTTGAATTAATCCTTTCATAAGCTTCTGGTATTTTTTCTTTGTACATTAATACATCACTTTTCAGTACTTTTAAAATTTTACCTTCTCTCTTAATTCTGTAAAACAAAGAATCCGAGCTGAGATATTCAGCGTCGTACTGTGTATTATCAGTTCTGAAAGTATATTTCTTACCGCTGATAAGTGAATCTAAAACCCCTGCCTTTAGAGTTACTGCAGGAAAAAGAAACAATACAAATAAAAAAAATAACAAAGATTTCATTTTCCATTTTCCTTTTTAATTTTTCTAATATAAACAGAATTGCAAAAAAAAGAAACAAATATTTATTTCCAATAAAAAAAGACCCCATAATGGGGTCTTAGTATAAATGGAAAACAAAAAATTTTATCCGGTCAGTTTTTTTACTAACTTCAGGAATTCTTTTTTCCCGATAATCTGATAAAGGTGTTTTAGACTTTCACCTCCGTCATACATAGTAACACCGACCTGATTAGAATTAACATAGTACTTTCTAAGTTTCTTTTTAGTATTGTCAAATTTTTCTATTGCTGAATTATTTGCAAGGTGGAGAAATTTCATCTTATCTGCTTCGATTATACCGAACCATCTTTTACCTTTTGAGAACACGTCTGTAGGTTCAAATTTTTCAAGATATCTGAAATCGAAAGGAGCAGTGATATTGAGCTCTCCCCAGTTTCCGGATAATTTTAATATTGATTCTCCTTTATGAATCTCGGGAGTCTCAGAGGAAAAATTTGCAACACAGGAACCATTTACAATTTTAGTGAAATACTCTTCGAGACCGATATAATAATTATTCCCGATAAAGTATTTCAAAACTAAACTATTACCAAACCTGTAATAGGGATGAGTAAATGAAGTTGAGTTAATATCAAGCTCGAAAATTGTATCAAATGAGAATGAACTGATTTTATCTTCGTCAGTTGAATTGAACCTGTTAAGTTCCATTCTGACTTTCTTATCAAAGGCACAATTTTCACACATAAAACTCATATCGCAAAGCTTATAATCAACTGTTCCGCTTTTCATCCAGACACACTTAACGTCGTCAAAAGATTTATGATGACAATTCTCGGTTGACATTTTCTTAGAATGTTAAGAAGTTTTCTTCAAATTCAACTACTAAGTCTTCGTCAAAATCAGAAACAACGCCTTCGACAACATTACCGCCGTCGTACATTGTAGCTCCAATAGGTTCAGCTTTAAATGAATTAAAACTTAAAAAATCTTTTAATCTGCGGAACTCGGATTTCATCCAATCGAGGGCGGCTCCGTCACTAAGCAGTCTGGCAATCTGATCAGAACCTGCAGTAACTTTTACACCCCAGTTCTCACCATAAACATCGGTAAGTTGTTTTCCGATTATTTTGTTATTTACAAAATCAATTGTACCGTCAACCGGTGAGCGGAATTTTACTCTTTTGGAATTTGCGGTTGCTTCAAATATCACGTCACCTTTTTTAATGCTGTTTCCCGCAGGAGTTAACTTGTCAATTTTCAAATTTCCGAGTGCTTTTAATACAAATGCATCAATTCCTATATTCAGTTTTCCTGAATCTTCTTTTGCCCAGGTATGTCCGGGAGAGAAATGATACCCTTCCGGGATTTCGAGACTGCTTCTGTTGAAAACTACGGGACTGCTTGAATGTTCGTTTACGTGTGCTAAAGCTCTTTTTTTGCGGAGGAAGAGTACCTCAATGCCTACTGCAACTAAGATTGTTGCTACTAAAATTATGAATACCATTTTTTGTTTTCCTTTATGTTTAATTCTGCTTATTATACTGCAAATATCGTGCCAAATTCATAACCTATTGATATTATAGTATTTAGCGTTTTTAGTGTATAAATATTAAACAATAAAAAGAGGTAAAATTGTTGAAATATACAACACTGATTTCCATATTTTCTGTAAATCACTAAATAATAGCAAGTTAGATGGTGTTGAATAATTTTACAGTGATTTACTGCATATTGTTGAAATATTATACAGTCAAAAATTTGTACTATTTTTTAAAAAAATATTATTTATATTACAATAAACTAAATTTAAAAAATATGGCACCTACAATTATTATTATTGTTTTAATTCTGTTTATCATTATAGTATTAATGAAAACAGCTTATGTAGTTCCTCAGAGAACAGTTTACATAGTAGAGAGATTAGGAAAATTCAGTTCAACTCTCGAAGCCGGTTTTCATATTTTAGTACCATTTATAGATAGAGTAGCATATAAGCACTCATTAAAAGAAATGGTAATTGATGTTCCGCCTCAAACCTGTATAACAAAGGACAATATTCAGGTAGAAGGTGACGGAATTTTATATATGCAGATAGTTGACCCTATAAAATCGTCCTATGGAATCAACAATTATGCATTTGCTTCAACACAACTTGCACAAACTACGATGCGAAGCGAGATAGGAAAAATTGAACTCGACAGGACATTTGAAGAGAGGGAAAAAATAAATTTTGAAATTGTAGCAGCCCTTGACAAAGCAGCGGAGCCCTGGGGTGTTAAGATGACGAGACACGAAATAAAGAACATTATTCCTCCAATGAGTATTAAAGATGCTATGGAGAAGCAAATGAGAGCTGAACGCGAAAAGCGTGCATTGATAGCGGAATCGGAAGGAGATAAGCAGGCAAAGATAAACAGAGCTGAAGGTGATAAGGCGGAAGCGATTGCAAAATCTGAAGGTGAAAAGATGAAACGTATCAACGAAGCTGAAGGCCGCGGACAGGAAATCGAAAGAGTTGCAAAAGCAACTGCAAACGGTATCAGGGAAATTGCAACGGCAATAACAGATAAAGGCGGAGCGGAAGCAGTTAATCTGAGAATAGCAGAATCATACCTTCTTGAATTCGGAAAGCTTGCAAAGGTGAATAACACAATGATAGTACCTTCTAATCTGACTGATGTATCTTCATTTGTGGCATCAATAGGAAAGATATTCTCAGAAGCGAATAAACAAAAAGCCTGATATGGAAACTTTCACATTTAGTGCTTTATTCTGGTTCATACTCGGTGTTGCTTTGATGCTTCTTGAAATGGCATTGCCCGGCTTTGTGATTTTCTTTTTCGGAGTTGGAGCATTGGTTGTATCAGGTGCAGTTCTGCTTGGTCTTGAGAATATAAATATTCAGATGTTAATTTTCATTTTTGTATCTTTACTGACACTTATAATTTTCCGAAGTAAAGGGAAAAAATATTTTGAAGGAAAGGTTACAGGAAGAAACCAAACAGATGAATCAATTGAAAATATTATCGGACAAAAAGTCAGAGCAATAACGGATATAATACCCGGAGAAATTGACGGCAAAGTGGAATTTCACGGAACAAACTGGAATGCAGTATCAGACGAAAAAATTGAAAAAGATTCTGTATGCGTGATATTATCTCGTGATAACTTAACTTTGAAAGTTAAGAAGATATAAGTTACATTACCGGATTTAGAAATTTGTGCTTTTATCAGATAATTTAAATAACTTGACTTATGAAAGTAAAGTTGTTAAGTAAGCTTAGTATTAAGCTCGTATTGGTAATTTCTGTTGTATTAATAATAGTATTTGCGGTTAATACGTATGTTGCCATAAAATACCTTGAAGACGAGCTGACAGAGATACATAAGCAATCCGCATTTTCTGCAAGTGATTTGATAAAAAGTTCGACGCGTCACAGTATGCTTCATAATAACAGGGAAGACATTTATAATACAATTAGAACAATAGGAAATGAACCCGGTTTTTTAAAAGTAAGGATTTTTAATAAGCAGGGAGTAATTTCGTTTTCATCAGATTCTTCCGAAATCGGTAAGGAAGTAGATATGAATAATGAATCCTGTGTAGCCTGTCATACGAGCGCCGGAAGAAAAAATGTTGACAGTAAAGAATTATTCAGATCTTTTTTTGTGTCGGCAGATGAACGAGCGGTAGGTTTAATCAATCCAATTAAAAATGAAACAGACTGTTATACGGCAGATTGTCACGCGCACAGTAAATCTGTCGGAATGTTAGGTGTACTCGATGTTGTTGTTTCAATGAAAAAAGCAGATTTATCAATATCGAGCACTAAGAAGACTATCATAATAAATTTCATAATTATTACACTTATAATATCCTCAATCAGCGGGACTTTTATTTACGTATTGATTAATAAGCCGTTGAAAAGGGTATCATTTGGAATTGATGAGCTTGGCAGAGGCAACTGGAATTACAGGATTCCCGTCAGGGAGAGGGATGAGGTTGGAATTATTTTCAAACAGTTTAATGATATGTCAAGGAAATTATCTTTAGCTTACAACGAAATTAAGGAATGGTCTGAAACACTAAATGTAAAGGTAGAAGAAAAAACACAGGAATTAAAAATTATATACGAGCAGATTGTACAAATGGAAAAGCTTGCTTCGCTCGGGAAACTGTCTGCAACCGTAGCTCACGAGTTGAATAATCCGCTTGAAGGAATTTTAACTTATAGTAAACTTGTATCAAAAAAGTTGAAAAAAGAAGGTTCAAACGAAAAGTTAACAGAATATCTGGATTTAATATCCGATGAGGCATCAAGATGCGGAAGAATCGTTAAAGATATGTTAATATTTTCACACTCGGATAAAGAAGAATTTAATATATGTAACATAACGGGAATAATTGAAAAAAGCATAAAACTGATTAATCACCATCTTGAGATAAATAATATTAAGCTCAACAAGAATTTCGAAAGCGAAGACTTACTCATAAGTTGCAGCGGACAAAAAATTCAGCAGGCATTGATGTCACTATTAATCAACGCTATTGAATCCATGCAATCAAAAGGTGAAGGTACAATTTCAATAACAACAAGAAGGATAGATGGAAATGTAGAGATAAGAATAACTGATACAGGCAGCGGAATAGATACGAAGGATTTGCCGCATATATTCGATCCGTTTTATACAACGAAGGATGCCGGAAAAGGAACGGGATTGGGATTATCTGTTGTATATGGAATAATAAATACTCACAAAGGGAAAATTGAGGTTGAAGAAACCTCAATCAGCGGTACAACATTTAATATTTTATTACCAATTGAAATAAATAAAGAGGATAATGAAAAAATTTAAAATTTTAGTAGTTGACGATGAACGAATTGTCAGAGAATCACTTTTTCACTGGTTTGAGGAAGAAGGATATGACGTGGAAACAGCGGAAGATGCATTGATAGCATTAAAGAAATTTGACGTTGGAAAATATGACCTTGCATTGCTTGATATGAAGATGCCGGGTATGAGCGGTCTTGAACTACTCGCAAAAATTAAAGAGATTGATTCGGATTGTATTGTAATACTGATTACAGCATTTGCATCGGTGCCTTCGGCAATACAGGCACTTAAGCAGGGAGCTTATGATTATGTAACCAAGCCCGTTGATCCGGATGAATTAAATCACCTCGTAAAAAATGCACTTGACCAAAAAGTTCTCAAGGAAGAAAACTACAGGCTGAAAAGCAGTTATGATGAAATGATTATTCCGGATAATCTGGTCGGCGAGAGTGAAGAAATGAAAAAAATATTTGAATTGATAAGCACTGTAGCACCTACAGATACTACTGTGATGATAAGAGGTGAAAGCGGAACAGGAAAAGAGCTTGTTGCAAAAGCGATTCACCTGAACAGTAAAAGAAAATATTTTCCCATTGTAACCGTAAATTGCGGAGCACTTGCGGAAACACTTCTTGAAAGTGAACTGTTTGGGCACGAGAAAGGCTCATTCACGGGAGCTCATCACAGGAGAAAAGGGAAATTTGAAATGGCGAACGGAGGTACAATATTTCTTGATGAGATTGGTTCGATTTCTACCAAAATGCAGATTGAACTTTTACGCGTAATTGAAACAAAGAAATTCAACAGAGTAGGAGGAAATGATGTAATCTCGAGTGATTTCAGGGTAATTGCAGCAACCAATGAAAGATTAGAGGATATGGTAAAAGAAGGAAAATTCAGAGAAGATTTATTTTATAGATTAAATGTTTTTACGCTCGTCATACCTCCTTTGAGGGAAAGAAAGAAAGATATACCTGTTTTAGCAAATTATTTTTTGAATAAATTTTGTACCGCAATGAATAAGGGAATAAAAGGTATTTCGGAAGAAGCAATGAACTTCCTGAGTGAATATAGCTGGTACGGTAATGTCAGGGAACTTGAAAATGCAATAGAAAGAGCTGTAGTAGTTGGGAAAGGAAGTCAGATACAAATTTCCGATTTGCCCTTTGGAAACACTCCTACCGAAACGGTTAAGAGTCAGAATTTATCTCTTTCGGATATAGAAAGAGAATATATAGAAAAAACTCTGTTAAAAAACGATTGGAACATTTCAAGAAGTGCGGAAATACTTGGAATTGACAGAGTAACACTCTATAATAAAATCGGAAAATACGGGTTGAAGAAAAGCTAATTCCCTGAGATGAAAATATATATTGCACCCGTAAAATTCTCAAATAAAACACTTTTAAATGATGTTTTACTCCATTTAAAACAGAAGTCCGAATATCACACGGAAGAAATATTCCTTGACATAAAAATCAGCGGATTATATTCTCACGAAAGAAAGCAATATTATTCAACAGGGTTTATTGAACAGGCAATTAAATTAACAGAAAAATATGAAGGCAAGGTATTAATACTTACGGAGGTGGATTTGTATGTTCCGGTTTTGACTTTCCTTTTCGGTGAGGCACAGCTTGGAGGAAAACATTCTCTGGTTTCTGTTTGCAGGCTGCACGAAGAGTTTTATTCGGGACAGGGAAATTATAATATGTTACTTGAAAGAACCTTGAAAGAAATATATCACGAGTTGGGGCATAATTTCGGTTTGAGGCATTGCAATGATTGGGATTGCGTAATGCATTCATCAAACGGAATTGAAGAGGTTGACATAAAGGGAAATTATTTTTGCAATTCGTGTTTAAAAAATCTCATCTAAAACAGATTGAAGAAAATGGAAATTAAAAAAGCACGACCCCATTGGAGTCGTGCTTTAGTAGAAACATAAAAAATCAAATATTATTTAATCAGGACCATTTTCTTTACATCGGTGAAATCACCTGTAATGAGTTTATAGAAATATACACCGCTTGAAAGTTTTGATGCATCAAACGAAACCAGATATGAACCTGCCGACTTTGTTTCATTAACTAAAACTTCAACCTCTTTTCCAAGCATATCATATACTGCAAGTTTTACATATTTTGCAGAAGGAATCTGGAATTTAATGTTGGTTACAGGGTTAAAAGGATTCGGATAATTTTGTAACAAAGCATAATCTTTTGGAACAGGAGCCGAAATTGGTGTCACGCTTGTTGGTATCGGGTTTAAATCGAAATTCCAGGTAGCGGCAATTTCAGCTGAATCTAATTTGCGTTTATAAAAACGGAATTCATCCATCTTACTTTGAATTCCCGCGGAAGAGCTATATCCGCCAACAGAGAATCCGGTGCCGGAAGTAAAATTCAACGGTGCTGTCTGAATAACAGTATTATCTATAACACCATTCTTGTAAACTGATATTGAAGTAGTAGCTGAATCATATACAAGGTGTACTACAGTTGGTCCAGGGAAAATGTTATTAATCGGAACATCAGTCATTCCCGTGCCTCTGAATACTGCACCGTTAGTTGGAGCTACTCCGCCAATGAAACATCTGAATGAATGACCGGGGTCGCCAAAGAGATAACGTGTCGAAGCCGGTGTTACAAGTTCGTTAAGCCAGAAGCTGATTGTCCAACTGCTTGTACCTGTAGAAAGATTATAACCGGTTAGTATTTTTGCAGAAGCTGTAGCAGTTCCGAAAATGCAACTGTCAAACTGTCCGGCAGGTTCCAATGTTAATGTAGTAATCGTAGCTATTGGATTACCTGCACCCGGAATTGCAAAATTAATTACTGAACTTGCATCAGGATTATTTTTAAACTTATAGTAAATTAAATCAGGAACTGAGTATGACGGAGTTGCATTAATAACATCAACACCGCAGTTAACAACTGATGCATTGCCTGTACCTGCATAAGGAACGAATGGGCAACCGCCTACTGACCAGTTTCTTCTGTTGCCGGTAAAACTTCCCTGATTAACGGAAAATCCTG
>CALKAJ010000148.1 GCA_937983305.1 uncultured Ignavibacteriota bacterium | reverse complement strand
TCTATCCGAAGACTTTGTGAGGCTGTATTTTCACACAGGCTCTGGAGCTTAGGAATGAGGGGAAAAGCTCCAGTTTCTCTGATTCCAAAGCTCCAGCTTTGGAATCTAATTTGCCGGAACAAAGAAGACGAAATTTGATAATAAAAAAACAGGGCTGCCCCAAATACAGCCCTGTTGTTCTTCGTTGTAACGAGTTTTAAAAAAAAGTTCTATTTATAAACTTCTCCGTATTTATCTTTTGCGGCTTTATCCCATTGCGGAACAACTGTCGCAATGAAATCCAGCTTTGCCTTCCATAATGCCGGCATATCAAGTCCTATTAACTGCTGTGCTTTTTCTTTTGTTGAAAAATCAGCAAGCTGAACAGGAGTCTGAACGCCCATCTTCACAAGCAATTCTCCGATTAATCTTCTTGCTTCCTCTCCTTTTTGTATTGATAATGCAAGTATGCGGGCGCTTTCAAGCGGTGCGTGGAAACTGCCGCCGTGACTTGCCGCTACGTAATCCCATCTCCATTGTGCCTGTCTAATCAACTGCAAAATCGGTTTCATCTGCTCTTCCGTTGCTCCTTTTTCCCAAGCCACTTTTGCTTCAAGATGTGCCTTTGCAATCGAACTTGTTGCGAGCTTATTCAACTGCAATACTTTATCCTGTCTGTCAAATACGTTTTTCATCAATGTCTCTTCGCTTTCTCTGTGGCATACAAGACACGAATTTGCAATATTATTCAAAGGGCTCTGAATGTGATGGTCAGTGAATTTCACGCCGCCTTCGGTTTTATAAGGCATGTGACATTCGGCGCAGGAAACGTTTCTTTCCGCATGAATTCCGAATTTATAAAGCTCGTAATCCGGATGCTGTGCCTTTAGCATCGGAGCTTTGCTAAGTGGATTTACCCAGTCAACGTGCTGAACGGAATCGTAATATGCTTCCATCTGCTCCATTGACATTCCCTTATCCCACGGGAATGTTAAATACTTCTCTTCCTTACCTTTGAAATAATATTCAACGTGACATTGGGCACATACAAGCGAGCGCATTTCCTGATGTGATGCCGATGTTATATCTTTTCCCTGACGCTCGTATGCCTCAACCAAAGCAGGTCTTGTGATTCTTAAATTCATTGTCTTCGGGTCGTGGCAATCCTGACAACCAATTGCATTCGTTATTTCCGGACCCATTTCTTTCCACGGCTTTTTATAAAACTCCGCAACGCCAAGCTGTTTCATCATTCTCGGTACATCGGTACTTTTACACGTCCAGCAGGTCGAAGGCTGTGGAACGTCTGTTCTCAATGTTGCTCTTATATCTTTGATGGCATTGTAGTGTCCTCTTGCCTGATTATAATCTCTTGAAAATGCATAACCTGCCCACATAATTACAAGGTCCGGATTGTCTTTCAATGCATCTCTGTTTATGGAGCCGAGATACTTACTCGAAAATGATGTATCTTCCGTTTTAATATAAGTTTCGTATTCCCTCGGATAATTTTCGCCCCAGATGGAATTACGCGGTTCCCATTCTGCAATCGGCTTAACTGTTTGAAGTACAACGGTTTCACTGCGGCGCTCAATAATTGTACTGCCGATTAAACCAATCAGAAAAACAACTAAAATTGTTCCTGCATATAAAACCCATCCAACCCAGGGTTTTTGCTTAATTGTTTCGGATAATTTTGCCATAACGATTTATGATTTAAATTTTATTATTTATTTTTCTTAAAATAATTATCAAGCCACTCCGGCAATACCGGATTTTGTTTTGGAACTCTTGCATTTGGCGATGATGATAAGCTGTTTACTTTTCCGTGCGGTACTTCTCTGTGGCACGTCCAGCATTTAATGTTGTCTTCTTCTTTCAGCTTTGCCATATTATGAACAAGGTCAACCGTTGAAAGCAATGCGGAATGGCATCGCTCGCAGTTTTCCTGAACAACATTTGCACCCGCCTCCTTTATGCGAATAACCTGCGGCTCAAGTCTGAGTGTGAACATTGTACTGTGCCTAAGTCCGTCGCTTGCCTTGAACATATACTTCCTGATGATATTATCCTGTGGTACGTGGCAGTCATTACATATTGCAACATTGGAGTGGGAACTGTGCTGCCACGAAGCATAATAAGGATACATAACGTGGCAGTTGATGCAGGTCTCCGGCTCATCTGACATATACGAGCCCGCCCTGCTAATGTGAAGTAAAAGAAATACCATCCCCGTAAAAACACCAAGCGCAAGAAGCACGGGAAGTTTCCACTTATCGGGAGGTATGAACCATTTGAAAAATTTACTTATTTTTTCCAATTGTAATAATGTTTTATATTACAAAAATAGTAATATCGTTTATTTCAAACCTTGACAAATGTCAAACAATGGAAAATCAGTTGAGGATACTTTTTAGACCTTTATAGTCAAGGACAGTTAATTTCCGGCCTTTAACCTGTATAAGTCCGGAGTCCTGAAGCTTTTTAAATGTGCGGGAAAGGGTTTCAAGAGTTGCACCAATATATGCGGCTAAATCTATTTTAGAAATATCGAGGTTAATTTCATTAGCGGCATCTCGTTTATAAATCTTCTCAATATCTTTTTTATTTTCAATTTCGGCTAAAAGAAAGTTTGCAAGCCGCTTTGTAACATCCTGAAATTTAATATTGAAAAGTTGTGATTGAAGCATCTTTAGTCTCTTTGAGAGACTTGAAAGAAGATTAAAACAAATGGTGTTGTTTTGCTTTATAATATTATGAAAATCAATTGCGGGTATTAAAATTACTTTTGTGGAATTCATCAAAGCCATTGCATTTGCGGGAAATTTCGCCTCTCCGCTGTATATTTTATCTATGTTCTCAAATACCGGCACTTCGGCAAAAGTATTTCCGCCGTGAAATATGTGTATAATTTTTTCTTTGCCTTCTTTATCCGTTTTAAAAATTTTTACAATGCCTTCGGCTACGCAATAAAACCCCGTATAATAATCATTGTCCAGAAAAATAATTTCGTTCTTTTTCAACTTCCTTATGGAACATACCGATGAAATCAAGTCAAGGTCCTTTGCAGGAAGATTTGCAAAAAGGTCGGTCTTTTTTAATGACTGCGAAATAACTTCCCGCTTGAGCAGATTTCTGTCAGGACGAATATTGAATTTTGATTGAGACATATTCCGTTAGAACGGCAAGTCTTCGCCGGGAACTTCGTTGAATTCAGGCTCGCTTCCCTGTGAATCGGAACCGCTCTCCGATGTGAGCTTCCAGCTTCTTAAGGAGTTGAAATATACGGTTTCGCCTTTTGGATTTACCCACGCTCTTCCCTGTAAATCAAAGTCAATCTTTACTTTATCTCCAACCTTAAACTTATTTAACTGGTCGCAGGCATCCTGTACCATTTCAAATTTTACAAGCTGAGGGTAATCCGGATTCGTTGCATATTCAACTACAAATTCCCTCTTGCGAAAGGTATCTTTTACCTGTTGTGTATCGTAAATTACCTTTATTGTACCGTTTATTGTCATTTATTTTATTGTTTAGTTATAAGAATTTATAAAAATTTATATAAAAAAGTTATTCATTTCATTAAGAAAATATTATGAATTACAATCTGTTTAATATTTTGTTAAATTAGCAGCATATAATATATCATGATTAGAATAATAAAAAAAATATCAAACTTCTGGTCTTCAAATTATAGTCTTACATTACTTCTCATTATTCTTGTGTTTTATCTTTTTGTTCTTATACCTCAGATAAGAGACGGAGATAAGGATAAAATATTTACGGGAATATTTTTTTCCGTACTTCTGGTGACCGGAGTTGCGTCAGTGGTTAATGAGAGGAAATATAAGATTCTCATTCTGGTTTTTGCCTCCCTTACTTTTTTGACAAGGTGGTTTGCTTCGGTTATTCATTCCGATGCAAGATTATTTAGCGATATCAGTTCAATAATTTATTTTATGATTTTATCTTTTATAATCACAAAACATATTTTTAACAACAAAAAGATTGATATACATAAAATTATGGGGGCAGTAGTTTTGTATTTGCTAATTGGTCTGATTTTTGCTTATATCTATTCAATACTTGATTTTTTTAATCCGGATTCTTTTATTGTTTCGGTTGCCGAACCTTTTGAAAATTATGAGGCAAAGTCATATTATTATAGTTTTATTACGTTGACGACAACAGGGTTTGGGGATGTTATTCCTGCAACGGCTTTGGCAAGGAATTTCACGGTGATGGAGTCGCTGATTGGGCAGTTGTTCCCGGTCATCTTAATTGCGAGACTTGTTTCAATCGAGATTGCTCATAAGGCTGAGAAAAAGTAAAGAACTTGGAACACGGGGAACATCCGGAAAGAACTCGGAACACGGGAACATCCGGAAAGAACTCGGAACACGGAGTACGCGGATTTTACAGATTTTCACGGATTTTGTTTTTATATTTCAACCCCTACAGGGTCAGGGTTTAAATTCATTCCTTTTCTTCTGATTCCAAAGCTCCAGCTTTGGAATCCGCATTATTTGGACAGGATTTTATCAATTCTGTGTTGATTCTTTGCCTTCCTAAGCTGGAGCTTAGGAAGGAGAGATAGTAGACTGGAGCTTAGGAAGGAGAGATAGTA
>CALKAJ010000147.1 GCA_937983305.1 uncultured Ignavibacteriota bacterium | reverse complement strand
TGGTGTGAGAGGCGCTCCGGTGGGCTCATTAGCTCACCGGCCGTCTACTCGATTACCACCATGTTATTGTTTTTCTGTCTTGTAAATTGAAGTTGAACGTCCACTGTCAGAGCCTCCCGCAAAAAGTGCAAATCCCCACATTTTTATGGTATGGTCAACAACTATGTCATTTTCAACTTTTCCAATTCTCACTCGTTCAAAATTATGAACATAGAAAACAGGAAAAAACGGAATTAAAAACACTTTCGGTTTTACATAAAAATACCCATTCTTAAATTTTCCTCTAATTTTTTTGGAAAGGAAAATCTGTCCATTCTTACAAGCACTTACATTTGCTTGTCTCTTGGAAATAAATTCAAATTTAACAGTAACATCATTTTCATATGCTTTGTCAGGAATAAAGATAAATAGTCTGTCTAATAAATTCCTATTATTCTCATTTATGCCCCGGTATGGCATATGTACAATTTGTCCAAATACAGTGTCTTGAGAATTTTTATAAATCCCATTAAGTTTTACAAAATCGTTTTTTTGTAGGTTGTCAATTATATAATCATTTGAACTCATATTTTTCAAAGGTTGGCATCCTGTTGTCGAGTTTAAGATTATGAAAATCAGCAATCCTTTAATAAAGAGGCTTTTAAATTCAAATATATTTCTCGTTTTAATCATTCTCTGTCTTGTCTTTATAATTGGTGGTAACGGTTTGCAGCTACCCGAAGGTGGCGATTTCGAAGCACTTCACTGTCAACCAAGCAGGAACTTTGATAGATGTACAAAGCTTGATTTAACCACTGAACCGCCACTTTTGGGTAGGTGCTGTTATGGGCTGGGCTTCCTGTTTTTGTCATAAGTCTGTTTCTCTTTTTACAACTACCATTTCATCAAATCCGTGTTTTATCAATAACTTTTTCAATGTTGTAATAAATCGTCTTAATTCTCTTTCTAGGATTGAGTCGTAATCAGGACTGAGTTTATTAAAGTCGTTTGGTAGTAAGTTTGAAATAGCATAATTTATTCCTGTGATTATTGTCGGGAAGTCTATGAACACTAGTGTTTCATCTTTTATTTGAGTATCAATACTGATATTTCTCGGTCTGCCTGCATATTTGAAAGAAACATTTTTAGTGTCAATAGAAGATTTCAATCTCTCGAATTGAAGATTGACATCATCATTAATTTTGTCAGGAACGATAATATTTAGCTTGCATTTTTTGTATTTGATTCCATCAAGTTCATATCCATTGTTTTCAATTAAATAGCGACAAGTTGGAACAATAAGATTTTCTAAATAAACGGAAGCTAATGTTGCCGAAGGAAAGAAGTTGATTTCATCATCTGAACTTGAAATGAAAAGGTCTTTAATTTGATTAACAGCATTTTCAAAACTGTTTTCATTGCCATTTTCAAAAACTGCCAGTGACAGACCGCCAAAATCAGAAAGAAGCTTAATCTCCTTGTCAACTAGAAATGCACATTTAGAAGTTCCTAAACGACCCGTAAACAAACCCAATTCAAATAACACGTTATCTCTTGGTTGCAACATTACTTGACCCCTAAATTCGACTTTATCGTCATTTGTGCCTAATAAAATCCCAAAGTCAAATTGTAAAGTTGCTTTTAGCAAATCTGATAGAAAATTCTGATTAATCTTAAAAACCGAAGTGTCCCAAACTTTTTCGTTCCAAATAGTTACATCAAATTCTTTTGATAGAATTGCTTTTGCTTTCTCCGCTAATTTTAGTTCTTCGGACGAAGAACCAATGAAAAGTCTCTTTTTAATCATAAGACAAGCGTATTTCTTAGGTCAATAAATATTCCTTCAACTTCAGCAAGCAACAATTTTAGATTATCAAGTTTCGTTGAATTATATCTAAAAATATACTCTCTCCCATCCACCGATATAATGCTGTCCGATTTAGTCTGATTGGTGCATATTTCTTTAAGTTGGTTGTAGATTACAGGAACAAGTTCATAAAATGAAAGCGATTGATATTTCACTACTTCAATGTCATAGCATACAGCGTTTATATCAAAACTGCTTAAATCTATTTCTTGATTGGAGTTGGCTTTTGTGTTCTTTAAAAAGCGAATCATTCTTTTTAGTCTTCCATTAGTATCAGAACTTCTTTCATTTATTCGTTTAATACTAAGAAAAGGAAAATCTGCATTACCTTTTGAATGGGTTTCTTTATTATACACTTGAATCCCACGATATTCTCCTTTGTCATTGATAACGGAAGTAACATCATCATACCAATTGGCAATAACAACGTCAACTTCACGGTTTAAATTTTGATTTTTAATCTTGATTGATTTTGGCTTTGTAGTGTCGCATATATCATATACATCATCTAAAATCAATTCACTATCAAGTCTTAATTGTTTTAAATCTTGAAGTGCATTTCCTTGATACGAGCTTGTATTAACTTCCTTAACCATTTTTTCAATAGAAGCTTGTCTATATCTGTTTTTCTGCTCTACTGATTCAAGAATCTGTTTTATTCTAGGAGCGTCATAGGTATAAAACTTATCGCTAATTGTTAGAAGGTCAATGTCACTGTAACCCTTAATATGAGTGTCAGTCATTACGGAGCCTTGATATTTAAAAACAACGTCAGATAGTTTTTTTGATAAATGTTCTTTAACTCTTTCCCCTGCATCTTTACTTTTTTGGGTGTATTCAGGTTCGACACCTTTCATTGCAAGTCTAATGTATGTCAATACTTCACTGTATGAAACAGTCGCAAGTTCATCAGAGAATGATTTTTTCAGTGCGAAGTTCTCTGGGTTGATTCGTCCCTTGATACTTTCTGTTAGTAGTCTATAATTTTTTGCCATTGTTCTATTTTATTGCGGTGTCGTTTTTAGCCTTCTGACTAACGATATTCTAACATAATGATATTGAGTAATTTACATTTTAATAATCTGCAGATCATCAACAGTAATGGCAAATTTAGTGATTTGTTTCTGAATGCGCTTGACAAGCCCGAGTTTTCTTTTTTGGTCTAAAAATAGATATCCTGCCGGGTTGTTGTAAGGCACAC